>JAAUSP010000013.1 GCA_012032575.1 Anaerolineales bacterium | reverse complement strand
GCAGCGCCCACTCCGGTGCGCCGCAGGCCAGGGCGTCGTTCTTTAAAGACTACAATCCGGGCGATGGTGTAAATATTGCGCTCCTTGAACCAACCCATCCAGGCGGCCCAATCCCGGACCATCGGGCGGTTGCCCGCGCCGATGTCGAGCGCGGTTTGGACAGTGCTGCTGTAGGGCAACCAGCCAAAATCCCCTTTGACATCCATCACAATGGCGTTCAGTTCGGTGGTTTCCAGCAGCTCCTGGGCGCGGGTGCGATGCGGCTCTGACCCCATGCCATAGTAGGTGATGTACAGCCCTTTGATGTAGCCGGTGGAGCGGAGTTCGGTGGTGAAGGGCACAGTTCCGGCGGACGGGGCCGCAGCCTGCTGGCCGGGGAGGACGGGCCGGTGGGCCAGGACAGGCAGAGCCAGGCTCACCATGCCCAGCAGGACGATCAGGCTGATACAGAGTCGGTGGCAAATTCGCAGGTTCATCTCAGGTTTCCTCACAAGGTGGGGTTAAAAAGGCCGGCCAGCCAAAATGGATGGCGTGTGTTTTATTTTGGCTTGAACCGGAGTCCAAAGCTTGCTTTGGGCTTTCCAAACCAAGGTTTGGACTCCAATTTCTACACCGGGTTACTACGGCATGATACGGCGCTCAGACTCGAACCCTTTATGGGTGTAACCTACGGGCAGGCGTCAGCAACCCGGCGTTGGCAGGGGATTTTAGCAGAGGCCAAATTGAGGTGTCAAGCCCAGCCCTCCGATTTTAACCGGACGTCAATTTACTTTTAACCTTGATTAAAACTCGAGATGACACTTGCCTGCTTTTCTAATGATATTTGTCACTAGGCGGGGTTGGGCTTGTATGCCATAATTCCTCCATAAGGTAAACCTTATTACAAAAAGTGGTTTTGTTATGGCACACCATAAATTTGACGACGACATGATGAGCGAAAGCATCGAGATGTATCTGCTCCGCATTGCCCTGCTGCGAACGGAGGGACACCCCGTGCCCATTCCCATGCTGGCGCAAGAGCTGGCCGTTTCGCCGGTATCGGCCAACGAGATGTGCCGGCGGCTGGTGGATAAAGGGCTGATTGAGTACGAACCGTATCGCGGGGTCAGCCTGACGGCCAAAGCCGAGGTTCTGGCCCGCCGGGTTTTGCGCAACCGGCGCTTGTGGGAAGTCTTTTTTGCCGAAAAGCTGGGCATTGACCCGCTCGAAGCCGACGAGATTGCCTGCCGCTTTGAACACGTTACCCCCGATGACCTGGCCGAACGACTGGCCATCTTTCTGGGCCATCCTACCCTTAGCCCTCAAAATGAACTCATTCCCTACGATGAGCAGGCTTGCCCGGAACGGTCGGTGCGGCCGCTGACAGCGCTGGCTGCCGGGGAAAAGGGCCAGGTCAGCAGCCTCAAAATGGATGAGCCAGTCAAAAACTTTCTGCGCCATTACGGCTTGTGCCCCGGCGTGGCCGTAACCACGCTGGCCGTGGCGGCTGACGGCTCTTTACTGCTCGACATTGCCGGCGAGTCCCTGTCAGTATCAAAGCCAATCGCCGCGGCCATTGATGTGACCCTGGCCGCTTAATTTATCAAAACGGAGAATTTTACAATGGACCCAACCCAAGCTAAGCCAACGACTTTCCTTAACACCCTATCTCCCGGCCAATCCGGCACCATCGTGCGGGTAGGGGGTCGAACGGCTGCCCGCCGCCGCCTGCTGGAGTTGGGGCTGGTGCGCGGCGAGACTATTATGGTCGAACGGGTCGCACCGTTGGGCGACCCGGTGGAATTTACCATCAAAGGCTATCACCTCTCGCTGCGTCTGTGTGATGCCGCCAATATCGAAGTTCAACTCCAGGCTTAACAGAAAGGTTTCAACCCATGACCGATTTAACCCTGGCCCTGGCCGGCAATCCCAACGCCGGCAAAACCAGTCTTTTCAACGCGCTGACCGGCGCTCACCAGCATGTGGGCAACTGGGCCGGCAAAACGGTCGAAAAAAAGAGGGTACATTTCGCTACCAGGGCTTGACCTGCCACGTGGTTGACCTGCCCGGCACGTACAGCCTCAGCGCCTACTCGCCCGAAGAAGTCATTACCCGTGATTACATCGTGTACGAACGGCCCGATGTGGTGGTCAACGTGGTTGACGCCAGCAACCTGGAACGCAACCTCTACCTGACCACCCAACTGCTGGAACTGGGCGCACCGCTCCTTATCGCTCTGAACGTGATGGATATTGCCCGCACCCGCGGCATTCGGATTGACCAGGAGCAGTTGTCGGCGCTGTTGGGCCACATTCCGGTGGTGGAAACGGTAGGCAATAAGGGCCTGGGGCTTGATACCCTGCTGGAAACGATAGTCAGTCTGGTCAAGCCCGCCCAGCCAAAATTAAAACTGGTCGCCTGAACGGGAGGAAAATAATGTCGCTTAGCCCTCTGGTCTTAACCCCGGTTGATTTCAAAATTAATTACGGTAAAGAACTCGAAGCTGAAATTGAACATTTAACCATACTGATCCAGCAGCAGACCAGCCTGACCCAGACGTTTAATCCGCGCTGGCTGGCGGTGAAGCTGCTGGAAGGCGAAGCGGATATCGTCGCCCAGGTGGAGCGCGTACCGGGCGGCGCGCAGCTTATCGCCCAGGCTCGCCAGGGCAGCGCCCGCATCGAGACGATCTACGGCGACAGCGTGGACATTGCCGTGGCCGACGCTCGCTACGGGTTTATTCACGGGCTGACCCGCCAGGTGATGGACAAATCGCAGACCAACCGCTACACCCTGACCGACCGGATTGACCGGGTTGTGACCAACCGGGTTCTGGGGCTGCCCCTGTTTCTGCTGGTGATGTACATCATGTTCAAGCTGGTGGTAGATGTGTCGGCCCCTACCTGGATTGGGTGGATGGGGTCATCGGCGGGCCGGTGAGCCGCTGGATTGAAGAATTGTTGACCCTGCTTATGGCCCCGGACTGGCTGCAATCGCTGGTGCTGGATGGGGTGGTCGCCGGGGTCGGCGGGGTGCTGGTCTTTGTGCCCGGCCTGTTTGTGCTTTATTTCTTCCTGACCCTGCTCGAAGACTCCGGCTACCTGGCGCGGGTCGCCTTTGTGATGGATAAATTGATGAGTTTCACCGGGCTGCATGGCAAAAGTTTTATCCCGTTGATCCTGGGCTTTGGCTGCGCCGTGCCGGCTATCTACGCTACCCGCACCCTGGAAAATGAGCGCGACCGGATTGCCACCGGACTGCTGGTCCCGCTGATGTCCTGCTCGGCCCGTCTGCCGGTGTATGTGGTGTTTGGCATGGCCTTCTTCCCGCAGCAGGCCGGCCTGCTGATTACCGTCCTTTATGTGGCCGGGATTGTGCTGGCGGCGGCTGTCGGCTGGGGCTTTAGCAAAACCATCCTAAAAAACAGCCCGGACAATATGTTTGCCCTCGAACTGCCGCCCTACCGCCTGCCCACGCTCAAAGGCTTGTTTATCCATACCTGGGAAAAAAGCAAAGAGTTTGTCTACAAGGCCGGCACGGTTATCCTGAGTGTATCCATTGTGCTCTGGTTTTTGATGAACCTGCCCTGGGGCGTAGAAAATCCCCGCGACAGCCTGTTCGGCCAGGTCAGCGCCGCCGCCGCGCCTATTTTTGCGCCGGCCGGCTTTGACAACTGGGAAGCGACCGGTTCGCTCGTAACCGGCTTCATCGCCAAAGAAGTGGTGGTCAGCACGATGGCCCAGATTTACGTGGGCGAGGCAGAAACCGCAGAAGAAACCCCGCCGACTACGTTTGGCGAAGACATTGGCGACATTATCGTCGGCTTTGGCACAGCCACCCTTGACGCCGGCAAAACCCTGCTCAGTCTCATCCCCGGCGTCAACCTGGTCGAAGCCGAGTCGGAAGATGCCGATACCGCTTTGGGCACTGCCCTGATGACCAGCTTTACCCCCCTGGCGGCTCTGGCTTTTCTGGTTTTTGTGCTGGTCTATACCCCGTGCGTGGCCACGCTGGGGGCCATCAAGGCTGAGTTTGGCTGGAAGTGGATGTGGGTTTCCGGTTTGTATCAGTTTGGCCTGGCCTGGCTGCTGGCCGTGCTGCTTTATCAGGGCGGCCATTTTCTGGGGTGGGGCTGATGCTGCGCCAAATCCTGGCCGAGTTCCAACAGGCTGCCGGCCCCCTCTGTGTAGACGAGTTGAGCCGCAAGCTGGATGTGGAGGCCAGCGCCCTGGACGGCATGCTGCAAACCCTGGTCCGCAGCCGGCACCTGTTGGAAATTAACCCGACCGCTTCTGGTTGCGTCACCTGTCCGGCCAAAGGCGGCTGCATCATCCTGACCAACGGGGTGCAGAAGAGTTATTTTCTGCCCCCCAAAAACAGTTGAACATCGAGGCCCGTTATGCACATTCACACCTTGCAACAATGGCAGCACTCGCACCGTTTTAGCGTAGATCAGGGGCACGGCGAAAAGAACACCCGCCTGGTGGTCATTCTGACAGCGCTGATGATGGTGGTAGAAATAACGGCAGGGCTAACTTTTGGCTCGATGGCCCTGCTGGCCGATGGCTGGCACATGGGGACACACGTGGCCGCGCTGGGCATCACCCTGCTGGCTTACTGGTACGCCCGCCAGCATGCCAGTGATCCGCGCTACAGCTTTGGCACCGGCAAAGTGGGCGCTTTGGGAGGTTTTGCCAGCGCTGTGGCCCTGGTCGTGGTTGCTGTTCTGATGGGGCTGGAGTCGATTCAAAGTATGTTTGTGCCGCGCACCATCCAATTCACCGAAGCGATGGGTGTAGCTGTGGTCGGTTTGCTGGTTAACCTGGGGAGCGCCTATCTTTTGCGCGACCACGACCATCATCACCACCATCACCATCATCACGACCACGATTCGGCAGACCATCACCATGACCATAATCTGCGGGCGGCTTATTTGCACGTGCTGGCCGATGCGCTGACCTCACTGCTGGCTATCTTTGCCCTGCTGGTCGGCCAGTCGTTGGGCTGGGTCTGGTTGGACTCGGTAATGGGCATTGTCGGGGCCATTGTGATTAGCCGCTGGTCTTACGATTTGCTGCGCGATACCAGCAAAATTCTGCTCGACAGTGATGTTAGCGCGGAAACCATTGCGGCCATCCGCACCTCCATCGAGGCGGATGCGGATAATCGGGTAGCCGATTTGCACGTCTGGCAGCTTGCCCCCGACCATATCGCCGCCATCATTTCAATTGTCACCCATTACCCCCGGCCCATCGAACATTACAAAAAGCTGTTGCAAGGGATAGAAGACCTGACCCATCTCACCGTCGAGGTCAATCATTGCACCAGCGAGCCTTGTCTGCCACTGAAGGTGGGCTGAAGGACCGGGAAAGACCTCATAGGTTTTGAAAACCTATGAGGTCTACCAGAGAGGAGGAAATATGCGAACTGTTAACTGGATCGTCCCTGACTTTCACTGCCATCACTGCTTGAGCCGCATCGGCGAGACGCTGCGAGAGATTAAAGGGGTGCGCTTATTACGCAGCGATCCCACCATTCATACCTTGACGGTTGAGGGCAGCGATGCTGAAGTGTTGGCTTATGCCAAACGCCGCCTGGGGCAAGCCGGGTATCCGGTTCAATCCAATCAGCCTTCCCCGGCCAGCAAGAGCGTTTAAGCTACACCAGGTAGCCCTCGGCCCGCAGCGCAGCCTCGATTTCCTGGATGTGGGCGTGGCCTTTTGTTTCCAGCGTGATCGAGACATCCACGTAGCCAAAGGGGGCCAGGGAGTCAAAGCGGTGGTGAATGATGTCCATAATATTGGTTTGCAGCCGCTTGAGCACGTCAAGCACGGCGGTCAGGCTGCCGGGCACATCGCGCAGCCGCACTTTAAATTCGACGGTGCGACCGGCCACCGCCAGCCCGCGGGTGATAATGCGCTGCAAGATATTCACATCAATATTGCCCCCGGAGACAATAGACAGCACCCGCTGCCCGGCAAAGCGCTCCCGGTTTTGTAGAATCGCTGCCAGCGGAACCGCCCCGGCCCCTTCAACTACAATCTTCTCGATCTCCAGCAGCAGCAGTACCGCGTTGGCAATTTCATCCTCTCCCACCGCCACCACATCATCTACATACTGCTTGACCAACTGATAATTGACCGCGCCGACCTGCTTGACCGCGATCCCATCGGCCAGCGAGGCAGCCCGCGGCAGCTTGACCGGCCCACCCTGGCGCAGCGCTGCCGCCATCGAAGCGCACGAGGCCGCTTCGACCCCGATGACCCGAATGGCCGGGTTGGTTTCCTTGAGATACGTGGCAATCCCGCCAATCAAGCCGCCCCCGCCGACAGGGCAGAGGACGGCATCAATATTTTGGCCCAGCTCGTGGGCCAGGATTTCCAGGCCAATCGTGCCCTGGCCGGCAATCACCAGCGGGTCGGCAAAGGGATGGACAAAAACCCGGCCCTCCTCAATTTCCAACTGGCAGGCATGCTCGTAAGCATCGTCAAACGTTTCGCCATGCAGCACCACCTCGGCCCCGTAATCCTGGGTCGAAAACACCTTAATCAGCGGCGTGCCGACCGGCATGACCACTTTGGCCCGGATTCCCAGGCGCTGGGCGTGATATGCTACGCCCTGGGCGTGGTTACCCGCCGAAGCCGTAATCACCCCGGCCTCCCGCTGCGCCGGGGAAAGGTGGAACAGTTTGTTTAAAGCGCCCCGTTCTTTAAATGCGCCGGTCATCTGCAAGTTTTCCAGCTTGAACAGGGTATGGCAGCCGCACAGCTTGCTCAAGGTGTGCGAGTAAACCAGCGGCGTCTGCACTATGTGCTCGCGGATAAGGCTGTAGGCGGTCTCAATATCGAGTTTGGTAATCATTCAATTTTCGTCTTCCCCGTCCTCTTCCTCGTCATCGGTTTCATCATAGGGTCTGGTTTGCATCTCACCCATTAATGCTTTAAACAAAAAAGCTCTTTCGTACTCAATCGCATCCGCCTCGTCCATAGCCTCGCTCATCATTTTGATATAGGGGGTATATTGGGCCGGGTAATCCTCTTCTTCGACAACGGTTTTGAGCCGCGCTCGGATCTGCTCCAGCCGCTCCGGGGTGAAAAGCTCAACCAGGTAAGCGTCGAGCTGGTTAAAGAGATCCTGGGTTTGTTCTTTCACTGATGATGCTGCCGCAGGTTCAGACTCGGCCTCTGCCTCATCCGCCGCTTCAGTCATCACCCGGTTAAAAATCTCTGCGCCGGCATCGAGTTCTGCCTCATCGAACAGTCCCAAATTTAGCACGCCATCAAACAGCGCTTTTTCACCCTCTTGCCAGATTTTATCCACCTGTTTACCCAGGTAATTTTCCAAACCGGGTATTTTTTTGATGGCCTGTTCGAGCTTGTTGTCCAGCTCCGGGTCGCCCAGTTTTTGGTACAAAGCGGCCAGCGAGTCATCATCTTCATCGTCCTCGGCAGCCTCGTCGTCCATCGTTACGCTGACCAGCTCAAACCCGGCTTCCAGACTGCGCAGCATAATCGCCTGGACCAGGCCAAGAGTCGGCCACAAGCCCTTGCTCTTCCGGTCGCCCAGGACTAGCTGCAAGCCTGCCGCCCGCGCGGCTTCGGCCCGGTAGCCTTCTTTTTTCAGGCGCTGCCGCAGCCCGTCGAGCGCTGCCAGTATTTCCTGGCGCAGGTCATCGGTCAGCAGCCGGCGCGTTGTCTCCTCAACGATTTGGGCCTTTTTATCGTTTTGTTCTTCTTCCGGCAGGTCAAACAGTTCATCGGGCGAAGCAAAACCCAATTTTTCAGCCACACTGATGTAGGTTGGCACTGTGACCAGCGGCTCGGCAAAAATCTCGTTAAATTCCGGCCCCACCACCATATCGGCGCTGTCGGCCAGAAGGAAAAACAGGTTTTCCTCACTCGAACCTACGCCGGTTTCGACAATAGCCATCAGCGGGGCCATATCCTCCTCCAACTCCTGGCGCTGCTTGGCCTTCTCGTTGGGCGAAACCCACCCCCTGGTCTGACGCTGCCGGGTCACTGCCTCCTGCTGCTGCAAGCGCTGCTTGCGGGTTAATTTTTTCTGTTTACGGGCCATCACTACCTCCATTTTAAGGGTCAAACGGAAGCATTATAACCTTGGAAGAGGTAAAATAAAAAACTACCCGGTTCATTAGCAAGTTAAGCTTTACTACTTTCCTCGTATTTACAAGACCCTCTAAACGTGGTATGCTTCCCGGCACGAGTCAAGTTGGATCAAAACTACTCAGGATGGTTGATATTGTCTGAAAGATTGGGGACTGGTTCTCATTTTTATCGTAGCAGCGCCTTGCAGGTCTACGAAGACCCGGAAATAACGCGACTGCACCACCAAATTGAATTTTTGCTGCAAGAACTGATTGGATTACAGGCGGTCAAAAGCGACATCGAACAGCAAATTCAGATGCTCCACACCCGCCATCACCAGGAGCTGCGGCCGCTGGTGGTCGAACTGTTAGAGCTGCGCCAGACCGGGCGGCAGAAAGCGGCAACAGTTGAACCGGAACTACCCGAAACAGACGCCCAGAATGAGCCTGAACCGGCGGAGGAAAACGCCCTGGTTGCACCCTCAAAACTTTCCCCGGCCGAGCAGCGCGCCCTCAAAGAGATGTTTCGCCAGGCCAGCAAACTGTGCCACCCCGATTTGGTGGCCGAGGAGTTCAAAGCCGAAGCCGGAATCATTTTTATTGAATTAAAAACCGCCTACGAGCAGCAGGATTTGCCGCGGGTTGAAGAAATCCTGCACGTGCTGGAGCGGGGCGAAAAACTGACTCGCCAGCCTGCCCTGAGCCACAGTAAAGACAAACTGCGGGCCGAAGTCGGCTACCTGCGCCGCCGGGTCACGGCGATCCGACAGCAAATTGCCATGCTCAAACAATCCAATCCCTACAAAAAGCTGGTCAATATTGAGGATTGGGATGACTATTTTGATGAACTCAAAGGCGAGCTACAGCGCAAAATCAACCGGCTTAAGCGCAGAAAACAACCGGCCGAAGGGGCCTAACCGGCCCGATGGCACGTTGAACGTTCAATATTAAAACGTCAGTTGCCCGCCATCAATCACCAACTGGTGGCCGGTAATAAAACCGGAGTCGGTCGAGGCCAGGTAAGCCACCGCCGCCGCCACCTCTTCCGGCTCGCCGAAGCGGCTGAGCGGGATTTTTTTCAGATACTCGGCGGCCTCAACCGGGTTATCCCGCAGGGCCTGGCTCAGGCGCGTTTTGATCAGCCCCGGACAAACGCTGTTGACCCGGATATTGTATGGGGCCAGATCAATCGCCATCGTCATTGTCAGCCCAACCACCCCGAATTTTGAAGCGTTGTAGGCAGCATAGTCGCCTTCGCCCACCAGCCCGTTGGTTGAAGCCATATTGACAATCCGCCCCTCGATTTTTCGCTCGACCATGTGCCGGGCCACCACCTGCGAGCACACAAAGACACCGCTCAGGTTGATGTCCAGCGTGCGCTGCCAGTTCGCCTCGATAATGCTCAGAAAATGCTCCGCGATCCCAATCCCGGCGATGTTAGCCAGCACATCCACCCGCTCGTAGCGAGCCAGCGCCGCCGCTAATATCTGCTCAACCTGAGCGCGAGAAGTCACATCCACCCGGCAGGCCAACGCTTCCCCCTGGGCCTCACGGATGGCCTGCGCCACCGCTTCTGCCGGTTCTAAATCCATGTCCGCTACTACCACCGCCGCGCCTTCGGCGGCCAGCCGCCGCGCCACCGCTGCGCCGATACCGCGTCCCCCGCCGGTGACAATCGCTACCTGGTTTTCAAAACGTTGCATAGTCCGCTCTGGTGTCCTTTCCATTTTCTTTTGCCATTCAGACTTGGGAGGATTATTATAACACATTCAATTGAAACCTAATCAAGGATGCTTAGATGTCTCTTTCGTCCCCGCAAAAAATAACCCCGCAGTCTCACCAAGTTCAGACGGCTAATTTTTTTCATCTTTATTGGGATGTAGCCTGGTACGGGATTGCCTACGGCAGTACCCTGTCTTTTTTGGCCGTTTTTGCCGCCCGGCTCGACGCCGCCGGCTGGCAGATTGGCCTCTTAACCGCCGGCCCCGCTCTGGTCAATGCCCTGATCACGCTGCCCGCCGGTCGCTGGCTGGAAAACCGATCGTTGAGCCGGGCTGTTGTGCAAACGGCTGTCTGGCAGAGGGTAGGCTTTTTTCTGATGATTCCCCTGCCTTTACTCTTGCCAGACTCGCTCAAGGTTTGGTCGGTGTTGATCCTGTCGTTGTTGATGGCCGTACCCGGCACAGCCCTGGCAATTGGCTTTAATGCGTTGCTGGCTGCCACCGTACCGCCCGAATCACGGGGCCGGGTGGTCGGCTGGCGTAATTCGCTGCTGGCCGCGACTGTTATGATCGCCTTTGTCTTGAGCGGCTGGATTTTGGATTGGCTGACATTTGAATGGGGCTACGCTGTTGTTTTTTACCCTGGGCGCAGTGGGGGCCGGCATGAGCACCTTCCATCTGGCCCGGATCCAGGTTCAAACCCTGCCACACTTTCAGATGCGACCTATGCAAGACCGCGCCCAGCCGGGGCGCGGCGTTGGTTTGGCGGGAGACGCCCCCCAACGTTCAAGTGTCACCTTGCGTCTGTGGCTGCGCTGGCGGCCGGGATCGGGCAACTGGATTAGCGGAATTTCCGCCCGTTATTGGGGAGTCATGGTGGCCTTTTTTTTGTTTCATTTTACCCAGCTTTTGCCGGCTGCCCTCTTTCCGGTGTTTTGGGTGCGGGAAGTCCGGCTGACCGATGGTCAAATTGGCTGGATCAACGCTATTTTTTATTTGACTATGCTGCTCGCCTCGCCGCTGCTGGAGCCGCTGACCCGCTGGGTGGGCAGCTATCGCCTGACGGTGATCGGCTCGATTCTGCTGGCCTCGTATCCCCTGATTACCGCTTTGAGTTATGGCCTGCCGCTGCTACTGGTCACCAGTGTGGTCGGGGGAGTTGTGTGGGCCATCTTGAGCGGAGCGCTGGTCAACCGGCTGCTCGAATTGACCCCCGACGATAAGCGGCCTTCCCACCTGGCTCTCTACAACCTGGCGCTCAATATGGCTACTCTGATCGGGACAATGTTGGGGCCTTTTTTAGCCGATTGGGTGGGCCTGCGCACCGCCTTGTTTATCATTGCCGCCCTGCGGGTGGGCAGCGGTCTGGCGATGGCACGCTGGGGTTAGGGTGCGGCTAACTTAACGACATTGACTACCCTCTGATTACTGCCCAGACTGCCGCTTGACGACAAACAGCGTCAAATCGTCCGACTGCGCGGCCTGGTCGGTAAAGGCATAGACCGCCTTGACGATGGCCTCTAAAAGCTCCTGGGCGCTGGCCTGGCGATGGGCCGTGATAACCGCTTCCAGGCGTTCTTCGCCAAAGAGCCGGTGCTCCGAGTTCATGGCTTCGGTCACGCCGTCGGTGTAAAACACCAGCAGGTCGCCAGGGACCACCTCGATCTCGCGTTCTTCCAATTCGATATTTTCAAAAATACCCAGGACGATGCCCCGGCCCCCCAGCTCATCGCAGATACCGCTGGCGGCGTGCAGCCACAAAGGCCGGTTATGCCCGGCAATGCTGTAGCGCAGCCGGCCGGTTTCGGTGTTCAAAATAGCGTAAAAGGCCGTCACAAAAAGTCTGGATCGGCTGTCTTTCATAATCAGGCCGCTGGCCCGCTCCAGCACCTCAGCCGGGCCTAACCCCGATGTCAGAGCTTTGGTGCGAATGATCGAGCGGCTCAAAGCCATCAGCAGCGCCGCCGGAACCCCCTTGTCGGCCACATCGGCGATGACCATGCCCAGGTCGCCCGCTTGATCGGGCAAATCAAAAAAGTCATAGAAATCGCCGCCGACCAGCCGGGCCGGTTGGTAGAGGGCGGCAAACTCCCAGCCCGGCACAACAGGGGGCGACTCGGGCAGCAAGGTCAATTGAATCTGCCGGCCCACCGCCAATTCTTCTTCCATGCGCTGTTGTTTCAGTTCGGCCTCGTGCAGCCGGGCTTTTTCAATGGCCATGGCGGCCTGGTTGGCCATCAGGCTCAAAAAGCGGATTTCATCTTCGTTGAACTCATGGGGCTGGCGGGTATCAACCATGAGCACGCCAATGGACTGGCTATCGGCCACCAGCGGCACAACCGCGTGGCTGCGAAAGCCTTCGGCCTCCAGCCAGTCGGCGTTCCAGGGCGTGGGGTCGTGGCTCAGGATGTCGTAGATGAGCAGGGGTTCCTGAGATTGCATTACATAACCGGAGCCGCTGCGCTCGTCGGCGGGAACCCGGCGCAAGGATGCAACCGGGTCAGACCGCCAGCCGATGGCCGCATAAAAAGCCAGACTGTCAGATTTTTCATCGGGCAGCAACAGGGCGCAGGCATCTACCCCCAGCAATTCCTGAACCTCTTCAACCAGGCAGCAGATCAAATCACTCATATTGGATTGGCCGAGCAACTGGTTTGACAGGGTCAGCAGGGCAGCCTGTTCGTGGATTCGCGCTCGCGGATTATCTCAAATAAGCGGGCGCGTTCCAGGGCAATGCCCATCTGGTTGCCGACGTTGGTCAGCAGGGCCAGGGCTTCGGCGCTGAAATGAGTCCAATCCGGCCCGGCGACATTCAAAATGCCCAGCACCTGGTCGCCGGAGCGCAAGGGAGCCGAGGCGTGCATCACCAACCCGCGCCGGTCGCCGGGGGCATTGAGCAGCCGGCTGCAGCGGACCTCGTTGTAAGCGCCGGTCAAACTGCCTCTTTTGCACAAATCCTGGCAGTCACAGTTGCCCTTCCAGGGACGGGCCTTGTCCAGGGCCATAGCCGGGGGTAGATTGTGGTGGGCGGCCAGGACATACCCTTTGCCGGCCCAGCGGTTCTGCGAGGCCGGGTCCACCAGGAAAATCCAGCCGGTTTTCAAGCCCATCAGCTCCAACAGCCGCACCAGCGCCGAGTCGAGGGCGGTGCGCACATCAACCGACTGGTTGAGGATTTCGGCAATCTTGTTGAGGGTGGTTAAATTTTTGATGAGGTCTTTGTTGGAAGGCATCGCACCTCACAAGATAGACTGGCCCAGCAGCGAGGCAATTAATTCCAGGGCAATTTTAGCGGTTTGATTCCGTTCGTCCAGAATCGGATTGATTTCGACGACATCCATCGAGCCGACGCAGGCACAGTCGGCGATGATTTCCATCAGCAGGTGCGCTTCGCGATAGGTCAGGCCGCCGGGTACGGGCGTGCCCACCCCCGGTGCTGCGCCGGGATCGAGGCTGTCCATAT
Source organism: Anaerolineales bacterium (assembly GCA_012032575.1). Next base: position 19,429 of record JAAUSP010000013.1, on the reverse strand, counting down.
CTAGACTGACATGCAGGCGGGGTAAATGGTTCAGCCGGGCCAATGCTTCGGTGGCTACCTCGGCCACGCCGCGCTCGTCAATCTCGCGCATAGTGTATACTTTGACCTCACTGGCCCGGAGCAGCCCTCTTTCGGCTTCATCCAGATCACGCACGCCGATCAGTACCACCTCGGCGGGGTTTAATTTAGGGCCAGGCCGGCCCAGGTGGACCAGTTCCGGCGCGCCCAGACCCAGCAGCGCCGCCAGGGGCATGCCGTGCAGGTTGCCGCTGGGCGAGCTTTCCGGGGTGTTGAAGTCGCCGTGCGCGTCCACCCAAATCAGGCCGGTTGGCCCACTGTGGCTCACTCCGCCAATCGTGCCGACGGCAATGGAATGGTCGCCGCCGAGAAAAAGGGGCAGGTGTCCGGCTTCGATGGCCTGGTGACCGGCCTGATACATCACCTCGCAGGCTTGGACTACCGCCGGCAAAAACGCCAGCCCGCCTTCGGCCGGCAGGGTATCGCGCACGGGAATGTTGATGTTGCCGTTATCCACTACCTCATGGCCCAGCCGCCGCAGCCGGTCATCCAACCCGGCATAGCGTAACGCACTCGGCCCCATATCCACCCCGCGCCGCGACTGGCCCAGGTCGAGGGGGACGCCGATAATGCTGATGATTTTGGTGATGTCAGGTTTTGTTGTCTGCATAGCCCTATTATACCACATCCATGCCGGGCGGATAATTTGAGGTTTTGCCTCTTGACTTTGGAACAAATGTTCTGGTATAATAAGAACATCTTAAAGGCAAAGGTAGTTGAGGTGGCGGTTAAAGGTTCGCGCAGCGCCAGACAAATCATCGAAAATGTAGCCGGGTTGTTTAGCGGCCGTTTGGCTCGGCCCGCCTTGCCGGCGGCGTTCAATTTTCGGCCCGCCGGCCAGGTGGTCGCCCTGCCCACCGGTTTTCGGGCGCTGGACAAGGCGCTGGGGATTGGCGGTTTACCGCAGGGAAAGATTACCGAGTTAATGGGGACTGAGGTTGAGGCCAGCAGCGGGGCGCTGTTGCTGGCTGCCGGCATTGCCGCCAAAGTGCAGCGTAAACAACAGATCGTGACCATTATTGATCTTAGCCACCAGTTTGACCCCTGGCTGGGCGAACGCTGTGGCCTGATCGCCCCCCAACTGCTTCTGACCCGCCCCGAAACCGCCTTTGCCGCCCTGACCACCCTCGAAAGTGTGGCCGGTCGGGACGGGCTGGTGATGATTGTGATGGGCGTAGTGGCCGACCTGTTTAGCCAGACCGAACGGAACTTGCTGTATACGCTGTTGGGGCGGCTGCGGGCGATTATCCGCCAGTCGAACAGCGCTTTCCTCTTTGTTACCTCACCCAGTGACAACAGCCCCTTCAGCCCGGCCAATTACCCTGCCGGCTTCCCCCTGGCCGACATTGCCAATATCCGCCTCTGGATTCAGGAAGATACCTGGACCCACCAGCACGGCATCGCCACAGCTTATAAGGCCAGCCTGGCTGTCATCAAGAATGAGTGGGCCGTCGCCGGGGCCGGTGCGGATATTAGAATCAATCTCACCCGTTAAGCGCCTGGGCCAGGTCCGCGATAATATCTTCCACCGCCTCAATTCCGGCCGAGAGACGAACCAGGCCATCGCTGATGCCGATTTGGGCGCGGGCCTCGGGGGTCAGGGAGCGATGCGACGACGTGGCCGGGTGCAACGCCAGGGTATAGATGTCGCCCAGGGTAGTGGCCGGCAGGCACAGTTTGAGCCGTTCCATAAAGCGGAAGACGGCGGCCTTATCTGCCCCGGCGATTTCAAAGGACAACACCCCGCCAAAACCGCGCCCCTCAAAAAGCCGGCAGGCCAGGTCATGTTGCGGGTGAGCCGGCAGGCTGGGATGGTTGACCCGACTGATCTGTGGCTGCCCGGTCAGCCAGGCCGCCAGGCGGGCGGCGTTATCAAACTGCTGCCGCACTCGCAGGGGCAGAGTTTTCAGGCCGCGCAGGGCCAGCCAGGCTTCAAATGGCCCCAAATTCCCCCCGACAATCAAGGTTAAATCATACAATTTGCGCCGGTTGGCCGCCGAGGCGACGACCACCCCGGCCATGACATCACCGTGCCCGCCGATATATTTGGTGGCGCTGTGGATGACAAAATCAACCCCGTGGCTGAGCGGCGTAAAAAGATAGGGTGTGGCAAAGGTGTTGTCGAGCAGGAACTGTGTGCCGTAACGATGCGCCAGTTCTGTCAGCGCCGGCACGTCGGCCACTTTGAGCAGCGGGTTGGAGATGATTTCGGCCACCAGGGCCGCTGGTTGCAGTTCGGCCAGGGCCGCTTCGACGGCGGTCAGGTCGGCCCCATTTACAAAGCGCACCGTTGCCCCCAGCTCGGTAAAGAGGCGGTTGAGCAGGGTGTAGGTTGCGCCGTACACGTCCAAAGCGGCCACCACCGTGCTGCCGGCCCGTACCCCGGCGGCCAGGATGGCGGCGTGCATGGCGGCCATGCCGGAGGCAAAGGCATAGGCCGCCTCGCCGTTTTCCAGGTTGGCCATCGCTTCTTCAAAAGCCGCTACAGTCGGGCTGCCGTAGCGCGGATAAACGTAGCCCGGCTGGGTGGCGGCGAAAATTGCATCGAGGTCGTCCATGCTCTCGTACACAAAGCCGACTGACGGATGAATGGGGGTGGCAACGGGGGTATAACCGCTTTGGGTGCTGCGCTCGCCGGCATGGACGGCGCGGGTGGCAAAGGATTGATTGTTCATGATTTTATTCCTTTCTCGATGAGAAGATGCTTTTGAAACATGATGGGTGAGAACTCTCAGGGCAAATTGATCATGTTTCACAGTTTATACAAGCCGAATTGTTCGGAGGTTTAAATCCGGGAACTACCCTCAATCTAACGGATTTGCCAGTAATCTGCCAGCAGACCTGCCACCGCTCCGCCCAAAATGAGCCAGGTCGAGTTGACTTTGAAGCGCCACAGCAGCCCCGCGGCGAGCAGAGCCAGACCGATGGTCAGCGGGTCAACCAGGGAAGCGCGGCCCAACTGCCAGGTCACGGTGGCCATTAAAGCAAGCGAAGCGACATTCACGCCGTCCAGCAAGCCGCCGGTCCAGGGTGAATTACGCAGCTTGGGAATCAGGGGATTGCTCAGGGCGACAAAGATAAACGAAGGCAGAAATATGCCCAGAGTTGCCAATACAGCCCCCGGAACACCGGCCAGGATATAGCCGATGAAGGTAGCCGTAGTAAAAACAGGGCCGGGCGTAATTTGGCCGATAGAAATGGCGTCGAGCAACTGCTGATCGGTCAGCCAGCCCAGCCGGGTGACAAAATCGGTCCGCAGGAAGGCCAGCAAAACGTAGCCGCTGCCATACAGCACCGAGCCGATTTTGAGAAAGAGCAAGAACAACTGGAGCAGATTGACCGGCCCGGCAGCCGGCCCGGGTAAACTCAGGCCGGGCAGCAGCACTGCCCAGACGCCCGGCCCCGGCTGGCGGAGCCGCCGCCAATTTTGGCCGATCATCACCGCCGCCCCGCCGCAAAAGAGGAGTGAAATTTCGTCGAACCCCAGAAAATGGAGTAGTAAGGTAATCAGTCCTACCCCGGCAGTGAGCGCTCCTTTGATCGCTTTTGGCGCTAACGACCATAACGCCTGCCCAATAATGGCGATGATAACCGGTTTGATGCCGTACAGGAGATTATCGGCGACAGGGGTAGCGCCGTATTGAACATACACCCAGGCCAACGCCAGAGTAATCAGCGCCGCGGGGATGATAAAGCAGACGCCGCCGGCAATAAGGCCCGGCCACCCGGCCCGAACAAAACCCAGGTGAATCGTCATCTCGGTGGAATTGGGGCCGGGAATCAAATGGGTGGCCCCTAACAGATCGAGAAACTGCTGTTCATTCAGCCACTTGCGCCGTTTGACCAGTTCATCGTGCATCATGGCGATGTGGGCAGCCGGTCCACCAAAGGCGGTCACACCCAGTTTAAGAAAAAAAAGGGCCACTTCAGCCAGATGGGCTGAGGCTGGATGCGTTGAAGGCAAAGGATCAGAGGACATAACCTTCCTGTAATGAGGCAGTTCCAACTGTGTTGCGTCTTGCATCTTCCATTTTTGTTTTGCCCAAGACCTTTTGCTGGGAGCAGTCCGTTTCCAAAATCCGGCTGATAATACCACACGCCGGAGCTATCGCCTAATTTTATCAATTTGACCAGGAAGATGCTAGCTCACTTTTTATTTTTCCCAAGCTTATGACCCCCTCTGAAAATAAATGCACAGAACAAACACATTTTAGCGTGCCAGGGGAGATCGTCCACACCAAAAAATAACTTTGCCAATTTACTGCCGCCAGGGTATACTTTCCTGCCTGAAACTTTTGTTCTAATCCAGTAGTCAGAGTTCAGTAGTCAGAAACGCTCATTTCTGACTACTGACTACTGGCTACTGACTACTCCCTACCCCCAGGAGGAACTATGCCCGCATTGCAAGTGGTTTCCGATTATCAGCCCACCGGCGACCAGCCCCAGGCGATTAAGGAACTGGTCGAAGGCATTGAAGGTGGGTTGAAGCACCAAACGCTGTTGGGTGCAACCGGAACCGGCAAAACCTATACCATCGCCAAGGTCATCGAGCAGGTCCAGAAGCCAACGCTGGTGATGGCCCACAACAAAACCCTGGCCGCTCAACTGTACAGCGAGTTTAAAGAGTTCTTTCCCAGCAACTCCGTGGCTTATTTTGTCAGCTATTACGACTACTACCAGCCCGAAGCCTACATCCCCCGCACCGATACCTTCATTGAGAAGGACGCCCAGATCAACGACGAAATTGACCGGCTGCGCCTGGCCGCCACCACCGCCCTGTTCTCCCGGCGCGATGTGGTCATCGTTGCCAGCGTCAGCGCCATCTATGGCCTGGGCAGCCCGGAGGATTACGGCCAGGTGGTCATCAAGTTTACCGTCGGCGACCTGCGCAAGCGGGACAAAGTGCTGCGCCACCTGATTGACATCCGCTACGAGCGTAACGATTACGACCTCAAGCGGGGCACGTTCCGCGTGCGCGGCGACACGCTGGAGATCATGCCCGCTTACGGCGAGCAGGTCTACCGCATCGAGTTCTTTGGCGATGAGGTTGAGCGCATCACCGAGGTCAACGCGCTGACCGGCGAGATGGTCGCCCGGCATAATAACCTGGACATTTATCCGGCCAAGCACTTCATCACCCCCCAGGAAAAGCTGGAAGAAGCGCTGGTTGATATCGAAAACGAGTTGGAAGAGCGCCTGGCCGAACTGCGGGCGCAGGAAAAGTTGCTGGAAGCGCAGCGGCTGGAACAGCGCACCCGCTTCGATTTGGAGATGCTGCGCGAGGTTGGCTACTGCTCCGGCATCGAGAACTACAGCCGCCCTCTGGGCCGCCGCGATCCGGGCAGCACCCCCTGGACTCTGCTCGACTACTTCCCCGACGATTTCCTGATGGTGATTGACGAGAGCCACATGTCCATCCCTCAGATTCGGGGCATGTATTTTGGCGACCGCAGCCGCAAAGAGGTGCTGGTTGATTACGGTTTCCGTCTGCCCAGCGCCCTGGACAACCGCCCGCTCAACTTCGAGGAGTGGGAAGATCATATCAATCAAATCGTCTACACCAGTGCCACCCCCGGCCCTTACGAGCTGGACCACAGCCAGCAGGTAGTCGAGCAAATCATCCGGCCCACCGGCCTGATTGACCCCGAAGTGGAAGTCCGCCCGATCAAGGGCAGATTGACGATTTGATCGGCGAGGTCAACCGGCGGATCAGGGCCGGCGAGCGGACGCTCATCACTACCCTGACCAAACGCATGGCCGAAGACCTGGCCGACTATATGATGGAGTTGGGCATCAAGGTTCACTACCTGCACAGTGACATCCAAACGCTGGAACGGATCGAGATTTTGCGCGATTTGCGCCTGGGGATTTATGATGTGGTCGTTGGGATCAACCTGTTACGCGAGGGTCTGGATTTGCCGGAAGTGTCGCTGGTGGCGATTCTGGATGCCGATAAAGAAGGCTTCCTGCGTTCCCGGCAGGCGCTCATCCAGACCATTGGCCGGGCGGCCCGGCACATCAACGGTAAAGTAATTATGTATGCCGATAAGATCACCGACTCTATGCAGTTTGCGATTGACGAGACCAACCGCCGCCGGGCCAAACAGCAAAAATATAACGAGGAACACGGCATCGAGCCGCGCTCTATCGTCAAGCAAATCCGGGATTTGACCGCAGAGGTCTCCTCCACCCGCGAAGAGGCCAGCCGGGAGAAGGTACTGGCCGAGCGAAAAGCGACCTACAACATCACCGGCGCGATGCCCGTCCACGAAATTGAGCATTTGATTGAACAGTTGGAGAAGCAAATGAAGGCCGCCGCTGCCGAGCTTGAGTTTGAAAAAGCAGCCCTCCTGCGCGATCAAATCGCCGACTTGCGCGGCCAGTTACAAGCCATCCAGGATGCCGCCGATACCCGGCCTGCGTGGGAGAAGATAAGGTAGCAGGGTTTATGAAAATTTTCAACATTGTTCTGGCTGCTTTTCTACTGCTGTTCGGCTTACGGATGGTGCTTACGGCAGGGCAAACGGCGATCAGCGGTAAAATTCTGGTACGGCAGGGAATTCGCTCCAAGTGGCAGCCGGCGGCGGTTCGCAGCGATGCCTGGAAGTTGGCTATCCGGGATGGGTTGATGGGGCTGTTGTTGATTGTATTGGGGGTGGTGTTGATTTTTTGAGACTTTGCCAGGTAAAGACGATTGTGTTATTGTAAAAGCTGTGGTGGACAAAACTTCGATGGACTATATTACTAGACTCAATAACTCGCTCAAACCCCATCATTCTTTAAACTACACCATTCTGGATTTATTTGCGGGCTGTGGCGGCCTGGCTCTTGGTTTCGAGTCTGTCGGATTTAAGACGATTGGCTTTGAAAAGGATCAAGATGCAGCCAAAACGTATTCAAACAACTTACAGGGGCACTGCCATCAAGAAGAACTGAGCCAAGCCAGCGAATATCCTGAAGCTCAGATTATCATCGGCGGACCCCCTTGCCAACCCTTCAGTGTGGGGGGGCATCAACGCGGTGTTTACGACCCAAGAGATGGATTTCCTATCTTTTGGAAGCCATTAAAAAAGTAAATCCTGAGCTTTGGCTGTTTGAAAATGTTCGCGGCTTGCTTTATGCAAATAAGTGGTATTTTGAAGAAATTATGCAGGAATTGGCCTCTCTTGGTTATATAATTGAATATAAGCTATTAAATGCCGTTCATTTTGGTACCCCCCAAAACCGCGAACGACTTTTCGTCATTGGTCATCGAGGAAAATTTGTTTTCCCTACACCCGAACGACGAGGGTATACAGTTGCAGATGCTATCGGTGATACTATGATGACAGCCCCTCCTGAATCAAAATTTCTCACCCCATCCATGGATAAGTATGTTAAAAATTACGAGATTGCTTCAAAATGCATTAGGCCACGCGATTTAAGACCTGACGAGTCGGCTCGGACGTTAACCTGTCGTAATATCGCTGCCCCTACCGGCGATATGCAGCGAGTTCGGCTTCCAGACGGACGGCGGCGCAGATTATTGATTCGAGAAGCAGCCCGGTTACAGAGTTTTCCTGATTGGTTTGAGTTTACCGGAAATGAAACGAGCCAGTTTTATCAAATCGGCAACGCTGTACCTCCTCTCTTGGCTCAACACCTGGCCCAAAGTGTTAAAGAGTATTTTGCACAAGGTGTATTATTTTCAAAACGTGAACTTATCGAGAAACCACATCCCCCCTTTCACAAACAACTTTCTCTTTTCTGAAAATGGCCGATTACTTTCCAAATTCTACCAAATCACCTCACATTAAGAAACTCTTAAACGAAGCTGTTGAGATTCTTCACAGTGTTGGAATTCCGGTTGAGAGGCAAACTCAAAGACGTTTGGAAAGAATGGTTGTCTGTTTTCTGGCTGTGGCAGGTGTTACAAGTTCCTGGCAATCAGCCAAAAGTTTGGAAGATAAACGGTATCTCAAGACAAGAGACGTCATCAATTTTATCAATCAACACTATGAGGAGAATATTTCAAGCGGCTCTTATGACGATATTCGCCGCAAAGACTTAAAACTTTTAGTTGTGGCAGGTCTTGTCATAAATAGTGGTGACAATCTCACCGCTGCCACCAACGATCCCACACGGGGTTACTCGTTGGAACCGACATTTACGCAACTCGTCAAAACTTTCCAAACAGAAGAGTGGCCCAAAAAACTTGCCTCATATTTACAGGGCCGAGAAATACTTTCTGAAACCCTCACTCGTAAACGGGACATCTCTAAAATTCCTGTCACTTTACCTGATGGGAAGTTCATTCAGCTATCACCTGGCACACATAACCTCTTGCAAAAACAAGTTATCGAAGAATTTTTACCGAGGTTTGGTGGCGAAGGTTGTCAGGTTTTATATTTGGGGGATACATCCAACAAAATTTTGCATATTGCGGGAGATGAGCTTGAACGGCTAAATTTTTTCAAGTTGTCACACGAAGAGTTACCGGATATTATCGCTTACAATCCAACCCAAAACTGGCTTTATTTGATTGAAGCTGTCCATAGCAGCGGCCCAATGAACGAAATCAGAATTTTAGAATTGAAACGTTTGACCGAAAGTTGTTCGGCTAAAATCATTTTTGTCACTGCCTTTTTAACAAAAGCCGATTTCAGAAAATGGATTATGGATATTGCCTGGGAAACCGAAGTTTGGATTGCCGATAACCCTGATCATTTAATCCATTTTGATGGCGAAAAATATTTGAGTCCCTATTAATCCCCCACAGGTAAAACATGCAACAACGATTCCGGTACTTGATTCCGATCAGCAGTTTGCTACTGCTCTTGTTTGCCGCGACTCCGGCGGAAGCCTGCGGCTGCGGCGCTTACATTCCCCGCGAGGGCGAGGGCACGGTGGTGCAGGAACGCGCCCTGGTCCGCTGGGATGGACAGACCGAGGATATTGTGATGGCCCTGGGCGTGCAGGGCAGCACCACCGAAGCAGCCTGGATCATGCCCGTCCCCACCGAGGCGACGGTGCAACTGGGCGAAGCGAAGCTGTTCGATACGCTGCAAGAGCTGACCAAGCCCAGGGTGGAGTATCGCTATGGGCTAATCCCACCGTCTGCGCTTGCGCCTGGAGCAGCCCTGGACGGAGCGGTCGGGGGAGCCGCGCCGGTAACGTTATTACGACAGCAAACCTTAGGCCCGTTTGAGGTCAGCACCCTGGCCGCCACCGACGCGACTGCCCTGAGCGACTGGCTGGCCGCCAATGGTTACACCTTTCCCGACGATCTGGACGAGGTGCTGCAAGCCTATGTCGAACAGGAGTGGTTTTACATCGCCGCCCGGTTGACCTCCGGCACAAACGGTCAGGAATTGAATGGCGAACTCGACCCGCTGTGGATTACTTTTCCCTCTGATGAACTGGTTTATCCGATGCGCGCTACCGCTATGGCTACAGGCGTGATGCCGGTCTATCTATACGTGCTAACCGACCACCGGGTGGAAAAGGGCCAGACCTTTGGCGACAGCCGCGTTTCCTTTGCCGATTGGGTCGAGCCGGCTTCGCTGCCCGCTGACTCGCTGCTGGCCCCATTTGTAGATCGCAAACTATTTCTGACCAAATTCGAGGAGCGTATCTGGGACCCGCAGAGCGTCAACGATGATTACCGTTTCAGCCCGGCGGCCACGGATGAGATTTATCACGACGTTCAAATCGTGTACCAGTATGATATTGGCGGTGTGCCGATCATTCTTTTGGTGCTGGGTGGAGCGTGTCTGGTGGGGTTGGTGGTTATAGTCGGGGCGATAACCCTGCTGGTATCCTGGCAGCGACGGCGGGCAGCCCAAACAACTTGATTTTACCCCAGAAATCAGGGCCATAATACCCATTGTCATAAATCGTCATGGTGTGTTATGCTAGGTTTAGCTAGCTTAATCGCTTTTGTTCATTAACAAAAAGGAGCATTTCCCCGGCGAGATAGATGATGCCAGACGCACCATCATCCGGGCGATGCTCCTTTTTTGTTGGCTGAGGCGCAACGGGGATGAAACATCGGGCGATGCCATTATTTGAATACATCTTGTTTGATCTGGACGAAACGCTCTATCCGCGCGAGTGCGGCCTGATGGCAGCAATTGTGGAACGAATTCTACAGTTTATGGTCCACAAAGTCGGCATTCCCGCCGATGATGTCGCCGAAAAAAAGCTCAGCTACAACCAGCAGCACGGCACGGCCCTGCGCGGCCTGATGCACGAGTTCCAGATTGACCCGCTGGAGTACCTGGCCTATGTCCACGATTTGAATCTGGCCGATTTTCTGGGGGCCAGCCCGCCGCTCAATCAAATGCTGTATGACATCCCCCTGCGCAAAGTTATCTTCACCAACGCCGATCATTTCCACGCCGAACGGGTATTGAATATTTTGCAGGTGCGGCCTCATTTTGAACAGATCATTGACATCACCAACCTCAATTATAAAAACAAGCCTGACCCCCTGGCCTACAAACACGTCCTCGATACCCTGGGCGTCCCCGGCGAGCGCTGCATTATGGTCGAAGACACCCCGCGCAACCTGCTTCCGGCCAAAGACGTAGGCATGACGACTGTTCTGGTTGGCGGGACCGGCCCCTCGATTGCCATAGATTATGCTGTACCGACTATTTTCCATGTGGGTCCGGTTCTGAAAAACCTGTTGCTGCACCAGGGGCGTAATCAAAGCCAATTATGAACAGTTATCAATTTAAATTAACCTTTGAAGTCCGTGATTATGAATGTGATTTTCAGGGGATTGTCAACAACGCGGTCTATCAAAACTACCTGGAACATACCCGCCACATTTTTCTCAAAGAACGCGGCCTCGATTTTATAGAGTTGTCCAAACACGGGATAGATTTGGTGGTGATTCGGGTCGAGATTGATTATCTTTATCCGCTGCGTCCGGCGGATCGCTTTTACGTGGGCTTGAACTTTGAGCGGGTGTCCCGCTTGCGTTTTGGCTTTCGGCAAGCGATATTTCGCCTGCCCGATGACAAGCCTATTTTGCAGGCCAATGTTATTGGCACATCCATGAATAAAGCCGGCAGACCTTTTTTTCCGAAAGAATTAGCAGGCTTGTTTCAAAACCTGCTTTCTTGATAATCAAAATGGAGTCCAAAGCAAGCTTTGGACTCCATTTTTAACCGAAATGAAACAAACCCCCATAAAAAAGCGGCCCTGCTGTTGAGCAGGGCGCTTTTTTGTGGGTCAATTTATTAAATAGGCAGTGGTGCGGGCGATGGCGGCGGGGCCAACCGGGGCGACGCATCCGGCGAGTCTTTGGGAGGTGTGCCTGGCTGCGACGGCGCAGAGTGAGGCGTGGGATTGTTCCCAAATAGGGCCGCAAATTCAGCCGCATCAATGGTTTCTTCATCAATCAGGCGTTTGGCGATGAGGTGCAGCATATCAATGTGATCCCGCAGAATTTGCAGCGAGCGCTCGTGGGCTTCATCAACCAGTTGCCGCACTTCCCGATCAATCTGTTCGGCTACCTCTTCGCTGTAATTGCGCTGCTCGCTGATCTGCCGGCCTAAAAAGATCAACTCGTCTTTGTCGCCAAAGGTGAGCGGGCCTAATTTCTTGCTCATGCCAAACTGAGTGACCATCGCCCGGGCCATACGGGTAATGTTTTCCAGGTCGCCACTCGCCCCGGTGGTCACGGTGGGGAAGATAATTTCCTCGGCGGCGCGTCCACCCAGGCCCACGGCCAGCCGGGCCTTAAAGGCCGAGCGGCTGATCAAGGTCTGGTCATCTTCGGGCAGGAACATGGTAAAGCCGCCCGCGCCGCCGCGAGCAATAATACTGACTTTGTGAACCGGGTCGGCTTCCGCGATCTTATGGGCCACCAGAGCGTGACCGGCTTCGTGATAAGCGACCACCTGTTTTTCCTCGTCGCTAATCACCCGACTGCGGCGCTCCGGCCCCAGGCGAACCTTTTCGATGGACTCCTGCATGTCGGTCATGGTAATCTGTTTTTGGTTGCGCCGGGCCGCCAGAATAGCCCCTTCGTTGATCACGTTTTCCAGGTCGGCCCCGGAAAACCCAACGGTGGCTTTGGCCAGCGCTTCCAGGTTCACATCGCTGGCCATCGGCTTGCCGCGGGCATGCACGTGCAGAATTTGCCTGCGCCCCTGCCAGTCGGGCCGGTCCAGCACCACCCGGCGATCAAAACGACCGGGTCGCAGCAAAGCCGGGTCGAGAATGTCGGGCCGGTTGGTGGCGGCGACGACAATTACGTTGGTATCGGTATCAAAACCATCCATCTCAACCAGAATTTGGTTGAGCGTTTGTTCGCGTTCGTCGTGGCTGCCGCCCAGTCCCGCCCCGCGATGCCGCCCCACGGCGTCAATTTCGTCCACAAAGATAATGCATGGGCTGTTGCGCTTGGCCTGGTCAAACAAATCACGCACCCGGCTGGCCCCCACGCCGACAAACATTTCCACAAACTCGGAGCCGGAGATGCTGAAAAACGGCACGCCCGCTTCCCCGGCCACAGCTTTGGCCAGCAGCGTTTTACCGCAGCCGGGCGGTCCCACCATCAGCACCCCCTTGGGAATACGCGCACCGAGCGAAATAAATTTCTCAGGCTCGCGCAGAAATTCGACCACTTCGGCCAGTTCTTGTTTGGCTTCGTCCGCGCCGGCCACATCGTCAAACGTCACCGTTGGTTTATCGCCGGTGAGCATACGGGCGCGACTTTTGCCAAAGCTCATGGCCTGGTTGTTAGACCCTTGCGCCTGCCGAACCATAAAAAAGAGCAGGCCGCCAAAGATCAGCAGCGGCAGGATGGTGATGGCCAGGGTTCCCCAATCGCTCCAGGCGCTCGGTGGAATAACTTCAATATCAACCTTGCTCAACTCTTCTTCGGTCACGCCCAGTTTCTCAAAGCTGGTGAAGATGCTCACCCGCCCTTCTTTGCGCGATTTCGCCGGAGCTTTGTTGGATTGCAGATACTCGACGGTTATATCATCATCTTTGACAGTGATCTTGGATACCTTGCCGGCTTTGATATCGCTGGCAATGGTGGTCAGATCCAATTCATTATTATCTCTGGGATTGGAAAAGATGCTGAAAATAAGCGCAGCTACGGCCAGAAGAATCAGCAAATATACTATACTATTTTTGAACAAACCTGAATTCACACTTTCCTCCAGGGAGTATTGAGATACCCCTTTTCTGACAGAAAAAGGTCACTTTACCCGGTTTCCGGGCAAAGGCATTAAAAGTTGACCGTAATTATACCAAAATAAATGGGATTCGCCAACCGTACAAAACGTTAAATGTTGAACATTCAAACGTTCAACGTTTTAACGTTTAACCCTTACGGCACAACCTGAATGGTCCGCAAAATAAGCGCACCCAGGTTATCGGGTTGGCCCCGGCCTGGCTCAAAAATAGGCAGCCTGGCTCTGGAATCGGCGGTATAGAAACCGATGCGGATTTGATAATCGCCGGGGGCGGTGGTGGGCGGGATGGGAAGCTGGTAGGGATCAACAATTAAGTCACCGACGCCCCAGTTGCCGGTCGGCCTGACGCCGCCCTGCGGTTGGGTGTCAATTTGGGAGACAATTCCGCCCTGCGGAGTGGTCAAATGAATAAAAAGGTTATAATTGGCTGTGGGTAAAGTGACCGCCTGCCAGAAAAAAGTCAGGTTAACGGCTTCGCCCGCCTTGTATTGGATGCGTGGAACCTCATAGGCGTTGAGCACAATCTGCCCGCCCAGGTTCGCCGCCACCGGCACCCGCGAACCGCTGCTGACCACCAACGTCACCAGGGTGCGATTGGCCACCAGCGAGGTAGCCGGCGGGTCTTGATTGATGACATTGCCCGGCGTTTCGGCGCTCCAATCCTCATATTTTTGCGCCTCCAACTCCAGTTCTTTCAGGCGGGACTGGGCTTCTTCAAAACGCAGGCCAATCACATTGGGCACTTCAATCAGGGGCGGCCCCTGGCTCACTACCACCCCAACAGATGTGCCCGGCGCTACCGGCTGGCCCGCTTCGATGGATTGGCGCACAATAGTAAAGGCCGGCAGTTCTGGGTGAGGCTCCTCGCCTTCCACAACCATAGCCAACCCCAGGTTTTGCAGCGCCGACCGCGCGCCGTTTTCCTCCAGGCCAATAATATAGGGCATGGCAATCTGGCCCGGTGCGGGCGTAGGCACTCCCGACGAATTGGCTGCCGGTTCGCGGAAATAGGCCGCGTAAACGGCCACAAACAACGGAATCAACCCCATAATCGCCAGGATGGCCAGAATACCCAGCACAAACATGAGCGTATCAAAGCCACCCTTTTTAGGACGGGCCGCTTGAGCCGCCGGAACATAACGGCGGGCCGGCGGTGGGGGCGGTGGCGGAGGCACGGCAGGGGGAGGCATAACCTTTTGCACCGGCGATCCCACCACCGACGAAATCGGGGCGCTCAGCCCGGCCTGGTTCAAGCCGCCTTGCTGGAACAGGGTCAAGGCTTCGCGCAGGTGGTCGGCGGTGAGGAAACGCTCGTTGATATTTTTGGCCATAGCTGCATCCACAATCCGGGCCAGCGGTTCGGGGATGCGAGGATTGATTTGATCTACCGGAATATGGGCTTCGTAAATTTGTTTGCGGGCCACCTCCTGATCGTCAACGCCGACAAATGGCACTCGCCCGGTGAGCATTTCATATAATATAATGCCAATCGCATAAACGTCGGTGGCGGGCAGCACCCGGTCGCCCGAAGCCTGTTCCGGGGCGAAGTAGGCCGGCGTACCCCAGACCACCTCACCCGCGTCCATCGCGCTGTCGCCCAGAGCTTTGGCCAGGCCAAAGTCGGTGACTTTGACTTGATTGTTGGGGGTAATCAGGATATTACCGGGTTTCAAATCGCCGTGGACCAGACCGGCCCGGTGAGCGGTGCCAACGGCGAAACAAATCTGTATCCCATATTCGGCGGATTGATCGGGTGGCAGCGCCCCCTGTCCATCCAGGATTGCCCGCAAATCAGCTCCGGCGATCCATTCCATCACAATGTAGGGCCGGTTTTTATCCTGCCCAAAATCGTAAACGGCCACGATGTGAGGGTCACTCAGGCGGGCAGCGCTCTGCGCTTCGCGGTGGAAATTGACCAAAAAGTTAGGGTCGCGGGTATACTGCGAGCGCAGCGCTTTGACCGCCACCAACCGGCCCAGGGCCATATCCTGGGCCTGGTACACCTCGGCCAGCCCCCCTTCGCCGATTTTCTTGATAAGCTGGTAGCGATCGTTGAAAACTACCGGGAGTTGCAGTTCCATGCCTGCCGCCTTCGACATTATCTGGGAGATCAGAAAGTTAGAGATTGGAGATTGGAGATGAGAGATTGGAGATTCTAGAATCTCCAATCTCCAATCTCTCATCTCACCAACCTGTCCTATTTTACCCCATGTAGTCAACTCAATCAAACGGAGGGATTCCTGATTTCTATTTCTCATATTTGTCGAACCTTCATAATCCCCATAAAATTGAGAAATGGCAGATATTTCTTTTGACGTGGGCGTTCATCGCTTTAATTACCGGGTTGCCGCCATTATCGAGTCCGGGCAGCGCTATCTTTTTACCACGACCCCCGGCATAGATTTTTGGTTTTTACCGGGGGGACGGGTCAAAGCCGGGGAATCGTCGCTGGAAGCCATAGCGCGAGAACTGGGTGAGGAATTGGGGCTGGAAAACCAGGCGATACAGCCTCTCTGGGCCGTGGAAAATTTTTTTACCCTGCACGACGAAAACTTTCATGAGTTGGGATTTTACTTTAGGCTGTCACTCCCCCCAAGCAGCGATTTAACAAGGATGGAATCATTTCAAAGGGAACCGGATTGGGAGTTTCGCTGGCTTAACTCTGAGCTGATCCAAACGCTTGATGTGCGGCCTCAATTCTTGAAATCTAAATTGCCCGTCACCAATCAAGGCTTCAAACACATTATTTTTAAACAGGAAAAACAGGAATTCCTTGAGTTTGATTCGGCTTTTACCCTATGACCAACCATCCTGAACCCAGCCAGGCCGCTCAACCGGCACCCAGACGCCGGTTCTGGCATTATTTATACCACAGCCTGCAATTGAAATGCCCGATTTGCGGTCAGTCGCCCCTGTTTGGCCCGATCAGCCAGGTGCGCAATCTCGACGATTGGTATGTTACCTTGCATGGCTGCCCCCACTGCAACTATGTGTATGACCCTGAACCCGGTTATTTTTTGCTGGCGTTCTGGATGTTTGATTACGGCTTTGCCGGCCTGTTCGGAATTGCCCTGTTTTTGACCCTGTATAATTACTTCGACCTTTCCATGCTCCAGGTATTGTGGATTACCCTGGCCGCCGTTACGGTCTTTGCCCTGTTGATTGTGCGCCATTGCAAAGCTCTTTTTTTGGCAATGGATCATTACTTTCTTCCCCGGCGGTAAGATTTTGGTGACCCCTCAGGCGTGTCATTTCGACCGAAGGGAGAAATCTTTGAGACCTATGCAGCCTGGCAGGTCGGCTTTCAGTCTCGAAACCTGTCCTGAGAACTTCCCACCCCTTCGGGTGCGCCGAAGGGCGTGAGCTTGTCGAAGGGCCTGAAGGCTGAACAATTTCAATCAATAAAAACGTGTTGCGTCTTCCGTTTTTAGGCAAGATACAGCCCAGATTGAAGGGGAATTAAGTCAATCCCCAGTTGAAAGGAGCAAAAAAAGCAATGTCGAAAGGTTTAATGCTTGGGTTTCTAATTATCTTGGTTACGGTCTTTGTAACCCCAACCTGGGCTGCCCCCGCGCACCAGGGACTTACCTGCGCCGAGGATTATACGGTGCAGACCAATGACTGGCTCAGTACCATTGCCGAAAAATATTACGGTAATGTCCTGGCCTACACGGTTATTATTGAAGCTACCAATGCCGCTGCTCAAACCGACAAACGCTACACCCCCATCACCGACCCCAGTGTGATCGAACTCTCGCAGGTGCTTTGCCTGCCCAGCGTCGCCGATGCCGAAGCCATGCTCAACGGTGAGTTCAGCGTTCAGCGGGCCGAATCGGTCGTGCCCGAAGAAAAAATGCTGGTCATTGCCGCCAACCGCTCGCTGACGGGGGCCGATTCGGTGCTGCTGATTGCCGGGGGCGCGTTTACCCAAACCCAGAAATATGAAATCAAGCCCGGCCAAGAAGTCCGCCTGGAGTTGGAACCGGGTGATTACAAGTCCACCTGGATTGCCGCCGGTGGGGCCGATTTTGGCCGGAAATTCACCGCCGTAGCCGGACGAGTGGTCATTGCCTGGCTCATCCCCGAAGAAAGTATTGCCTCAACGGAACTGCGGGCGGGCCGGCCTATACCCGGCGTTGACGACGAAGACCTTGCCCACAGCCATTTGCAAACCCCGTCTGTCACCACCACCGAGACTCCCTACAGCCCGGCCGTCGGCCAGGCGTTGCTGGTCGTCGGCAACCGCAGCTTTGCCGATATTCCTTCCACCCTGACCCTTTCCGGCGGGCGTTTTGGCGAGGGCAAAGAGATCCAAATCAACCCGGCCCAGGAAGTGCTGATTGCCCTGGAACCGGGCACCTATCGCGCCACCTGGTCTGCCCCCGCCGGTGAAGACGGCCAGCCCATCTCGCGCAGCCGCGAGTTTACGGCTAAGGCGAACAAAATAGGTGTTGTCTGGTTTGAACCGGAAAGATCGCGGGCCATTCTCCAGGTACCGGGCGAACCGGCAGTAGAATTGAACGAGGAGGAAAGTCCCAATGCCCAAAATTAAAAGCTCTCGCCTGATCCTCATCGCCGCGCTGGCTCTGCTGATGGGCGGTTTACTGGTCGGGGTCACAGCCCTGCCGACCCAGGCTGTCCAGCCAACCTTCTCTCAAGTTGAGGGCCAGTTTTCAGCCTCCCGCTCAACCAGCTTGATTTCCGCCTATCTCCAGGGCAGCGGCGTCATTCTGCTCAACCCCTTCGCCGGACCTTCCAGCAGCCCGATCACGGCCAACGGGCAAAACTGGCCGGGCGGGGAACTGGTGGTGATTTATCTGTCGGTCGGCGGAGAGGAATACGCTGTGGCCAGTGCTGTGGCCGGCACGGATGGCAGCTTTCAGGCCAGCTTCTTTATTCCGCTGTCACAGACCGATGAAAATTTTGTTACCGTCCTGGCCCGTGCCGCCAGCGGTACTCAGGCCCAGGCGCTCTACACCATCACCGACAACGCGCCTGCATCAGTCCCCACCCCTGAGCCGGCCTCACCCCAGGGTGTTATTACGGCCCAGGTATTGAATGTCCGCTCCGGGCCGGGCACGAACTATCCCGTCCTGGGGCGTCTCACCGGCGGGCAGGTGGTTGACATCAGCGGCCTGAACGGCGACTGGTACCGCGTCAGCTTTTTGAATACTTCGGGCGATTATGGCTGGGTGAACAAAATTTACCTCAGCAGCAAAAATACCGGGGATTTACCCTTATTCAGGCTCCCCCCGCGCCCGCGCCAGCACCTGTGCCGACCGCCACCCCCGGTGCCGCCCCCGGCCTTCGCCTGTAATCCCGGCCAGTGGAGCGGCTGCGGCGGCGCGTCCTGCCAGGCCGAATATGTCAGCCAGTGCGGCGGTGACGGCCAATGGCAGCAATGTGTCTGGGACCCCGGCAGTTGCAGCCCTTACCGCGATAACAATAATAACAACGACAACGATAATGATAACGACAATCGCAACAACAATGACAACCGCAACGACAACAACGACAACTGAGCCTCATAATTCCTGGGAGATGCCATGAAGATTACCAAAGCCGTTATCACTGCGGCCGGACGAAAGCAGCGCACCCTGCCGTTGCAAACTTTGATTGACCGCGATGGGGCCGAAAAATCGGTTCTGGGTATTATTATTGAAGAGGCGCTGCGGGCCGGTGTGGATGAAATCGGAGTGGTAGTTCACCCCGGCGATGAAACCGCCTACGCTGCCGTAGCCGGCGACCATGCGGGTCGGCTTCATTTTGTTTACCAGGAAACCTCCCTCGGCTACGGCCACGCCGTTTACTGCGCCAAAAACTTTGTTGGCTCCGACCCCTTTCTACATCTGGTAGGCGATCATCTCTACGTCAGCCGGGGCGAAACCGGCTGCGCTCGCCAGCTTGTCGAAATCGCCGAGGCCGAAGCCTCCGCTGTTTCGGCGGTCCACGCCACCCGCGAAAGTTTATTACCCTATTACGGCGCGATTGGCGGGCGGCGGGTTACCGGCCGCTCCAATCTATACCGGGTCGAGACGGTCATCGAAAAACCACCCCCACCGAAGCCGAACAGCGCCTTATTGTGCCGGGGCTGCGTGCCGGTCATTATCTCTGCTTCTTTGGCATGCACGTTTTGACCCCCGCCATTTTTG
>JAAUSP010000407.1 GCA_012032575.1 Anaerolineales bacterium | reverse complement strand
AAATCATTCAAGATGGACAAGTCGCTCTCCAATGGTTGGCAGCTACCATCCCGGATGTCGTAATTTTAGATTTGCATCTTCCCTCTGTTTCAGGCGCAGGGGTATTAAAGCAGATCCGAGCCGATCAACGGCTGACTCAAACTATGGTTATTATCATCACCGCTGACCTGTATAGGGCTGAAACCTTACGCGATCAAGCTGATATTATTCTGATCAAACCTATCAGTCCGATTCGATTGCAGGATTTGATCACCAAATTACGAACCTCGCAGATCACTAAACCGCTTGAATAATCAAATATTAGGTTGTAGATCGCTGGATGGATTTGTTGCAGGGCCGAATGGTGCGGATGCAAGGCTGATTGCTAACCCCTGTTTTCCACTTGACTTACCAGATGTATACCATTTTTAACGAAAGTCAATTCATAGTATAATCTAACTTATGGACACCCCCCTGTTACAGACAAAGCTGTTTGTTCCCCCCGCGCCGCCTGGGTTGCTGCACCGGCCGCGGTTGTTCCAGCAGTTGGACCACGCTTTGACCGTTGAAAACGGGGCTATCCTCATTTCGACCCCGGCCGGGTATGGCAAAACAACGCTGCTCAGCTCGTGGCTGCGCACCCGGCAGACTCCGCCGGTGGCCTGGCTGACCCTGGAAGATGAGGACAGCGACCCGGCCTGCTTTTTGACCTATCTGGTCGCCGCGCTCGAAACCGTGCAGCCGGAGGTCGGCAGCCATGCCCGGAATTTGCTGCAAACCTTCCACTCTCAACCCACTATCCAGACTGTGTTGGCTGAAATCATCAACGGGTTGGCCCACGCTGACACCCCTCTGCTGCTGGTGCTCGATGACTATCACGCCATCCAAAATCAAGAAATTCATCACGGCGTTGACTTTTTATTACATCACCTGCCGCCCCACCTGCACCTGGTCATCGCCAGCCGGGTTGATCCGCCCTGGGCGCTGGCCCGGCTGCGGGCGCAGGGCCGGCTCGACGAACTGCGCAGCAGCGATTTGAGTTTTACCCTGGCATGAAATCACCGACTTTTTAATCAGATCAACAGACTGGCCCTGTCAACCGAGGCCATCGCGGCCCTGCAAAACCGTACCGAAGGCTGGATTGCCAGCCTGCAATTGGCCGCGCTCTCGCTACAGCGGCTCAACGACGAAGAAAAAGACGCCTTTATTGCCAATTTTACCAGCAGCCACCATTACATCTTCGATTACCTGGCCGAGGAACTCTTTAGAAAACAATCGGCCTCAGACCGGCAGTTCCTCCTGCAAACCTCTATCCTCGACCACCTGACCGCGCCTCTCTGCGCCGCTGTTACCGGGCAAAACGACAGCCAAACCGTGCTGGAACAGTTGCATCGTGCCAACCTGTTGATTGCCCAGGACGACCGCCGCCAGTGGTATCGCTATCACCCTCTTTTTGCCGACTTTCTGCGCCAGAGCCTTGAGCAGACTATGGCCAGAGCCTCTGTTGACGGCCTATATCTGCGGGCCAGCCAATGGTGTGAAGCCAACGGCTACCTGGACGAAGCCATTCAATACGCCCTGGCCGCCCACGCCTGGGAAACCGTGGTCCGCCTGATCAAAACCCTGGCCGCGCCCATTCAATTTATGCGCTACGCCCAAAGCTGGCAGCGCTGGATTGCGGCCATGCCCGAAGCAATCTGGCAGACCGATGCCGAATTGGGGGTAGGCTATGCCTGGGCGTTGATGTCAAGCGGGCAGTGGCAGGCCGGTCAACAGATTTTACAGCGGGTCGAAGCGGCCTGCCGGGCCGAAAATAACGACTCGCTGCTGGGCAAAGTGCATACGGCTAACTCCTACCTCAAACGCATGCTGGGCGACATTCCGGGGGCGATGGAGCAGGCCCGCCAGGCCCTGGCCCGCCTCTCGCCGGACGACGCCGGCTATCGGATGAGCGCCACCCGGCTGTTGGGCTTAAACTATCTGCGCATGGGCAAAGCGCGCGCTTCCGCCGAGATGTTAGCCCAGGCCATGACCGACATCTACCGCTATGGCGATGAAGACTCGGCCATTCTGGGCCTGGTTTGGCTGGGCCATGCCCAATTTGCCGAGGGTAAGCTGCACCAGGTGGCCCACACCCACAGCCAGGTCCGCCGTCTGACCGAAACGAATCGCCGGGAGCCGCCGCTGATCTATTATGTCTGGGCCACCCTGCTCTACTACGAGTGGAACGAGTTGACCCAGGCGGCTGAGTTATGGGAGATTGCCTTAGCCAGGCAAGCCCTGCTGCGCAACCGCGCCTTCCCGGAGTATTTTGTCGGGTTGGCCCGTTTAGAGTGGGCCGAAGGCAAGACTCAGGCCGCTTATGCTACCCTGCACCGGGCTTTGGGTTTTGCCCAGCAAGCCAATAATGAAATTGCCAGCGCTCGTATTACCGCTCAATATATCCAATTCAAATTAACCCAGGGCGACCTCGACGCCGGTTTGGCCTGGCTGGAGGCTCATCCGGCCCACCCTGCCGACAAATTCATTTATCTCCATCAGGATGAATATCTCACCCGGATACGGGTGTTAATACACCAGCGCACCCCCGCCTCCCTGGCCGAAGCCGACGGCTGGCTTGACAAACTGCTGCCCTATGCCGAAGCGGATGGCCGCCAAAGCGACCACGTCAAGCTGTTGGTTCTCAAAGCCATTGTGGCCGCCTATACCAACAACTTCGATCAAGCCCTGACCTTTCTGGAACAGGCCCTCATCCTGGCCGAACCTGAAAACTACATTCGCACCTTCCTCGACGAAGGGCAGCCGCTCATCGAACTTTTGCATCGCGCCATCAGGCAAAACCTCGCCTCGGCCTACGCCTCGCGCCTGCTAAAAGCCGGCCACCATGAATCGCTGCCGCCCGACGCTGTGCCCCTGGCCCCCCATCCCCTCAGCGAACGGGAAATCGAAGTCCTCAAACTCTTGAGTCAGGCTTATTCACCCCAGGAAATCTCCGACACCCTCATTATTTCGGTGCATACGGCCCGCACCCATATTAAGCACATCTACCACAAGCTGGATGCGCCCAACCGCAAGCAGGCCATCTCCAAAGCGCGCAAACTCAACCTGGTTTGATCGTTCCGGTTAAGCACCGTTCCTTATTTCCCTTTTAAAGCCTATCGGAAAACCCAGCAGCAGCGGCTCCCACGCCACCGTTGGTCAGGCGTGGAAGCCCCACCCGCTAGTTTTCGGATAGGTTCTTAATACCCCACCCAATACCCCACCCAATACCTAAATTTGGGTGATGACAGGGTACGACAGCCATTTTATAATTTGTAAAATGTAGCTTTAGGGCTGTCCCAGGATTTACCTCAGCCAAAACGTCTTGCGTGTTCCGTTCGCTTTACCTCACGCAAGACGCAGGACGAAAAATCGAATAAGTAATTTTTTTGAAACAAACCTACACCCCCAACGAAGGGAGGTGACTATCGAACGCATCACCATTAATCGGAGCGCTCAGTGCCACAAAATTGGGCGCAAACGAATTGCTCTGCCCTACTCAATCCACTTTTACAAGGAGGAATGTTCACAATGAAACGATTTTTATGGTTATTGCCAATCTTGGCCCTGGTCATTGCCGCGGTAGCGGTAGCGAGTTGTGCCTCGGCTACATCTCAACCGGCTGCGCCCAGCGCGGCTGAGAAGCCGGCCCAGGTCGAACCTGCCCAGGAACAGGCTGCTCCCAAACTGGATATGGACATCGTGGCCCGAAACTTCCCGGTCTTGCCGGCAGAAGCGACCACCGGCAAATATGCCCTGACCAAGGAACTGACCGACCTGGGGCGCATGCTCTACTACGAAGAGCGCCTGTCAATTGCGCAAGATATCTCCTGTAATACCTGCCATCTGCTCGACAAATACGGTGTTGATGGCAAGCCAACTTCGACCGGACATAAAGGCCAAGTTGGTGGACGCAACTCGCCGACCGTTTACAATGCCGCCCTTGAAGTGGCCCAGTTTTGGGATGGCCGCAGCCCCGACGTAGAAGATCAGGCCAAAGGCCCCATCCAAAATGCCATCGAAATGGGCATGCCGGCTGGGGGCAAGGAGGCGACTGACGTCATCCGCTCTATCCCCGGCTATGAGCCGCTGTTCAAAGCCGCCTTTCCCGACGACCCCGACCCGATCACCTTCGATAACCTGACGGTTGCTATTGCCGCTTTCGAGCGCAAGCTGATCACCCCGGCCGGTTCGACAAGTTTGTGGAGGGTGACACCAAGGCATTAAATGAACAGGAGCAGCGAGGGCTGGGCCTCTACCTGGACCTCAACTGCACCATGTGCCATCGCGGGCCGACGATGGGCGGCCAGATGTACATGAAGATGGGCCTGTACAAACCTTATCCCACTGAAGATGAGGGACGTTATGTCGTCACCCTGAATGAGGCCGATAAATTCGTCTTCAAAGTACCGATGCTGCGCAACATTGCCGAAACCGGCCCATACTTCCACGATGGCTCCATCAAAACTCTGGAAGAAGCAGTCAAAATTATGGCCGAGTATCAACTGGGCCAGAACCTCAAAGATGACCAGGTGGCCGATCTCGTCGCCTTCCTGAAGAGCCTCACCGGCGAAATTCCCACCGACTACATCGCTCCACCCGAGTTGCCGGAAAGCGGCCCAGACACACCCAAGCCCCAGATGAACTGAACAATTCGATCAATCTACAGGTTAAATACAAACCGCCGCGAGCCTAACCCCTCGCGGCGGTTTTATGGGCCAGCCCGGCCCGCAGCACCACCGCATCAAGCCGGATTTCCAGGAATGGGCGGTTTTTTGTATTAACGGCGTTGCCATCGCTTTGCTGAAAACCTTTTCTATTATTAGCAACCTGTATGGTATAATGATTCAATCTGTTTGTTTGCTCTGCTATGTCATTTGGCCCCCTCCCAAATTCACCAGAGCAAAACCTTCCCTGTAACCTTTTTCCAATATTTGTTGTAATAATCTCATAACCCACTGTGGGATGCTGGTGGTTGTTTAGGGGTAAATCATGTCCAAAATCATATCTATCTATCCATTCATTCCGGGGCGGGACAGGTAAATCCAACAGTGATCTGCCCTACCCTTTACCTCCTGATACAAACAAAATCCTAATGCAACGTAAACAATCACCCCCTCAAACTTGTGCTATTCTCGACAACATGGAGTGTAAATACAAACATAACGTTTAATAATCTATCCGTATAGCTTGTTAAGGGGGATGAAACAAGTGAAACACAGAACCAGTATCTTAATTATTGATGAGATACCGGAAGATGTGCGGCTTCTATCTGAGATGCTCACACACCACGGTTATGAAATCCGGTGGGCGGCTAGCGGTGCCCAGGCTCTGCAATCAGTTCAGGCCAATCCACCGAATTTGATTTTATCAGATATGCTGATACTAAAAATGAATGGCTATGAGGTTTGCCAGCATCTTAAGGCAGACGAAGCAGCCCGGTTAATCCCGGTTATATGCATCAGCGCTTTTGAGACCCCTGAAGAAAAAGAGAGTGCCTTTGCTGCGGGAGCGGTGGATTATATCAACAAGCCTTTCCTTTTGCCAGAAGTACTGGCCCGCGTAGAAACTCATGTGGCTTTGCAAAACTTGCGCGAACAGGTTGAGACCAGAAACCGGCAGTTTGAAGCCGAAATTATGGAACGTCAGCAAGCCCAAATTGCCCTGGCCGAAACGCGGGACCAGGCGCTCGCGGCCAACCAATTCAAAGGTTATTTGTTAAACAAAGTTAGTCACGAATTCCGTACACCGCTGGGAGCAATTCTGGGTTATGCCGAGTTGCTTGAAAAAAATATCTACGGTCCGCTCAACCCCGCTCAGGCGGAAGCTGTCCACCAAATCATTGACAGTGTTCATTATCTGGCTAATCTGGTGAACGAACTGTTGGATCAAGCTCAGCTTGAAAAGGGCCAGCTCAGGTTAAAAATGAAACCATTCCCGATTCAGAAACTGGTAGAACGATTTGAACCAAAGATGAGTATTTTGGCCCAGGCCAAAGGGTTGACTTTTGCGGTTGAGGTTGCGGGGAAATTTCCTGCGTTAATAACCGGGGATGAAGAACGATTGCAACAGGTTGTAGTGAACCTGGTCAGCAACGCGATTAAATTTACTGCGGCAGGTCGGGTTCAGGTATCTTTCTACTACCTCGATTCGACCCATTGGGCCATTCAGGTCAGCGATACCGGTCCGGGGATTCCGCAGGAAGCATTTTCCTATATTTTTGAACCGTTTCGACAGCTTGATAACAGCCATCTGAACGGCTCTCGTGGCACAGGGTTGGGACTGGCCATTGTAAAACAACTGGTCACATTAATGAACGGGCAGATTATTCTGGAAAGTAAGCCGGGGCAGGGCAGTACCTTCAAAGTGCTGCTGCCAATGCTGCCCTGCCACCGGCTTCCAGGATGATTGCCTGCGCTGATGGGGGTTGTAGTTAACCAACAGGGTCAGGTCAAAAATGCGCCTTATCTGGTGGTGGCCACCCCGCCTCGGTCAGGGGCAGAAAAACGATGAATCTTGTACCCTTGCCGCCTGTGCTTTCGGCCCGGATGTAGCCGCCGTGGGCCTCGACAATTTCTTTGGTGATGGTCAGGCCCAGGCCGGTGCCTTTGCCGCGTTTGCGGCTTTTGTCCACCTGGTAAAATCGTTCGAAGATGCGGGCCAAATCTTCGGCGGGAATACCCGGCCCAGTATCGGCGATGCTGACCTCAATAAAATCGCCCCGCTCCGAAAGGGCAGTGGTGGCGTTGGGCTGCACCAGCCCGGCCCGGACTCGCCGGGGACGCGGCAGGCCCCTGGCCACCTGGGCGCTGATCGTCACCGGCTCGCCGATCGCCGGGCGCTGCTCGAATCGCTCGCGACGCACCGTGGCCCTTGCGGCCCTTGATCGTCGTCTGGGCGGAGTGCGGTGATCAACGTCGTCCGCCGCACCGGCCGGTACCTCGACCAACGAGAAGCGGTCCTGGATCTCGATGGCCCCGATGTCACGCCCGGGCACCGACGTCTCGTTGGCGATCGCGCCGACGAGGTCCTGCGGCCGGACACCCGCATG
>JAAUSP010000406.1 GCA_012032575.1 Anaerolineales bacterium | reverse complement strand
GGGAGTTCAGCCATTTACCAGTATGACGGGGCAACGGTCGGCGGCCAGGGTCCCAATGTCACGTTCCGGTTTCGTAATACCGATAGCTTGATTGATAATTCGGCAGACAACAACACCTTCCACGTTAATGGGTATGCTCTACCTTATTATTTTCTTTCTTACGCCTCACCCTTTAATTCAGGAAACCGGTTGGGCTATCAGCGAGATGAGATCTACCGCTTTGGCGTGATATTCACATCAACCAAGGGCCAGGTGTCTCCGGCACATTACATTGCCGATATCCGCATGCCAGGACATTCCTTGGTAGTCGATGGAGCATCCGATAACCGGTTCTGTGTTTATGTCGCAGGTAATAGTTATTCATCACGCTTATATCTTGAATTTACCCTGGAGAATATTCCCAATGATGTTGCCGGTTGGCAGATCGTTCGTGTGGAACGAAAGGCGGAAGATCGTACCGTTCTGTTTCAGGGACGCATGTCCTTTTTCGATCATATTGGATCCGCTGGCGGTGGCGGGTATGTTGTCCCGGGTACGGAGTTTACTACCCGGATAAATTACACCTCACACATCCCGGCCACCCGTCCTGAGAGAACACACCTGTTTATCTCCTCTCCCGAGGTGGCCTTTTACAAGGATTATAAATCTGCAGCCGGGGATTACCTTCAGGTTATAGGGTCTTTTCGTACCGATTTGGTGTCCTCATATGGAGCGAATGACTGGCACAAGGTATTTAAGTTCGTGGATTTTGAACCAGTAGGATATGCCTCTTCGAGGAAGTCTGCTGTTGAAGAAGGGGTGACCTGCGAGACTGAGGCCGTGGTGGACTCTGAGATCATTGAGCATACCTTTGGATCGATTACCTATCTTAAAAATGTGGTCAGGCTGGCTTCTACAATACCCCTACTACAACAAATAGGTAACCTTGGAACCGGGGCCCTGGTAAAGATCGAAGAGGGCTTTTCCATGAGTGGGCTGTATGATGATTGTTATCCTGTTGTCAATTATCGCAGGCCGGTTGTTCAGTATGGAGGTAAAAGCTATGAGGCTCGACTGACCAATAAATATATCCCTGCCGGGGAATATGTTCCCAAGACGGCTTCCTCAATGACCAAGGCTTGTTACGGTGGAGACACCTACATCCAGTTCTTTGATTTTTTGCATGTCTATTACAATGATTATTACAGTGATTTGGATGGTTATGATAGCCTGGCTTACGTGGAGATGTTTCCGGTGGAGTCGACTATCAACCTGGATCTGCGTCATGATGACTGCTGGCATAGGATCAAGAACAGTAACGATTCCAAAATATTATATCAAAGAGGTAGGCAATAATACTTTCACTCATGGTGGGGAGAGCGTGACCCCGGGATGGAGTGACTATTATTTATACAACACGGTATTCTCCCGCATGCCCAATGCCCGGCTGAGCTTCCCCATTGATTCTGAATACAACCTTACCAAGGTCAATGATGCGATGGTTATGGCCTCAAACGCCAAGCTGAGCAATGAGCTGATTGATGCATGGACCATATGGCCACTC
Source organism: Anaerolineales bacterium (assembly GCA_012032575.1). The sequence continues at coordinate 5,535 of JAAUSP010000406.1, read as the reverse complement.
AATGAAACCCTGACCGTGGATGCCATCTATGGGCCTATCAACCACCTTGCCAATTGGAATAACCAGATGCTTTATTTTCAGGATAACGCTTTTGGCCGACTCTCCATCTTGGAGCGGTCCCTGGTCCAGGACTCTGAAGGCCGGGAGCTGACCCTGGGTGAGGGTGATGTGCTGCAAAGGCATGATATCGTTTCATCAGATATCGGATGTTCAACACAGGGATCGCTGGTGGCCACAACGAAAAGTGTTCTTTGGTTTGACGATCTGAAAAAGAAGATGTACCGGCTTGCCGAAGGAATAGAAGACCTTGGCATCGTTAATGGGATGAACTCATACCTTCGGGATATCGATAGTGGTGTGGGGGATGGTGACAATATCTATGCATCGCCATACAAAGGCTTTTTGATGATTCCCAACCCCCGGTATAATGAGATATGGTTCACGATCAAAACCGGACTTAACACCGGAGAGACGCTGGTCTATGATGAAATAGGACGGAACTTTTCCGAGATTATTGATAACAACCAGGTCTTTGGATATATCCTTCAGGATGACATACTGGTTAGCCAGCGTAGCATAGGGGCTCTTTACATAGAGGATAGCGCATTGGTCCCCCGGTGCTCGTTCTTTGGAACGATCAAGGATGCACGGATCGATGTGATTATTAATCCTGCAGGAAATCTTGTCAACACCCTTACCAACTTGGAACTGACCATGGAGGTTCTGAATTCTGGTGGGGTGAACCAGTATAATGAGACTCTGACCAGTCTCAGGGTAACCAATGACTACCAGGATACGGGAACAATGACCCTGGTCCCCGGGACGAACATCAGAAGGCACACCCGGACCTGGAGGATCAATGCCTTCGGGAGTCAGACAGGCAAAGCACGGCTACGGGATGTATATGCCAAGGTCTCGATGGTCCATACCAACTCGACGCTTAATCCACGGAAAGTTGTAATGCATGACCTGGTATCCGTATTTGCCCTTTCTCCCGAGGCGATCAGTACTGTAACTAAACAACCCAAAGATGGCCGATCCTAAGAAACCATTTAATGCCCACAAATTCATGAAGGGTATTGCTCATGTGGAGAGCAGGGGCGGTAAGTATATGAAAAACCCACACTCGTCTGCCTCAGGACTGTATGGTCAGTTGTTTAATAGTCTGCCAGAAGATTTTCTAATTGAGAATAATATTCAATCAAGGGAGGATTTTATTGCTGACACAGCCCTTCAGAATGCTTATATGTTAAGGCGAATCTCAGGGGATATGAGTGGCACCAAGAGAAAGACTAACCTGTATAGGGACGCCGAGGATCTTGTAAAAGAATACCAACCACAGCTTAAGGATAAATTCACTTTACGTCCCGATGAGGTGGCTGCTCTTTCTCATTACATGGGTCGTCAGGGGGCAAGGAAATATCTTGGGGGGATCCGGGATAACAAACCCTACTCTCCTCCCGGAGTGAACAAGCCTGTCGATGAGTACTTAAAACTGTATAACGAGGGGCTTGCTGAATATGCAACAGGAGGAAAACTTGGTGATCCAAAAAACCTAAATATTCAGATTTCCGGGGTATATACAACACCAGATTAACCGGAGCAGAAACAGAAGCTTTTAACCGTTGGTTGCATAATTTCAGCAAAGAGCAAAAACGTCCTGTGTCAATGGATCTAGACACATATGACGTAATGGGCTTTTGGAAAGCTGGTGAAGATGTAGATGACAGGGGCCATGGAACGGATTATTATAAGAAACCCAACCATCCTACTTTTAGTACAGAAAGTCAATATCATGGTTCTGATGGATTCTATGGAGGTCAATGGACGGATAGTTCTTTTATAGCAAGTCCTACAAATAAATATTATAATAGTCCCGAGGAGATGCTTTGGCAGATGAAAGATGATCCTGGTATTAAATTAGAATATAAAATGGGAGGCACGATAATGGTTGATAAGAAAAAAATAGGCAGCCGCCACAGATGACAGCAGCTCAGTACAGGAAGAAGTATACTGACTTAAGCCCCGATGAAGAGTATATCCTTTCCCAACACGAAGGATTATCCAAGAAGGATAAATGGTATGGGACCTCACATATTATCCCAACTCTTGATCATTATCGTAAGGTGGATCAGTTTATAAAGGAAAACCCGGATTACACCAAAGATCAGTGGAAAGCGTTTCGTGAACAGCCACACAATGCTTCTTTTGCCGGTAGTGCTTATCCTGTTCATCGGGAATATGTGGAGTCTTCTCCCGAGAGGTTCTTGGAGTTTGGTTCTAAGAAAACAAAAGACATCAGAGGGGCGTGGACCATACCAAACATGGCAGCTAATTTAAAAAGACTTGAGGGTAAAAAGCAGTATGGTGAAGGGGGATGGCTTAAAGAGAATGCGGGTACGGTGGGTGGTGCTGCCCTGGGTCTTGTCGGTTCGGCTTTACTGGGTCCGGTAGGAGGGATGGTGGGTATGCAGCTGGGCCAGGGACTGGGTAACCAGATAGCCGGTAATGGAGCTGAGGAATTGGCCGATGATTATATGATCCCAACCAGTCTTCCCCGTCAGCATTATCAGCGGGCAAAAGCTGGGATGAACCTGACCCAGTACGCCGGCCCCCGGCATGAGCAGGGAGGCGTCGCCCTTGGAGGATTGCCCGTGGAAGTAGAGGGTGGAGAGACTCGTACCAATAATATGATTCATTCTGACCGGATCAAGGTAACCAAGGGTCTGGTTTCCCTATATCCCAAAGTGCTAAAGAAGTCCGATGTAGGAAAGACCATGGCCGAGGTAACCAAGCAAAGGGCAAAGAAGTTCGAAAGGCGTAAGAATGATGAGCTCAGCGACAAAGCCTTTGAAATAACCATGCTTCCCCTGGAACAGTTAAGCGAAGAGCTTTCACAGATCATACAACCAGAAACAGAACAGGCAATGGCAAATGGAGGAGATATAACGGCACAATCGGCAAGGCAGATTCTTGGTAATGGTCTGCTTCGGGGAAAGAGAATTTCCTCCCCCCAGCTTCGTTATCGTGGCTCAAATGGAAAGGTTCAGGCTGCAGGAGGGTTAGAGCTCGCTGCACTGAGTAAGGCCCAGGAATTCGCTCCTATGATCTTCAGCGGGCTGGATACTGTTGGTGCACTTATATCCGGACCAGAGACCGTTGATTATGGTCAGGTAGGTTATGCTCCAACCAAGGTCAGTTATGCTTCGGCCGAGCCAGGGATAAAGAATATTCGCAGGACCTTTGCCAATGCAGAGAGCAAGCTTCGTAAGTACAACCCGATCGCTATCTTTCTCGTCTGTCAAGTTTGTCCTCCCAGGAAGCCGGTGCCGTAGGTGATTATGCCGGGAAGATCAACCTGGGCAATGTGGAGTCACAGAACAGGGCTTCTACTTATGATGCAATGAATCGCAGTCGGGTGGATATGTTCAACAAGCAAACCAATATTGCCGAGGCAGAGGCCAATGCAGCGAACCGTGCAGCATGGCAGAGTCGTATAAGCGGGAACCTGGCCAACATGGGAACCATGTTCGGACAAAAGGCCCGTGATGATAAGATGTATGACATGCAGGAAAAGACCCAGCAGGATTGGATGAAAATCAACCAGGGTTACCTGGACATACTGGGAGGTATGGCTCCCGGGGTAAGTCCGATGATGTATACGCAACAACCACCAGTGGTTCCTATTAATCCCGATGTGATGGCAGATCTGGAAGCTATGAAATGGTTATATAAGAACACCCTTCCGGCTCCATATAGTTTCTCCCGGGGAGGGAACCTGTCTCACCGCTTGAGAATGCTTAAAAGAAAACCTATCTAACCATGCCAACGAACCGATTTTATACACCCGCCCTTCCACAGTACACCTCACAGTTCGTTGAGGATACCACTCCCTGGCAGGAGATGATTGCCCTTAACCAGCAGAAGATCGGTCGAAGTGATGCAGCTCTTCAGGCTTCCTCACAGGCGGAGTCGGAGTTTGCATCACTTACAGGAGGATATCGTACAAGTGATATTTCCGCTGAAGCGATAAAGGATTATACTGGCAAGCTTGAGCAATGGCAAAAAGCACACGCCAATGATCTGTATTCAGTACCGGCACTGCGGGATCTGACAAAGATACACGGACAGTTCCAATCCGATCCCAGGGTGAGAATGGCTAAGCAGGATGCCCAGGAGAGTCCCATGTGGCTTGAGATGAGTATGCAGCAGGGATATGACAGAAGGACGGATCCCAACCTTGACAGGGAGACCGGTAAGCATCGGCAGTTAAAAACGGGTGAGCAGTGGACTCCCTATCAAAAGCCTGTTTATATGGGGGACATGGATAAGTACATGCAGGGTATCTATGGTCAGCTTGAACCAGATATAGGCATGGAAGAGAACTGGGAGACGATGTATAACCCTAATGGACCCCAATGAGAAAGTGAATGTTTTGCGGACCAATACATACAGTCACCTGTCTCCTGATAGCCCGAAGTTTCAAGCTGCAAGGGAAAGTGCTGTTCAAGGACTCATGTCAGGGGAATCGGCCGAGGGCCAGTATTACAAACAACTTTATGGTGATAACTGGAACGAGGATCTTGCCCGAAAGATTGTAATGGAAAAAGAGGGGATATATGCAAGGCAGAAGCAACTCACTGATAGTAAATTTATTCCCGTAGCGGCAACCAAGGGGTCTGATCCACCAACAGGATTTGAAGGGCAGCGACTTCCCCTGCCGGCAGAGAAGAATATAGACAGAGACCGTTTCCCTGTGATCGAAGGACCAGATAAGGTACGGGCGGTGGATCGTTTACGCCTGGCAGATATCGAAAGAGGAATGAAACTTGGCGATAACCGGGTATTTTATGAACAGGCGAAAAATGATCCACAGGCCCTTTTAGATCCGCAAGGCAGAAAGGTAGTGGATCCTGTTTCCGGAAAACCTGTCGGCATTCGTTCAATGGGCGCTGATCTTGTATCACCCAATGTAATGAGTGAGACCCTTATTAAAAATCGTGCTTTGGAGGATTTTGATGGAACGGTAAAACTTTTTGATGATCATTTTTTCATGGAGTTTTACAAGCAAGGGATAGATATTCGTGATCTGGATCAGGATGAATTAAAAGAGGCTATCGATGAAACTGGGAATGCAGAACAAAAGAAGTATTTGAAAAGCCTTTCCCGGGATTACGACAGGGTAAATAAGTATATCGAGGAGGTTAATAAGAGATTTGATATTGATGGCCCCGCTTTCCAGTCTCTTAATGAAGCTATTGAGGCAACACATATATATGAGTCGACCAGGGATAACCCGGAGTATAATTGGAGTATGTTTGAAGAGGCGGATTTTTTGGAGGATTACGATAAGTTAAACAAAGCCCAGAAAAACCAGCTGACAAAAACAACGAATAAATGGCAAGCCGAAGAGCTTGGTAAGGTTACCTATCCGTGTGATGCCTTTTAGTACGGAATGCCTCTGAATAATAAGTAATGTGAACAATCATTAACCAATATGATGATTGGTTTACAATTAAACATCCAATGGGGAGG
>JAAUSP010000405.1 GCA_012032575.1 Anaerolineales bacterium | reverse complement strand
GCGGGTGCCGTCCATTTGCTGGGTGAGCATGTTTTGCTCATTTTCCGCCAAGTAACCTGAATTCGGTAATTAGTCTAAAAATCACCCTTCGATAACGCCCTTCGCATTTGCTCAGGGCTACTCAGGATGATTTTTAGCTTATAATCGCATCCTGAGTAGCCTTGAACGAAGTGAAAGGCGTATCGAAGGGTGCGATTTAGAAGACTTCGAAGAATCCGGCCTTACGTCTCATCCTTCATGCTCTCCCACGCAATCGGACTCACCTCATCGTGGCGCAGGGTGCGCCGGCTCAGCCGGTCAATCCGCATAATCAGCCGGCAGGCCGGGTCGGGGCAGACCACGCGGGCGTCGGTTTCCATCCAATCGGCGGGGTGATTGCGGCGCTGTTTGGCCGGCAGCAGCGGGATGGCCGCCTGCAAGGCGTACAGGCAAAAATCCTTCCCCTCCGGCAGCGACAGTTTCCCCCCGCGCAGATAAAAGCAGTCGCCGACCGCCATGTTGCAAGTACAGTGACCTTCAATCCGCTCGACCACCACCGCCAGATCGTACAGCTCAAACTCGTCATCGCGTAATTGGGCCTGACTCATATCCACTCCGTTCAGTGATAAGGGAGATTGGAGATTAAAGGTATCACTACCTCTACTTTGGCTTTTACTCCCTTTAAGGCTGAGGCTGAGTCTAAGGCTAAGCAAGACGAACCAGATGTAACCTTCTTTCTTAGCCTCAGCCTCAGCCTTAGCCTCACCGGTGAAATCTCAAATCTCTAATCTCTAATCTCTTTCAAATCGAGCCTGGAAAAAGCGCAGATACTTTGGCTCATAGACCATCCGTAAGCCACGAGTTTGCTCGCGGGCATCGTAGACGGCTTTGACGGCCTCGGCGGTGACATCCATGTGGGCCTGGGTATACACCCGCCGCGGAATGGTCAGGCGGACCAGTTCCAGGGCCGGATAGCGGTGGTCGCCTGTCTGCGGGTCGCGTCCGGCGCTGACCACGCCCCGTTCCATCGCCCGGATGCCGGAGTCGAGGTAAAGCTCGGCGGCCAGGGTTTGGGCCGGAAACTGGGCCTGGGGAATGTGGGGATAGAAGCGTTTGGCGTCCACAAAATGGCGTGCCCGCCCACCGGCTGGACAATGGGAATGCCCCAATCGGTCAGCAGTTCGCCCAGGTAACGGACCTGACCAATCCGCGAGCGCACGTGGTCATCCTGCACCGCCTCTTCGATGCCGATGGCTACGGCCTCCATATCGCGTCCGGCCATGCCGCCGTAGGTGTGCAGCCCTTCATACACCACCACCAGATTGCTGGCCGCTTCAAACACATCCTCCTGGTTAACCGCCAGCCAGCCGCCGATGTTGACCAGGTGATCCTTTTTAGCGCTCATCCAGGCCCCGTCGGTGTAATCGCAAAACTCTTTCAGAATGGCCGCAATCGGCTTGTCGGCATAACCTTCTTCGCGCTCCTGGATGAAAAAGGCATTCTCGACCATGCGGGTGGCGTCGAGGTAGAGCCGCAGGCCGTAGCGATCACACAGCGCCCGCAACTCCCGCACATTGGCCATGCTCACCGGCTGCCCCCCGGCCATATTGACCGTGCCGGCCAGGCTGACATACGGAATTTTATCCGCACCGACCCGTTTGATCAAGGCTTCGAGCTTGTTCAAATCCACATTGCCTTTGAAGGGGTGCAGGCTGGTCGGGTCGTGAGCTTCGTCAATAATCACGTCCACAAACGCACCGCCGGCCAATTCCTGGTGCAGCCGGGTGGTAGTGAAATACATATTGCCGGGGATCGTATCGCCGGGTTTGATCAGAGCCTTGCTGATCAGGTGTTCAGCCCCGCGCCCTTGATGGGTGGGGACCAGGTAGCGATAGCCATAATACTTTTGTACCGCCTCTTCCAGGTGATAGAAGTTGCGGCTGCCGGCATAGGCTTCATCGCCCAGCATCATGCCGGCCCACTGGCGATCACTCATCGCGCTGGTGCCGCTGTCGGTCAGCAGATCAATGTAAACATCGTCGGAACGGAGTAAAAACGTGTTGTAACCCGCTGTGGCCATCGCCCGCTGCCGTTCCGCCGCACTGATCATCCGCAGCGGCTCGACCATCTTGATTTTCCAGGGTTCGGCCCAGGACCGTCGGCCAAACTGCTGGCCCATCGTTTGTGGAATAGGTTGAGTCATTATTATCTCCCCATAAAGTTTGGTATCTACTCATGGCCTGACTTATGCCTTTTAAGGCTGAGGCTGAGGCTAAGGCTAAGTAAGATAAACCAGGTATAATCTTCGTTCTTAGCCTCAGCCTTAGCCTTAGCCTCATAAAGAAGCGTCGGTTTGGCCACTGAGTTATTACTATAGCTATTACCCCAGAGGCAGAGCGGTGGTCTGTTTGACCTCAGACAGCACCAGGCTGGTGTGGATGCGGGCGATACCGGGGACGGGGGTCAGGCGTTTGACCACGAAGTGTTCCAAATCGGCCCGGTTGCGGACCACCACCTTGAGCAGATAATCATATTCGCCGGTGACGTGATGACATTCCAGCACCTCCGGCATCTGCTGCATCATCTGCCGAAAATTTTCCACCTGCTCCGGCTGGTGCAACTGCAAACTGACCTCGATAAAACACAGCATATCGTAGCCAAACCTCTCCCGGTCGAGCAGGGCCACGTACTGGCGAATGTAACCCCGCTGTTCCAGCCGCTTGAGCCGGGCATGAACAGCCGGCGGCGACAGGCTGATCCGGTGGGCCAGTTCGACATTGCTGACCCGGCCATCGGTTTGAAGGACTTGCAAAATGGTTTTATCCAGGTCGTCTAAGGGTTCATTTGATGAAGATTGTATCATATTTTCCCTTCCATTTCAATGGATATTTTGTATTATATCTAAAATAAAGAAGAATTAAAATAAAAATAAGTTTAATGCTTATTATAATTCTAATTATCTTGAGAATTGCGGCAAATTGCCTGAATAAAATAATGGTTTACCCGGCAGTAGGGCGCAATTCTTCATTGATAGGCGTTACGTGGTCATGTCATTTCGAGCGACGAAGGAGCGAGAAATCCTTCAAAACTACGCTGGCAAGACGAGGTATTAGGGATTTCTCCCTTCGCTACGCTCCGGTCGAAATGACATGATTAGGCTGACGGCATAAGTTTTGTCAGTTGAAATGCGCCCTATTTTTTCGGGGGATTGCCTCCGGCCCGGACTCATGCTACACTCACTGGCACTATTTGGAACAGCCAGCCTATGCCAACAGACGACGAACTTAGCTCCAATCCAACAGGGACCGGCCCCGAATTTTTGCAGCAAGCCCTGGCCTGGCACGAGCAGCAGCGCCGCGATTTGCAGTCGCAAGTGGCCGCGTATGAGCCAGATGCCGCCCCTTTAAGCCTACAGCAGCAGCTTGCCGCCAAAGAACAGCAGGTGACTCATTTGATTCAACGCCTGCAAGAACTGGGGCAGCAGCCTCTCACCGAGGAACCAACCCTGGCCCTGGCAACCAGAGCACGCGGGGGTATGTTGAGCCGCCCTGTGGAGCCGGAGCCGCCCCTCACCCTGCCGCCGCTGGAAGAAATCGGCGACGCAAGCCGGCCCCGGTATCCCTGCCCGCTGGCTGGGGCTGGTCTTTGCCGTAATTCTGACCAGCCTCACCTTGGTCTGGGGCTTGTTTTTTAGAGATGAGCGGGCTGCCGGGGAGACCCGCCCGACCCAAATTCCACCCCTCGCCCTGCCGGTCGCCACGCCTCAGCCCGTCTGGCAGGTCTGCCGGCCTGCCTGCGCCGGGGTCCGCTGGCGCTATGCCGATCTGCAAGGGGCGGCCTTGAGCGGGCTGACCCTTAGCCGGGCCGATTTGAGCCGGACCAATTTGCGCGGAGCCAACCTCAACGGGGCCGACTTGACCGGGGCTAACCTGTCGAGCGCCAATCTCAGCGGGGCTGATTTGCGCGGGGCCAACCTGCTGGAAGCCGATTTGTGGGGAGCCAATCTGCGTAGCAGCCAGGTGGATGAGACCACCCGCCTCGAAGACAGATGGCGGCTGGTGTGGGAGCTGGTCCAGCCGGGAGCCGCCCGGCGCGACCTGGCCGGAGCCAATCTGCACGGGGCCAATTTGAGCGGTTTGGACCTGTCCCGGCTCAACTTGAGCGGGGCCGACCTGCGCGAAGCCAACCTGTTTAAGGCCAATCTGGCCGGAGCCGACCTGAGTGGAGCCAGTCTGCGAGCGGCCCAACTGGGTGAAGCCAACCTGAGTGGGGCAACATTGCAGGCGGCGAACCTGAGCGGGGCCAATTTGCGCAAGCCAATCTGAACGGAACTGATCTGGCCGGGCCGACCTGAGCCGGGTTGAGTTAAGCAGCGCCGACCTGCGCGGGGCCGATTTACGTGGGGCGGCGCTTAATTGGGCTTACCTCTGGAAAACCCGCCTGGACGATACTACCCGGCTTGACCCCAAATGGCGGCAGGTCTGGACCATTCTCAACATCGGCGCGGCCCGGCAGGCGCTGGCCGGGGTTGATTTGGCCGATGCTCACCTGAGCGAAGCGGACCTGGCCGGGGCTGACCTGCGGCAGGCCAACCTGAGCCGGACCATTTTAGGCGGGGCCGACCTGAATGGGGCCGATTTGAGCGGGGCAAATCTGGCCGGGGTCCGGCTGAGCCGGGCCGCACTGCTGCGGGGCTTATCTGGCCGGGGCCGAGTTTGCGCCAGGCCGACCTGCGCGAAACCGACCTCAGCGGCGCTGACCTGCGCGGGGCCGATTTGAGCGGGGCTACCCTCAGCCAGGCTTACCTGCGCGGCAGTCAGGTAGACGAAGCCACCCAACTTGACCCCAAATGGCGGCTGGTCTGGGAGATTGTTAACCTGGGCGCAGCCCAGCGCAATCTGGCCGGCGCGGATTTGAGCTGGACCGATTTGCGCGGGGCTGAGCTAAGCCAGGCTCTTTTAACCGGCGCGGAACTAAGCTGGGCCGATTTGCGCGGAGCCAATTTAAGCGGCGCTGACCTGAGCAACGCCTACCTGGGCGGAGCCAATTTGCTGGGGTCCGACCTGCGGGAAGCGCTGGTCAACGGGGCGGTCTTCGGCTGGGCCAGGCTGGATGGGGCCAACCTGACCGGCGTACGCTACGACACCGCCACCCGCTGGCCCGAAGGCTTTTCCCCCGAACCAGCCGGCCCGTAAGACTACTAACTCCTAAAACTAACGTTTCCTTCATTTGACCGATATGACGATTGTGCACACAATCTCTTCATGAGATTTGAGTGGGACGAAAACAAACGGCGACTCAACCTGGGAAAACACCATCTCGATTTCAGAGAGGCTCATTTAGTTTTTAATGATGCAGCCTTTGTCGTCGAAGACCCCCCATAATGACTACGATGAAACCCGTTATATCCTGCAAGGATTATTGCATCAACAGATTGTGATTATTTCTTTCACAATTAAGGATGATGAGGTTATCCGCATAATTTCTATGCGGAAAGCAACGAGCCGGGAGCAAGCAAGTTATGTCAAAAAGCGATTTGGTTAAATTAGAGCAGCTAACCGACGAGGAAATTGTTTTTTCGGATATTCCGCCACTAACCGACGAACAGTTAGCAAAAATGAAGCCGCTGCGGGAACTCTTACCTCAGATCGTCCCCCATAAAGTTCGGATCACGATTCGATTGGATGCGGATATTCTAAACTGGTTCAAGGACAAAATAGGACAGGCAGGTGGGGGCAGTTACCAGGCATTAATCAATATGGCTTTGCGCGAATATGTCGAAAGTCAAAAAGAGCCATTGGAAGAAACCTTACGCCGGGTTATCAGAGAAGAGTTGCAGGCGGCGAGATAGGTTAAACTTAAAACACCACTCCCGCCACCAGAATAATATTAGCATACGGCGTAAACTCGCCGGTGCGAATGACGGCGCGGGCGGAACGGGTCTGTTCTTTGAAGGTGGGGTAGACGATGACTGGTGAGGCGAAGACGCGAAATCTTCGCCTCCTCGCCTCATCTTCCCTCATCTTACCAGCACTTCAAAAATTCGTCCAAATAAAAATTACAATGTATCATAGTGCCGGCCAGATTTAATGTTTCGCCGCCGAAGATGCCGGTGCGCCCCAAGATTTTTTAAGAATCCCCCGGCGGACTCTGCGCTCTCGGCGGTTAATTTGAGCGCCAGGGTTATGGTCAACCAGAGAGAGAACTGAAGGTGAGGCTCTTTCATTACTGTATCGTAATCGTCCTTTTTGCCGCCTCCTGTACAGCAAACACTCTGCCCCCGGCATCGGGAGCAACAGAAACAATCACGCCGGTCGTTAGCCCTGTGGCAGTCGCTGCCACTCCAACACCGCTGCCGGCAGCGACAAGGGCCTCCGGTTCGGTCTGTACCGAAATCGGCCAGACCTGGATTTCGCCGGTGGATGGCGTCACCCTGGTCTGCGTCCGGCCGGTGAATTTATCATGGGGGCCACCGCCGACGACCCCCAGGCCAAAGATAATGAAAAACCGCAGCATCGAGTCTACCTGGATGCGTTTTGGATGGATCGCACCGAAGTGACCAACGCCAACTTTGCCAAATGTATGGCCGACGGCGCTTGCCGCCCCCAGGTGTACGAGGTGTCGGCTAAAACTTATACCCCGTATCCGCTCCATCCTGATTACCAGGACCACCCAGCGCTTTTGCATGAATCCGCTGTAGCGGCTGCTTATTGTCAATGGGCGGGCCGGCGGCTGCCCACCGAAGCCGAATGGGAAAAAGCGGCTCGCGGCCCAGGGACAAATGTCTACCCCTGGGGAGAGAGCCTGGATTGCAGCAAAGCAAATTACTATGCCTGCGACACCCCCCCGGCCACCCCGGACTTGACCGCACCCCGATGCGGCTATAGTGGCCGTTGTCGCACCACCAGGGTGGACGATTTTCCAGTTGGGGCCAGTCCTTACGGCGCACTGAATATGGCCGGCAATGTCTGGGAGTGGGTGGCCGATTGGTACTCGCCCGACTATTATGCCAATTCGCCCAGCCGCAATCCCACCGGCCCGGCGGAGGGTGATTATCAGGTGCTACGAGGCGGCGGCAGCAAGAGCCTGCCCCAGGAACTACGGGTTACGACCCGGTCGAG
>JAAUSP010000404.1 GCA_012032575.1 Anaerolineales bacterium | reverse complement strand
GACTTTTTAGATCTGACGGCCGGCGTAGGTCTGGCGCTCAAAACCGCTTGGGATGCGGTCTATGAAAGTCCGGCGGGCAATGCGGGCGTTTTGATCTCCGTTCAACAAGTCAATCGGGGAGACTAATTCCGATGAAGGGAAGGCGATTATTCGCAATCCCGCCACCCCTTGAAGGAGACGAGCAAAGTTTGCTCGTCTCTTTTTGTATACCTGATACAAAGGGTTGGCGGTCGGCTGCTACAGCCCTATTAAGCCAATTCGACTATGGCAGAGCTTATGATGAAGATACGGGCAGTGTTTTGGGGGCCCTGGAAGTCGGAAGGGGGATTTTTAACAGCATGAGCATGTGCAATCTTGATGAAATGACAAGGGCAATCAGGCAGTTAACAGCCGTGATCGGCGGTCTGGAGGTGGATTTAACCGAACCGATACCAGACAATCTGAATTATACAGACGTTGAGATCGGACTACTGCCAACGCTTCACGAACACCTGCAGGCCCTGGGACCGATACCCAAAGCGGGCGATACCATAATGACCAGCCTTCAAAAGTTGGCCCAAAGTCAGGAATACGCCGGTTTGACCCTTGAGGACTTGATCGACCAGATTGAAAGTTTTGAGCCAACCTTGTTTGATCGGTGGAAAGATTACTTAGAAGTGTTATCGTTCATGTCTACAATCTTTCCTGGAACAACTAGAGTAGACATTGTTGGAGACTTCTTTGAGAAGCTTTCGCTCGCTAGATACAGGCACAATGACCTGACCATCAAGGGCTACCAGGCCACCGCCCTGAGAGGCATAATGCGCGGGTTGGCTCCCTTCGAGGATGAGGCCGAAGCAGATGAGCAGACCCTACTCGAAAAACTTGGCTCAATTCCCTGGTTAGGAAAAGCGGCAATAGCCCTTATCGAACCTACTCCGGGCGGTGAAGCCTGGTTGGCCGCTGCTACTTTCGCGCAAACCGTGCAAGCTGTTTTTGATAAAATTAAGGATGCTTGGGATGGTTGGTTTTCGTCTTGGGTCAACAAGGTCGAGGATCCCGTGCCTACCAACAATGTGACCACGGCTATTAGCTCAATCGCTGGGGCAATAGGCGGGCTGAACCTTGAAGCTTACGGCGGCTCACCCAACGCCAACACCGGTATAAGCCTTTAGCTTGGGGCAATTGCCGATGAGTTGGGAGCGAATAGCGGCCAAGTGTTCATTCTGTGGTTCAAGCGGTGGGTGCGGGTGCGGGTCAGATGGGTTTAGCAATCCCGGTGCAATACCGCCCGCTCCTGATGAGTTTGAAGAAGGGGGAACCGTGCCGGATGGGTTTGACGAGCTACCGGATGAGCCGGGGAGCAGCAATTATCAAACCCGGAAGTGTAAAATTTCCAACCTGGTTCACCAGGGTGTGGTCGCAGTCGTGACCAAGCTTGCGGCAAAGGCGAGCGAGATAGCTGCTGCTAAGACGATGGCTCACGCCTTGGGCATTGCATTTATGATAACCGTTTTAAGCATAGCTTTCGGGGAAGTCTTGACGCCTGTTCCCGTGATTGACGCCATTTTCATTGGGGCCCTGGGGCTGGCCGTCTCGATGGCCGCTTACCTTATCGGGCAAGATGTTTTATTCACTCCCTTGCTGGCCGCATTGACCGATAGGCAAACCGACCTTGTTTGCGCCTTGTACCAGGCGACCAACGTTGGGGAGGCAAAGGCCGATTACCAAGCGGTGTTGGTTGATGAGGGGGTCAATTCTATAACCGCTGGTATCACCGGTGTCATCATTTCGGCCAACTGGGGGGCCCTGCTTTTCGCAGACGTGCAGGGTTACGGGGAAGCACTCGACGCCCAACTTTCGGCTTACGAGGGTCCGGTTGACTGCAACTCTTGCGACCCTTGCCCGGTCTTGTACGATGTCGAAAGTGACTGGTCTGCCTGGTCCAGTGTAGATGCTTCGACTAATTCGGGATCCTCAACAGGAACAATCACAGACAAGCTGTCCTATACAGTCACCATTGCTTCTTCGCCATCTGGTGCGTCCCTCGCCCAAAGGCGCTTCGTCGTGCCTTTGGCGGAGGTAGTCTCTGAGGGTTGGTCTCCTGGCATAGGCGCAACAATAACCGTTCAGATTGACGGAGATGGACCAGGAGTTGTGGGCCATTGGATATGGGTCAATTATGACACCGACCCGCAACAGTTTAGCGGCTCAACAGTGCTTGCAAACGCAAACGGATCGGTGTCGGTTGAATTGAATAGTAATGACACAATAACATCAATTTGGATTGTTGCGGGTAACAGTCGGTCGTCAGGTTCCTCCACGTCAAACAATTCCGGTAAGTTTACATCTGTTGAGTTTTGCAACGCTTGACGAAATAAAAGCCCGCTCAAATGTTCTGTTTGAGCGGGCTATACTTTATTATACGAATTAAAATCAAGCCGAAACAATGCTATTGTTTCGGCTTTTTACTTGGCAATTGAGCATAAGACAAACCGTTCAAATAGTTCAACAGCAACAAAGTTATTTGTTGGTTCGGACACTCGCAAACAACAACATTGTTTGTTGCCCAACAAATAGAGAACCATTGATCGTTATTCCAACTTTGACGCATATAGAACTTGGGTTTGTGCTTGTCTCTGGTCACTTCTTGGCCCTGGTAAGACTTCGGTTATATTTGCTTTTCTAACCCTGTATGCTTGCTGGCGGCAAGCATTGTTACAATACTCTTGCTTGTTCCCCTTTTTGTACTTTGCCCTTCTGAGGGTCTTTCTACATAACGGATTTTTGCATTCAATAAATTCATCATAACTAAAATCATAACTAGACATTTTATCCCCTTTGTTATGTTTTGGCAGTTGGGTAAGCGTAACACTTCATCGATGAAGAGTTACATTCTGTGGCCGCATATCGTAACACGGCGCATAAATGTTACGTGTTACGCTGCCTTCCGTTCCCTGTATGCTTGCTGTTTGCAAGCAGGTGAACAGTATTTGGCCGTAACAGCCGTAACAGGTTGCCCGCAAACGTCACAGGTGCCCCCAGACGGTCTTAATTTCAGATAAGAGGCATATGGTTCGCTTCCGGTGGAAATGTCATCAAATAGCCAGGGGAAGCGTTGGACCAGCCAAGGCCATGCGGTTTCGGGTTGGTACAATTCAACGGGCAAGGCTTGGGCCTGGTTAACCTGTTCTACAGATTGCGTCTCGAACACTCGGAGCAGTCTCTTTAACTCACCTATCATTTCCGAACGATCTGCTACCAGCATAACATAGTCTCCACCAGCGCTGATCTTGATAAACGCTTGGCCGTGGTACAGTCCCTCTACCTTGACCTCTAGGGCTTCTCTATTAGGTGCCTTAAGTTTCATCTTCCGTTTGCCTTAATAGGTATCCCTAAGAACAGATCCCGAATGGCTTGGTCATTGCTGATATTGTGAACCCTTGCCCAAAAGTTGATAATATCCATCGGCCGATGTGCTGCACAGATTGGATGATAACAATTGCATAGACCGGCTGTTGTGTTCACCCAAAACCGCTTAGATTGCTTGGGTTGTTTTGATCCTGACTGGCAAAACGGACACCAGCCATTAAAATAATTGCCATAGGCGGTGACTACTGGGGCAGACAGCCCGCCAGTGTACGGGGCGACAATGTTCGCTAATTTGTAGTGTTCCTTGATTTGTTTTATTCGGTCACTCATTGTACAATCCTTTCATCAAATGGGGGCGAAATTGCCCCGAAGCGGCTACCGGTTATTCCGGTGGCCGCTTTGTTTTTACTCAGTATCAAATGGGGGGTTGCCCATTTCCTTACCACCAAAACCAGCAAATTTTGGGGCTTGGTTTGAAAAAAAAGTGCTTAAAAACGGGGGTTTGAAAAAATTGCTGGCATGGTGGCATGGTGGCATGGGATTTTGCCCTTACTCGCAAAATGGGCCGCTCTGCCCATGTTCGGTTTCATGCCACCAATTTTTTGAAAAATGCCATTGCTGGCATGACATGCCACCAAAACCACCAAAACCACCATTTTCATGTAACCCTTGTTTTTAATCGGACAAATCAACTGTTTGTCTCCTTTTTAGGCCAAGCCAACCCCGCCGATGGTCTTGACCCTCTTGAAATTTTGCCCTTCCCGGCTGTAGTCCGATTTTGGTCATAACCCTTGCCAATTCCCTATAGAACAATTGCTCACTATTAAACCGATAATACTGACTAACGACCTGTTGAATTTGGGACGTGGGGATAAAATCATTGGGGTCATTGGTGATTAAGTAAAGCTCGTTAATCACATTCTCAAGGGCCGATGGTACTTCATATTCCGCGTTGATCTGATCGCGCCTGGCTGTTTCATCTGGGGTTAGTTTCCAAGCTTGGGGAGTGTTCCGGTAATACCAGTATGCTTCCGCCCATAGCTGGTCCTTGTCCGTGATGATGTAGTCAAAGTCTATGGTCGTAATCAGGCAAATTAAAAAGCGAGTGTTGCCCGTAGTGTCAACCAGAAACCCAGACCCATCAAAGTTGATAGTCCCGATAAACGAACAAAGCGCAGGTTTTTCTATGCGGTGACGGCCATAAGCCGGTCGCTTCTTAACCGTGTCGCGGGTGATGAACGCTTTCAGCGCGGAAGCATCTGCTCTGCGGGTTGTGCTGTCCGCTTCTTCCACTTCCCAGAGCAGCATATCAGACAGCAACAAATGGCTATCTTTATCATCGGGATTAATGCTGTCCCGAATAAAATGTTGGGGGAGAGGACACAACCATTCAACAAACCAAGACTTGCCCATATTCTGCGGCCCATCCAAAACTAACATGGGATTTCGCTGTCCCTCAAAAACTTTGGCGATTGCGCCTACCATCCAGCGGAATAGCCAATTTGAGAACATTTTGTCAGGATTTTCAAAAACATTGCAGAATAGCTCATTCACGTAGGGGGTTTTGTTGGGTGAATATTTTCCTTCCAACCCCAAGAAGTACTCTTTGATCGGGTTATACCTTTGCCTATGGGCCAAAGTCATATAGGCATCTCGCATGGCCGAGTAACCCGGCTTTCCGGATCCGCTCACTCCATAACCATCTTCGCGCATATCAGTTCTGATGACGGCTTCGATAACATCGGTGCAGAGTGCCCAACCCGCATTTGATACCGAGTATTCTAGGCCGTCATTCAAGTCATTTATGCGGAAATTCCAACCGCGCTTAGAGAGGTCATCTATCACCGTTTGGTATCGTGAACCAACGTTTTTCTTACCCATTAGGCCACAATCCTTTGACCTTGCTTCCATTGGTGGTAAGTGGGGCCATTGTCAAGATAGGATTGTTGCATTAAGAATTCTATCACCTGCCATTCGCCTTTCCAGTCATTGAGCCAACCAGTATATTTGTTGGGGTGACTGGTGATTTGCAGATGGTTACGACCATCCAACAAATTACCAGGCAGTATGTAGGGGTGCTTGATCTTTTTTTGATCTTCGGCAATCAAGACTAAAACCCAGTCACGATCATTCATTTCTTGGGCAGATGAGTGAACGAACCATTGCCAGCGGGCGACATAAATATTTAGTCCCTGGCGTTGTTTTTTGCGATAGGTGGTTTTGGCATATTTGACCTCTATAGGCAATTGGCCGACTTTCATATCACAATTTTTGTGGTAAAAATCAGCCATCATTTTTACTGACCACCCCCGCTTAACCAATTGTTGGTAGACATACCATTCGCCTACCATCCCTTGACGCTCATCTCTGCTAAACATCATTTTCCCCCTTGACTTGAGCGATAATTTCCCAACAAGAAACCGAATTTTCCCAAAAGCCAATATTGGTTATGTAATGCTCCAAAATAACTAATTGAGCATCGGTTAACCCCAATTGGGACAAGTATGTATCTAACTGTTCCCTTGCCTGAAAAAGCTTGGTTTTGGCAGTTAAAACCATTCCTTGGGGATTACTCTTAGGGGGAGAAATAAAATTCGTTTCTTGCGGGGAATTTGGTGCTTTTGGTACTGTAGACATTTGGCGTCCTCCTGTGGATAATGTTAAAACACAAAGTGCCGGATTAAATCATTTCGGGAGAGGACGCCAATCCACAACCCTAAGATTTAAATCCGGCACTTTGCCTTTGATTTTATTGTATTGTGGGCAAATCAAAAAACAGATTGTGGATTGGCGTCCTTTGTTGGTATAATTCTACTACCATAGGCCCTAAAGTCAATTGGGCCTATAGAATTTATGTTCTGAGGGAGCTATGAAAAACAAGTCTGGTCCTCACTATACCGGAATTCCAATTCTGGATGAAATTGTCATAGATTTGTATTTTTGTCCCTTTTTAACGCTGGTCTTGATTATCCTTATGCCCTGTTGGGTGCCTCTGTACGTGTTAGTTGAGTTGGTCCGGGTTGCTCGACAATCAGCCAAAAAGTACCAATCAGAAAAATAGAACGGTTGTGCTATAATCTGAGGATGATTACTCTTGATCTTGTACTGCTTACCCTAATCTTCCTGAACACCGTTGTCATAATAATGTTGGTTTTTATCATTATGTTGCTGCTCTATTATGGGCTGTTAGCAAAAAGATAACTTTGCCCGCAAACGTCACAGGTGCCCCCAGAGCGTTTTTTTGTTTTGACCCTCACTATCGCAGCACCCTCTAAAATCCTGTCTGGCGCGGCCTGGTAAAGCCACTGTTGTACAAACGTTCGGACCAGACGTTCTATTTGTGCTTGATTTTTCGGTATTTTTCCTGTATTATACGAAATGAACGACGTTCATTTGACAATCATCTTATAATCGGGGGGTCGCGGCCCAACGATTAAACAAAAAAAAGGAGTTTTTTTAGCATGGCAAAAATCAATATTTCAACCATTGATCGGCAATCTCAACAAACCAGCTTGAGCATTCCGGCTGACGATGCAGTTGGTACGGTGGCCGTCCAGGCGCTGGCCGATGCGGTAGATGCGGTCATTCGTGGCGCTGCTGTTTCGGCTACCATCACCGTCCCCGAAATTGTTGACGTTGGTTCGGCTGTTCCTCCGGCTGATGAGGAAGCGAACCGCGGCAACAAATGGCTGTTTCGCACCCAAGTTGCGGCCGAGAACAAGATTTTCACCAACGAACTCGGCACCGCTGACAACAGC
>JAAUSP010000403.1 GCA_012032575.1 Anaerolineales bacterium | reverse complement strand
AACGCCTCCCGCCTCCCGCCTCCTCGCCTCCTCGCCTCCCGCCTCCTCACCTCCCCCACCCTCGCCTCCCGTCTCCTCACCTCCCGCCGCACCGCCCCAGGTTTCCTTGACCACGATCACCCTGCCCACCTATCCCATTTGGGATTTTCTGACCGAGCAGGTGGACCCGGTCTACCATCTGCCGGTTTTCTACTTCAACCGCGCTGCCTTCGAGGCCGCCAACCCGGCCCCCACGCCCAAAGATTACAGCGGCGTCGTTCTGGAAAACCCCTACCTCCGGCTCACCTTCCTGCCCCAACTGGGCGGGCGGCTCTACAGTGCCGTCATCAAAGCGACCGGACAGGAGATTTTTTATCACAACCCGGTGGTCAAACCCTCGCGCTATGGCATCTTGCAGCCCTATGAGGCCAACTGGTGGCTGGCAACCGGCGGTATGGAGTGGGCCTACCCCACCCAGGAACACGGCTATCGTTTCGGCGTGCCCTGGCTTTACCGCACCACCGTCAGCAGCGAAGGCGCCAGCATCACCCTGAGCGACACAGCGAAGCCGCGTCGGCGTCGAAGTCAGCGTCAATTTGCCGCCTGCCAGCGCCGCCTTCACCGTCGCCCCCCGGCTCATCAACGGAACCGGCCAGCCCGTGCCGGTGCAGTTCTGGACCAATGCCGCCCTGACTTTGGGTGCGGCCTCGATGTCGCCCCAAACTCAATTCACCGTCCCGACCGACAAAATCATCGTCCACAGCCGGGGCGAAGCCGGCTGGACGGTCCCCGGCGAGCGGCAAGAGTCCGCCTGGCCCGTCACCGGCGCAACCGATCTGCGCGATTACAGCCAGTGGGCTAACTATCTGGGCTTTTTTGTGCCGGATATGGCCGCGCCCTTTATCGGCGCGTACAACCCGGAAAGCAACGTCGGCGTGGCCCGCCTCATCCGGCCCGGCGAAGTGCCCGGCAACAAGCTCTTTGCCTTCGGCACAACCTTTCCCGACAAAAGCTACACCGACGACGGCTCGCAATATTTTGAATTGTGGGGCGGGGCCAATCGCGGCTTCTGGCCCGAAGACGATGTGACCATACCACCGGGCGGCGCGGTCGAATGGCGCGAGCGCTGGTGGCCTCTGGCCGGGCTGGGCGGTCTCACCTGGGCTAACGAGCACGCCGCCATCCACCTGGGTCAGGCCGACATCTCACTTTTGGCGGCGCGGCCTATGCGCGGTACAATCACCCTTCTGGCCGGAGACGCCTCCATCCTCACTCAACCCTTTACCGCCGACCCGGCCACACCGCTGCGGTGGGACTTTACCCCACCAGCTCAGCCCGTCCATGTGCAAGTGGCCGATGAGCGCGGCACAATTTTATTGGATTATCAACCTTGATTGGCCCCGGACATGTCATTTCGACCGAAGGGAGAAATCCCTCTGATATTACTTTTACCCAAAACTTACCGGGCACAAGACCGGTTTTATCCAGCCAAACAGCCGCTAATTGCTGCTCCAAAGGGATTTCTCGGCCTTTGGCCTCGAAATGACATGAACCAATTTTGAAAGACAAGTCGTGGTGCCTTAAAAATTTACGCATCACGTATCACGTATCCCTATGACCGAAGAATTCGACATTCAATGTGAAAGCTGCGGCACCATCTACAGTCACCTGGAAGATGTCTGCCCCTATTGCGGCGAGCCTCAACCGCTGGGCTTGGCCCCTGAGTCAAGCGCACGGGTTGCCGCTTACCCGACCGATACCGTTTATGAGGATGATGAATTTCTGCCCGATGAACTCGAAGGTCAGTACAGTGATTACGATAACTATGACTCGTATCAACCAGAGTACGGCGGCTATCCCCAAACAGATTTCTACCCGGAAGATGAACCTTACGCCGACGATGAAGCCTATCCTGAATACGCTGAATATGACCCCACCGCTCAGGCCGAGTTTGACGACGAGACCCAGCCGGAAGAAGACGCGCCGCCGCGCCGCTTTACCAAACGCCGCACCCTGTTGGGCTGTCTGGGCATTTTGCTCTGTATTGGCTTGATGTATGGCAGCATCGGCATTTTTGCCGCTTACCGGGGCTTGCAGGAACAGGCTTCCGAGAAACAAGCCGAAGCCCAGGGCCATTTTGAGCGTGGTCAGGAACACCTGACCAACAGTTCACTCGATTTGGCCATTGCTGAGTTTGAAATGGCCCTCAGCCTCAACCCGGCCCTGCTGGAAGCCCGTGAAGCCTTACGCGAAGCCCGGCGGCTGGCCCAGGCCAAGCCCACCCCCACCTCTGAGACTCGTTCGGCAGCAGCGGCCTCCATTATGGAAAAAGCCGAAACCGAGATCAAAGATAAAAAGTGGGCCGAAGCCGCCGAAACCCTGGCCCAAATCCGCGACCTCGACCCCAATTTCCAGGCCGAGCAGGTGTCGGAGCTAATTTATGTCGCCAATTTCGAGCTGGGGCAGCAGCTTGTCACCCCCGACAAGATTGATGAAGCGTTGGCAGCCTTCGAGCGGGCGCTGGCCGAACGGCCCGATGACCCGGAGGCGACGGTTGAGCACGCCAAAGCCGCGCTCTATGTTGAGGGCAAAACGGCCGGCGACACCGACAGGGCCAGGGCGATTAAGGCTTTTGACCAGCTTTATCGGGAAGATGCCGCCTATCTGGATGTCGAAGTCCAACTTTGGCAGGCTTACGAAGCTTACGGCGACGAGCTGGCCGAGCAGGAAGAGTGGTGTCTGGCCGAAACCCAATACCTGGAAGCCAGCGACCTCAAGCCATCCAGCGGCCTCAAGGTGAAAACCGATGCCAGCAGCGAAAAATGCGCCGACGTAACCTGGCCGAGGCCGACAGCGGCTCAACCCAAGTGACGCCCAAGGCCACCACCTCGGCGGGCAACGGCTCAACAGCCGGTCCGGTGGCCGCGGCAACATCCCCGGTGACTTCTACAGTGGCCGCTACCGGCAACAATGCTGCTCCGGCTGCTTCAGGCGGCAGCGGTTCGATTTATTACTCGGCCTTCAATCCAAACGAGGCACGCTGGGAGATTTTGGCTGTGCCAGCGGGTGGAGGAACGCCCAGAGTTGTGGCCCTGAACGGGACTATGCCGGCGGTCAGCGCCGATGGGCGCTGGTTGGTCTACCACTCGGAATTGATTGACGCTGAAGGTTTTCATAGCCTGGATTTGACCAGCGGCGAGGATGCCCGTATTACCCAGGTTCAACGCCATATTCTGCCGCGTTGGGGCAGCGACAGCAGCCGCTTCCTGCTGACGGCTCAGGAGCCGGGCACCGGTCGCTGGCAGGTTCTGCTTGGGTTGTAGACGGCAAAAGTGACCCGCTCATTTTGCGCGATGGCCGCACCCCCGATTGGTCGGCCACCGGCTTGATTGCCTACCAGGGCACGGATGCCGTAGGCAACAATCCGGGCATTTATGTGGTTCCCTTTGACGGCGGCGACTCGACCCGCCTGACCACCCACGAAAGCGACCGCTCGCCCGATTTTTCGCCGGACGGGACGCAGCTTGCCTACATGTCCACCAAGGGCGGCAACTGGGATATTTATACCATCAGCACCGCCGGCAGCGCCCCCCGCCAGATGACCAACTCACCGGGCCAGGATGGGCTGCCGGCCTGGTCGCCGGATGGCTCAAAAATCGCCTATGTGTCCGATTCGGGAGGCAGTTGGGCTATTTATGTGGTTGATGCCGCCGGTGGAACACCGTTCAGAGTGACAGCCTGGGACGGCACCAATTTGCCCGATTGGCTCATGGCCCAAATCTGGTGGGCGAAATAGATGAGAAGGTAATTGCTCAGCCATGTCATTTCGAGCGACGTTAGGAGCGAGAAATCTTCACCTTGACGTTTGCAAGCAACAACCTCAAAGATTTCTCGGCTTTCAGCCTCGAAATGACATGACAGGTGAGTATTATCCTAATTCTTATTTTTCATAATTTTGATTTTTTAAGCAATCTCCGCTATACTATAGCCCAATCCGGGGTGTAGCTCAGTCCGGCTAGAGTGCTTGGTTTGGGACCAAGAGGCCGACGGTTCGAATCCGTCCACCCCGACTGAGATATTTTAACAATCCAATCATCCATCAGAGAGTGTTCCTATGACTTGTAACGCTACCTCACCCATTCGTATTCTATATGTTGAAGATGACAAAACCCTTCAGTTCTCACTTTCTCAAATGCTGGAGATATTAGGGTATGAGGTGGTCTGCGCCGATAACGGCAGGCAGGGGGTTGAAAAAGCTGAAAGCTGGTTGCCCGACATTATTTTGATGGATATGCGGATGCCGGTGATGACCGGCGATCAAGCCATTCAGGTTCTACGCAGCAAACCTGGCACCGCCCAAATTCCCATTTTTGTCTTATCGGCCTTTACCGATTCTAAAACACGAGATATGTGCCGGCAGATAGGAGCGAATAAGTTTATTACCAAGCCGCCTGATATTCGTAAAATTGATGCCGACATCAAAGAGCAGCTCAGGCTGGCCAAGTAGGGAGTGCTCTCGAACTTTACACAAACCTTTAATTCACTATAATTATTGTATCTGCGGGCATAGCTTAGTGGTAAAGCCCTAGCCTTCCAAGCTAGTTACACGGGTTCGAGCCCCGTTGCCCGCTTTTTTTATTGGGGCCCTTAGCTCAGCGGTTAGAGCGGCCGGCTCATAACCGGTTGGTCGCAGGTTCGATCCCTGCAGGGCCCATACTATAAAAACACCCGGTTTTAAGCGGGTGTTTTTGTTAACCGGTGTAGCGATTGGTAATTGGCAAGCGGCGATCTTTGCCAAAGGCTTTGGTAGTTATTTTAGGACCGGGTGGGGCCTGGCGGCGCTTGTACTCATTGCGGTCCACCATGCGGATAACCCGGCGCACCGTGGCTTCATCGAACCCCAGCGCGATAATTTCGGCGGCGCTGTAATCTTCTTCCACATAAGCAGCCAGAATAGCATCCAGAATATCATACTCCGGCAGCGAGTCGGTATCCTTCTGGTCGGGGCGTAATTCCGCCGAAGGCGGCTTGGTCAGGACGCTGTCAGGGATCACAGAGCCAATCTTTTCATTCCGATAGCGGCACAGCGCATAAACCAGGGTTTTGGGCACATCTTTGATCACGGCAAACCCGCCGGCCATGTCGCCGTAAATGGTGGCGTAGCCGACTGCCATCTCGCTTTTGTTGCCGGTGGTCAGCACCAGCCAGCCGAATTTGTTACTCAAAGCCATCAGGGTGTTGCCCCTGGCCCGGCTTTGCAAATTCTCTTCGGCGTTCATTGGGCCGGGTGGCGGCAAAAACATCACCCAGCATTTCCAGATAAGCTTGATAGGCCGGCTCAATCCGGCACCGACTTCACAGCGAATGTTGAGCCGCCGGGCCAGTTCCGCCGCGTCGCTTTTGGAGTGGTCCGACGAATAGCGAGAAGGCATCGAAACACCGATGACGTTTTCAGCCCCCAACGCATCCACAGCGATGGTGGCGACCAGCGAGCTGTCCACCCCACCCGATAAGCCCAGCGTTACTTTGCTAAACCCATTTTTACGAACATAATCGCGTGTCCCCAAAACGAGGGCCTGGTAGACTTCCTCCACCGGCTCCAGCGGCGGGGTGATGACGGAGACAGGCAGCGGCGGCCGGGGCGCGGGAGTTGCGGCGGCGGCCAGGGCGACCCGCTGAAACGTGTCAGCATAGATTTCGGTCAGCCCATCTTTGCGGCGGCGGGGGTCGCGCAGGCGTTGGCGGAACACATTGCCCAGGTTCACATCAGCCAGCACCAAATCTTCGGCAAAAGATTTGCCGCGGGCCAGCAGATTGCCGCGCTCATCAAAAATTACGCTGCTGCCATCAAAAAGCAGTTCATCCTGGCCGCAAACCAGGTTGCAAAAGGCCACAATCGCCACATTGTCGGCGGCGCGGGTGGCTAACATTCGCTCCCGGCTTTTGATTTTACCGCTCTGATAGGGTGAAGCGGAGATATTGAGCAGCAGTTCAGCCCCGGCGGCGGCCTGGGCTTCGGGTGGACCGGCGGGGTACCAGATGTCCTCGCACACGCTCACCCCAAAGCAAACCTCTTTGGCGGGCATCTCTCCAGGCGAAGAAATCGGCAGGGTGAATACCAGCGAAGTGTCTCCCCTGGCAAAATAGCGATCCTCATCAAAAACGGCATAGTTGGGCAGAAGGGCTTTGTGGTAAATTCCGGCCAGTTGGCCTTGATGCAGCACGGCGGCGGCGTTAAACAGGTCGTCGCGCCGGTCTACAAAGCCGACCACGGCAGTCAGCCCGGCGGTATGGGGCAGCAAGCTTTCCAGCGCGGCTCGATTGGCCGCGGCAAAACCGGGCTTGAGCAGCAAATCCTCCGGCGGATAGCCGGCCAGGCTCAATTCGGGGAACAGGACGATATGGGCCTGGGCGGCTCTGGCCTGGTCCAGGTACTCAATAATTTTGGCGGCGTTGCCCTGTATATCGCCGACGGTGGCATTAATTTGGGCCAGTGCAATACGAAGAACGGTCATAATCCGTCTCAAACGTTTGAACGTTCAACTTTTAACCTTGACCAGCCTTGTGCGCCAGAATAATGGCCTCGGCCACTTCTTTCATGGGTTTGCGGGTATTCATGCTCATTTTCTGGATACGGCGGAAGGCTTCCTGCTCTTCCAGGCCCTGGGCATCCATCAAAATGCCTTTGGCCCGATCCACCAGTTTGCGCGTTTCCAGGGCGTCCTGCAAATCGTGAACTTCCTGGTTCATCTGTTTGAATTCGCTAAAGCGGGCCAGGGCCACTTCGATGGCCGGCAGCAAATCGGCCTCGCGGAAGGGTTTGACCAGGTAGCCCACCACCCCGGCCTCTTTGGCTCGATCCACCAAATCCTTTTGACTGTAGGCGGTCAGCAGCACCACCGGCGCAATCTGCTCCTCGGTCAAAATTTTGGCGGCTTCGATGCCATCCATGTCGGGCATCTTGATATCCATCAGCATGACATCGGGCTTGAGTTCGCGGGCCAAATTAACCGCGCTCTGTCCGTCGCCCACCTCGCCGACCACCAGATAATTCAGGGTGGTCAGCATTTCCTTCAAATCCATCCGCACAATGGACTCATCATCTGCGATAATGACACGTGTTCTTCCAA
>JAAUSP010000402.1 GCA_012032575.1 Anaerolineales bacterium | reverse complement strand
GATTGCCATCAGGTTCGACTAGTTGATAGGCTTGATCCCCGACCAACCACAGATCGTTCCGGCCATCCTCGTAGCTAAGTTGCATTAGTGTGGTACGATTTAAGTCTATAAAATCTAATTGTAGTATTTGATTAACGCCATTGCTCACTCGTGCAATGTTGCCGGGTAGAATTGTCATAAGGGAACCATCGGCGGTACGACGTAATTCTGAAGGTGTATCTGAATAGTAATCTATGACAAAGTAGGTTTTGTCTGGGCTGAAGGTTATGGCAGCGTTATCTGCATTGCCTGCCAAAGTGTCAATAAGCGAACCATCAGCAGTGCGGCGTAATTCACCAGGTTTATCATCAGCATAGTCAACTACAAAGAAGGTATCGAAGAAGTGTGGAATATCACCAAGCTGAGGGTATTCGATTTTTCCGACTAATCTCTCGATGAGATCACCATTGGCGGCGTTACGCAATTCACTGGGCTTATCCTCGTAATCAACAATAAAATAGGTCTCATCAGGGCTAAACATTACTCCACCAACACCACCGTAAGTGTCGGAATGGGTGTTTCCGGTCAAACGGGCAATCAAGGAGCCGTCAGTTGTATTATGTATCTCAGCGGAGGCGTTGGCATAATCAAAAATCTGGTAGGTTTTGTTTGGACTGGTGGTGATGTTTTCGATAACACCGGCTAGTTTTTCGATGAGCGAACCATCCACGTTACGACGTAATTCGCCGGGTTTGTCGTCATACTGGATGATAAAATAGGGTTCAAAAAATGAGATTTTGGCGACAGTTCCGGTTAAACTTTCAACCAGGGAGCCATCAGTGCTGTTTCTTAATTCTCCGGGGGCATCCTCATAGTCAGCAATGAAGTAAGTTTTATTAGGGATAGAAATTATCGTCTGGTTTCCATAGACACTAAAAAGATTTCCAGTCAACTTTTTAATGAGAGATCCATCGGTTGTACGGCGTAGTTCGCTATTAGCATCACTGTAATTGATGATGAAATATGACTTGTTTAAATCAAAGTTCGTGACCTGTGCTTCTTTACCGGCTAGTTGTTCGATAAAAGAGCCATCTTTAGCATTACGGAGTTCGCTGTTAGCATCATCATAATTGATGATGAAGTACGGCCCAGGTAGGTTGAAGTTTGGAGGGTATTGACTCGATACATTTCCGGCCAAAGGTTTAACGGAATCATCGGCAATATAGACCAGTTTATCAGGCGTATCATTGTTATTAACAATGAAGAAAGTTCCGTCTGGGTTAAAGATTCCTGGCGAACTGCCAGCCTTAAAGGTGTAAGAGATAGGATCGCCATTAACGGTGCTACGCAATTCACCGGGTGCGTCTTGATAACTAATATAAAAATAAGCTGCGTCGGGGTAGAAGTTGAGGCTACTAATAAGGCTATCCCCGAGGGTAGTCGTGATGGCTGAACCATTGGCGATACGGAGCATTTCGTTAGGAGTGCCATCGTTGTATCGGAAGATAAAAAAACTCTGGTCTGGACTGGAATCCACCTCAGATGGAATACCTTTTGAGGTTTCAATGAGAGAGCCATCAATAGTGTGAAGTAATTCGACGGGAGTATTCGAATATTTAATCAGTACATAACTCTCATCAGGACTGAAGATTACCTGTTTGATGTTATCATTAGCCAGGGTTTTGAGCGGTTTACCATCATTGCTACGGCGTAGTTCACCGGGTTCACCGGTTAGCGGTTGTTGTGACGTTATATAGTTGATAACGAAGTAAGTTTCGTCAGGACTAAAAGTAACATCAGTGTTGTAGCTGTAGTTCTCAATATTGTGAGTCAATGTTTTGATAAGAGCGCCATCACTCGCGCTACGTAGTTCGCCAGGCGCATCTTCGAAATCAATAAAAAAGTAGGTTTTATTTGGGCTAAAGATTAGGTTATGGTTACTGTTCCCTACCACCTTGCCGACTAAAGTGTCAATAAGAACGCCATCAGCCGTACGGCGCAGTTCACTGGGGGCGTCGTCATAATTAATGATGAAATAGGGTTCATCGGAGGAGAAGTCAATATAGTTGACGTTTCCGGACAGCGGTTCGATGAGGGACCCGTCAGCAGTATAACGCAATTCGCCGGGTGCACTGACATAATCAACAATGAAGTAACTCAGTTCAGGAGGAAGAATTTTAACGCCAATATCTTGTGAAACGGTTCCAGGTAGAGTTTCAATAAGTGAACCATCAGCCGTGCTTCGTAACTCACTGGGTGTATTGTTGTCGTAATCAAACCGGAAGTAAGATTTATTGGGGTCGAAATCGGTATTTACTACATCACCAGCCAG
Organism: Anaerolineales bacterium; assembly: GCA_012032575.1. The sequence continues at coordinate 4,803 of JAAUSP010000402.1, read as the reverse complement.
AAAGTCGATAAAAGAGCCATCGGCAGCGCGGCGCAATTCGGTGGGTACATCATCAGGGTAATCAACAATAGTAAAAATTGCGTCTTCTTGATAGGCGGGGAGATACTGAAAACCGCTTTTCCCAGGTAAAGTTTCGATAAGAGAACCATCGGCTGCCTTTCGCAGTTCACTAGGAAGAGTATCATTGTAATTGATGATGAAATAACTTTTATTTGGGCTAAACAAACCCCAATATTCGGATACGTTCCCCGGTAAGGTTTCGAGACGAGCGCCATCTGTAGTACGGCGGAGTTCACCAGGAGCATCATCATATTTGATGATAAAGTAGTTCTCATCAGGGCTGAGAATATTATCATCAATTTTGGGTACCTTCCCTGGTAAAGTTTCGAGACGGGCACCGGTGGCGGCATTATATAATTCACCTGGGGCGTTATCATAAGCAATAATGAAGGTGGTTTTTTCCGGACCAGGGTATACATTGATAACATTATCTAACTTGGCCAGCCGTCCCAGGCTGCCTGCCTGCTGGATTTCAGTGGCAATCATATCAGGCGAGATGGTATCCTGCTCAAGTTGCACATCTTCGGGCAGGATAGCCAATCCTTCCAACATTAAGCGCAAACCCAAGAGAGGAGCCTGGTCAACCAGTAACCGGCCATTGGCCAAAAGAGACCGGGCGCGGGTAATGCTGGCGGAACGATCTGCCCGCTGTTGTTCAGCCACCGCTGTTTCTTTACCGGCAACTGCCATAGCGGCATTAGCTTCTGCTTCTTGTTGGTTTGTGAGGGCGCGAGTACTCTCTTTGTTGGCGGCATCTACGGTTTGTTTAGCCGTAACCCCAGAGACTCCGGCCAGAATAGCCATGATGATTGCTACAGCGCCAACCGCAAAGGCCAGGCGGGTCAACTTGCGCTGGCGGGCGGCGGCTTGCTCCTGGGCCTCAGCTCGCTTACGTTGTTCCTCAGCCAGAGCTTTTTGCTGCTCCACTTCTCGTTGAAGTTGAGCTTCTTTAGCGCGAGCATCGGCTTCAAGCCTTTCCTGGCTTTTTGTAGTAATTCAGCCGCAGCTTCGTTTACAACCAGAAACTTTCGTTCCCGGTTGATAATGTTGAACTGTTCTTCATTGAGTAACGGGCCAAATCGTTGGTAGTTCTTGGCCACCTGGTCAAGCATCTCCTGAGCCACCTTGCGGGAACGAAGCTCAGGGTCAATCTTAATTTCGGTCAGGAGATAGTCGTGGACCAATTCGTAGCTGGATTCATCGGTCTCTTCATCCTTGGCTACATTCAATAAACGGCTTTTTACCAACTGGCTTAATAGCGGGTCAAGTTGTTGCCGCACCTCCTCTATTCCCTGAGCGGTCACAATATAATAGGCTAATTCACGAGCCAGGTTGCTGCGAGTCCGGCGGACACGATGCCCATCAGCGGAGACTAAAGCCACCAATACCTGTCGGGCCAGGTCTTGTTCTTGTTTCGTTGGCCAGTTCTGCGCCAGCACTCGTTTCAGATGCCCATGCAGAATACCCTCAGCCCGGCCTTCGGCCTCGTACATCTGTTGAGTAATCTGGTCGGGAAAATTAGGGTCAGCTTGCTGCTGCACTGATAATAAATTGTACAGGGCCGAACAGACCAACTGGATTTGGGGGGGATGAATTTCGCCTTTCTCATCCTTTAGTTCCCGGAGCAGCGTTTCAACCAGGGCCGGTTCAAAAGTGAGGCTATGATGGAGGGCCGGGGCCACAATAACACTGGCAGCCTCCGCTCGACTTAACCGGTTGAGGCGGTATTCATTTTCAAAAGGATGTTCAATTTCCGGGCGAAAATTGGCCAGGTCACTAAAAATTCACTCCGCAGCGCCAACACCCAACGCACCGATAAAGTTTCATCATTAAGACAGGCCGCCAGCTCGCTAACAAAAGTCGTTTGATCAGCCTGATCCAGCATCGTGAACAGTTCCTCAAACTGGTCGAGTAAAAGATAGACCGTACCGTTTGGCCCCAAAACCCCGGTCACCTGACGCAGAAACTCCTGTAAGGGAGCATCGGCCAGATAGCGGTAAACCTGATTTGACTCAATAGATGTGGAGGTCGGTTGGCCCAGAATCGGCAGGAATTCGCGTTTGATAGCCAGATCCGGGCGGACGTTGTAGGGCCTGAGGTAAACTGGTAGATGCGGCTTTTCATCAGCCAGTAAGTGAGGCATGAGGCCGGCCTGGAGGAGGGAACTTTTTCCTGAACCAGACTCGGAGTGCAATACAGTCAGTGGGTGACGGTGGATAATGCGTAATAAATCTCTAATCGTGTTATCCCGCCCATAGAAAAGCCTGGCATCACCCAAACGGTAAGCCAGTAATCCCTTGTAAGGGTTACCAGCATCGGCATCGCCAACTGCAAGAGCAGATAAGCGCTGGGCATAATCACTAACCCCGGCGGCTAACTGCTGCAAAGCCAGTGACCGTGACTGGGCCGCTTCCTCAGCAGCCGTTAGCGCTCGTTTTTGAATTTGGGTGATATTCTGGACGAGCTTATTTCCGCCCACAATATCAGCTTCAGCCTTGATATCAACCCGGATATCGCCAATCTCGATTTGTCCGCCGCTAATGTCAGCGAAATTAACGCTGCCAATAGAAGCGCCAGGAGCAGGAAACTGCTGGGGTGCTGACTCAGAAGAGGGGCCAGGTTCATTGTTAAGTGACATTTTTTATCCTTTCGGTCAGGGTTAATCAGGGCTTCATAAGTGACATTTTCACCGGCAAGCGAGCCGTTCTGCTTCAGGCAGGTATTTGTCTAACGCCGAATCGTTAAACAGCCCCTCCTTGAATGGCTGGCAAGCTACTTCTGCAAACTCCTCCGGAGATAAATTCGGGTTAATAACCCCGCCCAGTTTTTGTAACCAGGCCAGATCCACTAAATAACTTACTCCTCCCTCATACCTTATAATCAGCCGTTGTTGATTTACGATAAGGGGATTTCTAAATTCGATTTCAGTCGGAGTACCTTCGTTCAAATCCAATTCCCGGTCTGGTTTAACCACCTGAAAAACCTCATCGCCCAGATACCACATATCTTCTCGGTCATCTTGATACACCAGTTGCAGCAAAGAAGCAGTTGAGTCATTCGGCAAGTCGTTACTATTTATATTATCAAATTGTAATTGATCTATTATGCCGGGAAATTTCTTGATAAGAGAACCATCGGCCGCGTTACGCAGCTCACTGGGCGCGTCAGTATAGCGAATGACAAAGTAGTTGTTGTCAGGACTGAAGTCAAAAGTATGATCTTCGTTAGTGTACGACTCACCGGATAGATAATCACTAATTGAAGTATCCACATCTCCGGCGAGAGTTTCTATCACCGAACCATCAACTATACTCCGCAGTTCGCCAGGTTTATTGTTATCACCATAATTACATGCATAATCCACCAGGAAGTAAGGCTTATCCGGATAGAAGGCTGCTCCACAGATACTTTCTGTTACGATAAGAGAGCCATCACTGGTACGCCGTAATTCTCGAGAATACTGGTAATCCCCATTATCAATAATTGAGTATAAAATGGTACTATTTGGAGTAAATTTAATTTGAGGGGTAGAACCATATATACGAACATTTCCGTTCAAAGTGGCAACCACTGAACCATTCCTAGCGCGGCGTAATTCACTGGGCTTATCCGCATAATTGGCCACAAAGTAGGTTTGATCAGGACTAAAGGTAATACCTGTCAGGGATTCGATTAGTGAAACATTGTCCAGGTGACGCAATTCGGTCTGATAATAAATTGTTATCACGAAAAGGGACTCAGTTGGATTGAATATGACGCTTTCGACGGCGTCAGGTAAAGTTGCGATAGGCAATCCATCATGGGTGCGTCGTAATTCGTCGGGTTTTTCATCATAATTACTAACAACAAAGTAAGTTCCCTGGGGGCTAAAGGTTATATTATTCCCATACCCTTGCAGATCATAGGGAAAGGGTTGGATAAGAGAACCATCATCCGTCCGACGGAGTTCGGCAGTTCCATCAGGGTACGGAACAACAAAATAGGTTTCATTGGGGCTGAAGATTATGTTACCGGCAGAGAAGGTTTTTTCCTCAAAAGTTTCAATAAGGGAACCATTGGCGGAAAGGCGAAGTTCGCTGGGTGCATCGGTATAATTAACAATAAAATAAGTTTCATTGGGGCTGAAGGTTACACTGAGGGTTAAACCAAATTGATCGGTTTCGGAGGAAACATTCCCAGTTAAAGTCTTAATGAGGGTCCCATCGGCGGAAAGACGAAGTTCGCTGGGTGCATCGGCATAATCAACAATAAAATAGGTTTCATTAGGGCTGGTGTTTATGCCACCGGGATTAGTCTCGGAGTAAATTTTCCCTTTTAAAGTTTGAATCAGGGTTCCATCAGCCGACAAGCGAAGCTCGCTTGGTGAGTCGGTATAATCAACAACAAAATAGACTCCACCTAAAGTAAAATCTTGAATCTTGCCTGCCAGGGTATCAACCAGGCTGCCATCAGTTTTGCTGCGTAATTGGCTCGGACCTTCTTCATAATTCAAGATAAAAATGGAAAATTCTCACTGACAGACCACTTTGAGGTGAATTCGCCTTGTAGAGTGTCAAGCAGAGCATCTGTGTCGGCCCGGCGTAGTTCGTCAGGAATGCTGTCGAAATCAATGATGTAGTAAGTTTCACCCGAGTTGAAGCTCAACTGTACCCCTTTGGCAATTGGCGTGTTGTCAGCATGGCGCAGTTCGTTAGGTCTTCCGGTAACAGAAGACTCAAGAAACAGAAAAGTGCCTACCCGGGC
>JAAUSP010000401.1 GCA_012032575.1 Anaerolineales bacterium | reverse complement strand
ACACTCCCAAAGCAAAAATCCCCGATTTTTGTCGGGGATTTTTTTATTTTATCAATCATCATCCTCTTCGGGATTGATAAATCCCTTCTTCTGCATTTCGTTGACCCACTCGAACAAAGTTTTCCATTCATCTTTTTTGATGATGGTCAAGACAGGCATGTCATCTTTAAACCAAAGTTGTTCCGCCCATGGCGAAACTTCAACAGAATTCACTTTGCTTTTGGTGAAAATGTGCTCGGTTGGATTGATTTTCACAAACCAATCGCCAGCCGGACCATACTCGTACATGTCGCCATGTTCAAGGTCGCCAAACTTGGCGGGAGTGCATTTCTTTCGATACGCAAACGGGTCAACCTCCAAGAGCTTTCGGGCAGCCTCGATTTGCTCTTTGGTAGTGTTCATAATGTTAGTCATTCAATAGCTCCTTTGTTGTTATAATGCATCACTTCTAAGCTTCCGTCAAGCGATTTCTCTCGCCAAGATAAAATATTTTACATCTTGAACCAAGATTTTCAACTTTCCTTTTGTGAGAAATCCTGAAAGGATTTTATGGGTTAATCTCAAATCCTTTTTATACACCGAAAAGCAATTCGGCTCAGCGGGCGATGAGATAAAAACCAACATAATGCATTCAGGATTTATGGAAATTGGATTTAATGAATTTGATTTCCACATTCAACAAAATCCTTTAATTCATTTAGTGAATTTTCTAAATCAATCTCGAAAATGCTCTTAAAATTCCAACCATTTTCATCAACCTTAAAAATTTCCGGATTGAAAAAGATCTTACTCTGCTCTTTTAAGAACAGAAAAGAGGAAACCTTGCTGTTCTCCTCGAAAGAGATAAAAGAAGAAATCATCTTCAATTCATTTGAGGAGAACTCATTTTTTAATTTTTCTTCAAGGATAAAAAAAAGCTCCTTTATTTTATCAGGATTTAATTGCGACAATTTTCTCTCCATTTGCGACACTCAAAGCGTTGTCGTTTAAGCAATCCTGCGTCGTTATCCACAATCTTGGACATTTGCTAGGGCCTGGTTGGGGTGCATACATGTCCGTCATGATAATAAATCCATCAAATTTATGTTCGTTCACGTAATCCGTTGGAGCATTAAAATTCGTTCCACCTTGAAGAACCCGCTCACAAGCGTGCTTATCGCCTTTTTTCCATTTATAGATTTGGTCTTCAAAAACCGCATCATCGAATGGAATGAAAGTAAACTCCAAGATGCTCGCAAATTGCTCCATAAATCCATAAAACCAAGTAAACATTTCGTCGCTTACCGAACCACTTTCGTCAATTGCAATGGCGACTTGGGGCTTCTTGGTTTTAAGGTGTGATGGTTTTTTCATCGGATTCCTTCGATTAATTCGCGTCCAAGACTTCTTTCGCTTATTATCACGAACAGAAGTCAAGAAATACTTCAAGATTTGTTCCGGGCTTGCTTCGGCTTGTTTAAAAACCGATTCTAAAATTCGCGAAATAATGGCGGGACCCGAACCCCAAAGTTTAGAATTGCCGGTTATCTGCTCCAATTCTTTTGGTCTTTTTATAGACATCGCCGACAACATCCTTTAATCGCTGTTTAGCGATTTGCTCGATTTGTTCTTTAACATCATCAGGCAAATCTGCAAAGCCATTTCCGTCACCATCTTTTCCATCCCCAATAGCATAATCGTGTGAATCGGGTGTTTTATAGCCTTTGAATTTGTCGGGGTTTTGTCTGCTTTCTTCTAGAAGAAGATTTAGATAGTTCTCAAAAAGCAATCCAGGAGCCATGTTCTTAAAGTCTCCCTCTCCCGGGATACAAACATGGGGCATTCCTGAAATTCTTTCTTTCAGTCCATCCAGCCCATTAATGCTCAAATCCATAGCAATGTTTTGCAAATGATGAGGAATGCCGTTGAAGAACCTAAATGGAACATGATTAAAAATTGCATGGAATAACTCGTGAAGAAGGATGCCTATTCTTGCTTTTTTGGTCAAAGAAGCAAGAAAATCAAAGTTATAGAAAATTTGATAACACATCTCCTCGCGAGAAAGCCCTATGCAAATGGTTGGAATTTTTGGGTCTTCAATTTTGTTAATGTATTGAAGAATCTTTCCATAGAAAGGTTCCTCTTGAAGAAGGTCAAAGAACCAACTTTCAATAAGTCTATTTTTTTCACTTTTGGTGATAATCAATTCATCTTCATTCGTTTTCATTAGTTTTTCCCGGTTTGGTCGTTGGGATGAATAAGAGAATTCTTGGTTAATTCAACAATTTCCTTTCCCAACGAACCTTGAACTTGCATCCAAAAATCAGTCTTTTTGGCCGACAAATTTTGGAATACAGTAATTTTGGTTTCCGCCGAAAGCATTTTGAAGAGCTTAACAAAGTTTTGCTTTTGAGCATCGGTCAGACTCTTTTCTTCCATGAGCGGGTGGTTGTACATCTTATCGAGAAACTTGGTAAACTCAACCTGTTTCCAGTTTTTCAGCGGGCCAAATTTGCCGTGATTAATAACGTCCTCAATTGAAACTTCTTTGGAATAGCTCCTCGCAAATTCATAAAATTGAAGCGCGGCCTCTTGACCAACATAAGCATTAAGAAGGGTTGGTAGATAAGATTTAACTTCCAACAAATCTTTTTCATCTAAAACTTCATTCAGCCGGAACCAAGACCGCCGAGAAGGATAAATCTTTCCAGGAATAAAATTATCCCCGTCGGATTCCAAATGTTCGTTGAATCCCGAAATGAACTCAATAATCATCGGATTAACCCGTTGAGCATTGGCGTATTCTAACCATTCCGACACCGTCGGTGCAACATCAAAACAACCCATCGGTCCAATTCGGCAGGGTCCATTTCGCCGACTTGATAATTGTTGGCGTTTTCTGACCCACCGTTAATTGCTCCAACGATAATAGTGTCCTTATGCAAATGCCGTCCAGCAACTTTGCGCGAATCGGTTATTTCGAAAAACGCCTGACGAACATCAGGCATGGCCCTATCGATTTCGTCTGCAAAGAACAAACAAGGTTCAAGGCAGATTCGATTAAACCAATCCATAGGATTTAAGGTGGTTACGCCATTTTTGATTTCCGGCAACCCGGTCAAATCGCCCGCATCGGGACACTGCGACAATCGCCGCTCAACCACCGGCAGGCCGTCAGGATACTTGTCCAGAAGCCCGAGAGCTTTTGCGAATGGTTTGGCGAGCTGGTAAACAACTTCGCTCTTTCCGACACCATGTGGGCCTCGGAGAAGGATTGGTTTGTGGGTCGCTGCGATTCGTGGAGCCAGGATAGAGACCTCTCGAAAAGAGGTGGTAATGCGAGAAGAACTTTTCTTTTTCTGTTTGGTGGACATTTGTTTTCCTTTTCTTAATTTATGATGATGTTTCATTCATCATCTTGAATAGACTCTAACGGGGTTGTTTGCAGTTGGTCAAGCGAAAAAATCAAGAGCGAAGCAATAAAAATTGTTTTATCAAAATTGGAGAAGCTGTATTTCTGTAAAATAGATACGATGGCTCTATAAAATAGAGATTTATTCTTCCCCGAAAAGATGTAAGAAAATTTACCAAGAAAAAAGTATTAATGTGTGTTTCTTGAAATGAAAAACATTCAAACACTCTTAACCTTAGACCTTCTGCTTGTAAATCTACATTTTTAGCTTTCATTTCAATTCCAAACAATCGGCTCTTTGCTTCTATTCATTTTTTGAACCAATTTATCAACATCTTTGATTTCTTGCTTCTGTTTTTCAACAATTTTTCGTTCCTCATTTATTGAGTTTAAAAACATTTCGTATTCCGTTATAGGAATTGAAATTTTATTCATCAGCTTAAAATAAGTCTTGTAAAATCTTGAATTAACATCACATTTTGGGTTGAAAACATAGCGAAAAATCCAGAAACATCCGAGAAGACAAAAATAATAAAATTGTTTAAGATGATAAGAAAATGATTGCCTTTCCAAGATGTGGTATTTTACTTTTTTCATACAATTTTAAATAATTGAATAATTTGTTTGCTGGAAACAATAAACCCACGGTTATACTGTGAACCAAGAAACCTAAGAATCATCATTCGTTATGGCTTCCGGGTGCTGGGTACCTCAAGAAGAGCTTTAAAGTCGAAGCATTTTTATTAAGATAAATCATTATAGATTGATTTATTTGATTTCGGCAATTACGGGTTATAAACTTATAAAATCCAATGTCTGAGAAGACAGGGTGGCTTGAAACTATCAATCTTTCTTTTAATTTCATAACATTTTGAAAACTTTTGATAAAGTTTTGTTTGGAGTTGGAGAATTTACAGATAAGCTGATCGCATTCTGTATTTTTACCAAATATTGTTAATCTAATTTCGTTTTTATCACAGAAACAAGAAATTATAAACAAAAATTGCATGTTTCTAATCCAAAATGCCTGCTCTCTTTCGCAAAACCAATATTTTGAAAAAGGGAAATAATAAGCTGAACTCCAATCAATAAAGCGAAAACTCTTAATACCCATCGGGAGCACTTTTAGACCTTCTATAAAAAGCCTTCTTGATTTGATAGTACCCCGAATCTCGGTTTCCGCCAAGACCTATTAATTGTTTTTTCTTCTTTTCGTATCCTTTTTTAATCTTTCTTTGGTATTCTTCCTCTTCGTTAAAGTTGGATTTCCAAAGGCTTTCGCCTTCATCAGCAATTTCCGCTTCAATTTCACCTTTTTTGATAAGAGTTTCTTTTGAAACCAATTCAATAACTTTCTGATGATTTTTTATCAAATCTTCAAGTATAGAATTGTTTGAGGTTGTTCGATAAACATAATTGACCGAAGGGTCAAATTCTGTTTCATCGTGCAAATCACAATCATCAATTGTTGGAATTGTTTTATTTTCCGGTGGAGGTCTATCCATTTTTAGAGCAATAACATCAATTCCTGTCGCACCTTTTTTGGACTTAAACCAAGCGTTGTAGATTCTTTGAGCCTCCGGCCGAACAATTGCGCGGTCCGCCATCAAGCCGACACCACCCGCTTTGGAAGCAAAGACAAGCGCCAAATCATAAAGCAACGGCCCGAGTTTGTTTTGAGCGACAACCCTATGAACCTCATAGACTATGCTTTTAGAAGATGCTGAAAAACAAGGAGTTTCTTTGGAAAGGTTATGGCTTGGTCCAAAATTAATCATTCCAACAACAACCTTCTCCCAACCCGCTTCTCCTTCCAAATAATTGGAAGCAAGTTTTCGATAATCGTAAAGATAAAATAACCAAGAAGGCCCGTATTTTTGCGAATAAATCGCCAAATTTTCAAGATTCAAGTTGGCGCCTTCGTCAAGAAGGAAATTGCGAAAGTTTTCGTGAAGCCTTCTATAATTTATCATAGATTACCCGAAAAGAATTGTTCGGCTTTTGAATAGCATTCGTTCAAGATTGTCGAGGCTTTCGAAAATAACGAAAATGACCCCCATTTTTTAAAATAATTTTGGAAGCAACCTTGTGATTTGTTTTTAACCCCAAGAAAGATAATTCCAAGGGTTCACAAGAAGAGATTTCGCTAGAATTAACAAGAACTTCTTCTATGTTTTTGTTTTCATTTATTTTATAGGCTTTTAAGAACATTCTTATGATAAATAGAGGAATGTTTTGATAGTTTGTTTTTTTAATAAAACAGAGGGCGGAACAAATTGCGCCTTTACATAAAAAAACAATAAATAATTATCATATTTTTTGGCTCCTGAGCCTTGATACACTTTATTCCAAATCGATACATTATGGAGTAATGAATCATTTAACGAAATGAAAAATGAAGTTTTCATAAAAAACTTTGATGGGGTTTTGATTGCCCCATCAAAGCTTCCAAGCCCTATCGAGGATTAAGCAAAAGAAGTTGACGCTGAGTCGCCAATTGCGGCGAGGTTGCTCCGTATTTGAGCACGGAGTAAATCAATCCCTGAGGGGATGCATAAGGAAGATACGGTTGTTTAGCAACCACAATTCCTTGGCTATCCTCAAAATTAACCACCTCTTCAATTTGAAACTTCCAATCCAAAGTCAGGTTATTGAAATAGCTTTCAATAACTTCGCCGAGATAGTTGTTTTCTTTGCTTTTATCGAAGAGTTTCTTGGTCTGAGTTTCATCGGGGGTCAAGGCTCGATTTGAGAGCGAAGCCTCAAAATAACCCCTCCATTCATCTCGATTAAGATGATTGTTAAGCCCGTTTCGTTCGTCCGAATAAGCATCGGTCAACATCATAACCTTTTCTTTATAGGTTTTGTTGTATTCCGCTTCCCATTGTGGATTGTTTTTCTTTTTGGTCGCCATAAATTATCAACTGCTCCTTTGTTTTGTTTCGTAGCGTTTGGTGTTATGATAGCTCTATTTTAAGTTCCGGTCAAGCACTTTCAACTTCGCCATCATCAATTATTTCTATCTCATCTTTTTTTTCTTCGGTCTTCCCGGATTTTAATTGAAAATAACCGGAAATGACTTGTTCAATGTCACTCAAAGCAACATCAATTCGATACAACCTTGAACGAAGTTGCTCAACCCTGTCAAGGAAATCAACAGAGATGTTCTTGTTTGAAAGCATTGTTCGAAGCGCAGAAAATTCGTCATAGATTTCATCAATGTTAATCGATGGAGAGTATAAAATCCTTCCCATCTCAGAAGGAACTTCTTCAACAGGAATAGAGATTGTGATTTTTGCGAATTGTATTTCTTTCGTCATTGTTAGAGGATGATAGAGGATTGGTCGGAGTTGGTCAAGCGGAAAGTTTAAATAATTGCTCCATAAGCGGTTAATAATGCGGTTGCAGAAGATGTTGCATTTCGTAAAACATTCTCAACAACCTTGCAAGGGTCAAGAACACCTTTTTCAATCAACGAACAAACCTGATTTGACCTAACATCAAACCCCATTTCATAATTGTCCTTGTGCTCATCTCCTAATAATGACCCTAGCGCAAAATCGGGCGAAAGCCCAGCATTTGTTAAAATTGATTTAAATGGTTCAACCAAAGCTTGCTTCATTATCTTTTCCGCAAAAATCTGCTCTTGCGTTAAACCGCTCCAGGATTGCGCCAGATTGGCGGAAGCGTGAACCAAGGCTGACCCACCCCCCGGAAGGATTCCTTCATCC
>JAAUSP010000400.1 GCA_012032575.1 Anaerolineales bacterium | reverse complement strand
CGCGGTAGCACCCGGTCGGGCGGTTTTGGCCTTTGATCTGGCCGGGGATGTTGGTGTTGGCTTCGGCTCGACCGTCGCCGCCAGGGCCGCCGCCGGGATAAATCACCCGGCCCAGCCAGTGGCCGCGATTGGTTTCGATGATGGCGTGGCAATCCTGTCCGGCGGTGAAACCCGGCCCCAACGCGATGACCAGCGGTGCATCGTGGAGAGTCGTGCCGGTGTTGACTTTGGCGATAATGGCGTCAACGACTATCTGCGGTTTTAGTCGAACGACCAGCGCCGGGTCAGGGTCAACCAACACGGGGATGCTTTCACTGTGGGCCAGTTCCAGGGCGGCAGCCAGCGTGTCTACCCGGCGGGCGGCTATCCCCTCGACTTCGGTTTCGCCGCTGTAGACGGCTTCGCCAAAGCTGACCGTCCGGCGGACCAGGGTGGGGCGGGCAGTTCGGTCATAATCAGGGGGAAGCCGCTGCGCTTGAGGCGATAGGCCGCGCCGCTGGCCAGATCGCCCGCGCCTTTAATGAGGATCAGGATGTTTTTGGAGGGTGTTTGAAAGGTCATAGCCTTAAATTCTACTGTATGGTCCCGGTTTAGACAAGCGGCAGCTTTAGCTCAACCTTATCAGTCAAGCTTTTTCTCCACGCAGGAACGTGGTATAATGGGCCAAATAAGCTCGAAACAGGGAGGTTCACCAGAAGTATGCGAGTTTTAAATTTTGTAGTCGGTTTTTTGGGCGGCTTGATTATTGGTGCGGCGGCGGTATTATTGACCACCCCCCAAAGCGGCGGTGATTTGCAGGCGGACATTCGCAGCCGGTTTGATGGCTTGATGAGCGAAGGCCGCGCCGCGGCCAATGCGCGGCGGGCAGAACTGGAAGCTCGTCTGGCCAGCCTGACCAATAAATGAAAGCGGCCGGGTTAAGGCAGCACCTTTTTCATAATCTGGTTAAATATCTGATCGGCCTGGGCCATATCTTCATCTAAAAACAGGTCCCGCCGGGCCTGGCGAGCCTTCTTCATGAGGGCCAGACTGTGCTGCACATCTTCGCCTTCTAGCTTAATTTTGGGCGAGATATAGGTTCCGGCCATCAACAGGGGCAGATAGAGAAATTCCGGGTCTATGGGCTGGCCTGATTCGACATTTGCTGTGATAAAATTGGTCACCGCCTGGCGCTCGTGGAGCGGCCAGGATTGGCGACCGATGGCCTGAGCCACCAGGCCAAAGCTAATCGCCAGGGCCAGTTTGAGCAGGTGGGCATAGCCCGCTGTGCGCACAACTTCCAGGGCATGGGTGGTATCCAGGCCTTCCTCAAGCGCCCGCTCCCACATAGGCACCAACAAGCCGTTGTAGCGATCAGGGCTGTTGAGAAAATACTGGCAACTGTAGGTAAGAATTTTGGCCAGGGTAATCGCCTCGCCGATGCGCAGCGGCAAGCCGGTATCGGCAAAACGGTTGATACTCTCGGCGTACAGGGTTATGTAAAGGGCTTCGGGCGTTAGCTCGTTCTTTAGCTTGACCTGCCGGCTGTTCAATTCCTGAATGGCCTGATTGTAAAACTCCGCATTCGATTCTACCCAGACCGTTTGATATGAATATTTCAGCCGGGGCGCTCGTTCGGGTGGGTTGGGCTTGCCTTCTATCGTCAGCGGGAAGGCCGCTTTTTTGACCGATTTGGCAGAAAAGGTAGCCCCCAGCGTGCCCACCAGGTTTAATCCCACCGGGCTGTCAATGAGGTCACGGCCAAGTTTGCTTTGGCTCTGATTGGGGCGGATCGTTTGGCCGCGGCCTTCACTGGTAACTTTAAGTTCGAGGGTTAAGCTATGGTCGCCCTCTTTAACATGGGCGGTCGTCGTTACCGGCAGCGTCAGCAGTCCCGCTTCTGCGCCAGCCAGTTTGAGCTGAAACTGCGGTTCCTGAACGTTCAGCATCGGCTTGCCCCCGCCAAACAATCCGCCGGTTTGGGGCGACTCCGCTTTAACAATGACGGACAGAGGGATGTTGAGAGTATTTTGCAGAAACAGGAACAGGTTAGCTACCTGCTCCGGGGCGACTTTAGCCGGCTCGAAATAGCCGGCATATTGCAGCCCGCCGGTCTCAAATCGTTCCGGACTATCGGTATATTCGCTGATAATATCGGGGTAGGATACAGCCATACCCTGCCTCCTTAACTTGTCATAACAAACTTATTATCAAAAAGCATATCACTCCCCTAAGCTTTTGTCAATCATACTCGTAATTTTCCAGCCACTCGCGCTGTCGCGAAGCCGCTACTACTTGCAAAAGGTTGATGACGTAATGGGCCAGCAGCGGCGGCAGCAGTTCGCCTGTGCCGATAAAAAGCAGGCACAGTAAAATGTTGAGACCCCCGGCAGTGATAACGCCCAGAAGTCCCTGCGGCTGGTGCATCAAGCCAAACAGCAGCGAAGTGACTCCAATCAACAGGGGTAGGGGAATCAATTCTTGAAACAAACCCAGCCACAGGCTGCGGAATAATAATTCTTCCATGACGACTGCCGGGATAAAAGCCAGCGCCACCCACACCCACTCGGCGGGGCGGCGGGGCAGGATATTGCGAATCACCACCGGTGAGTAAATTTTCCGGCCAAAGCGCTGAATCGCCCAAAACGTCAACCCATTCACCGCTACCTGCACCACCAGCCCCACCGCCAGGCCCAGCCCGATGCTCTGGAGCGGCTGCGGGCAGAGCAAACCAAACTGTTGGGCCGGCAAACCGCTGAGCCAGGCCAGCCCCAAACACAGCCCGACCAGCCCCATTCGTAGCAGCGACTCCGGCAGGGAGAGGAGTAAATTGAACGGCGGCTCGAACTGTTTGAGCAACAAGTGGCTGCGATAAGTGACCCAGGCCAGCAAAAGGGTCAAAAGAATCGCGGCCAGCCGGACGGAGTTTAACCAGAGGGAAGCAGAGTCATTCATCAAGGTTGGCCAGGTGGGTCAAACCGGCCCACCGCCGGGCCGGATGATAATATCGTTGATTTCGGCGGCGGTGACAGCAGCCGGTTTGGCGGCCAGCAAATCATCGAACAGGAGCAATCGCCCGGTTTGGTAAGCGTGGTGGGCATACAAAAACATGGCCGCCGACCAACCCTGCTGGGCAAAGCCCATCGGGTGGCCGCTTTCGCCGTGCATCCATTCATTGAACTCCCACTCCTCGTCCATGCCCTGGCGGTTGGCCTCGGCCAGCAGCAGCAGCAGTCGTTCGGCTTCCTTGAGCCAGTTATGGCGGATCAGCGCGGCCACGTGAAAGCCGCCGATCATGGGCCAGATGCCGCCATTGTGATATTGGTGGGGCAGGTTGAGGTTGCGGCTGCGGTAATAGTCGCGCCAGTTGCTTTCGTTGGGGAAAATGGGTGGATAAATAGCCTTGGTTGGATAGGGTTCAGCCATGCCCACCTGATGCATGTAGCGCAGAATGTGCTCGGTGCGGTGGCCGTCGGCCAGGCCGGTGAGGATAGCCAGCAGGTTGGCCAGGCTGTCGCACCAGTCGCCGTATTCACGGAAAGCTACCCAGGGCAGGTAGAACGGCCGGCTGGAGATGGTCCCGACATTGTGATAGAGCATAAACCATTCCAGCCGGATGGCTTTGAGCTTTTCCAGATGTTCGGCAAAGTGTTCGGCTACCCAGCAGCGATCAATCCACATGAGCAGGTTGATGCGCTGGTGGATGCTGGCTGCATCGGCCCCGGCGTGGTGGCAAACCTGTCCGGGCGGCAGATGTTTGACCAACTCCTGATAGGCCAGCGTGGCGGCATAATAAAGCACGTTATCGTAAAGAATGTTGTAACGTGCCGCCAGTAAATCCATCCAGTTGCCGGCTTCCGGCACTTCCAGCAGGCCACATTCGTTCATATCCTGACATTCCAGCCAGACCATCGCCCGGTTAATATTGGGCCAGTGCTGCAGCAAAAAAGCCACATCGCCGGCTGTTTGAAAATAGAGATAGTGGCCCAGAATGTACCACAGGTTGGCATCTACCGCGCCGGCATTTTCGGTGCTAATGTAGCCGGTATCGGGGTTGACATTGAGCTGAATCAAGCCACGTTTTGATTGGTGAGCACTCATGGTTTCCAGAGCCACCCGACAGGTAGCTTGCAGGTCAGGATCGCCGCTGCTGAGTGCGCCCAAAAATATTACTACATTATCTCGCGTCCAGACCTGGGGATAGCCGGCGGGCAGGGCCGAGGCCCGAAACCCGTGCGGAGTAACGCAGCGATGAACAATTTCCAACGCCCGTTGGTGGGTTTCGTATAACAAGTTATTTTTATGAGAATCGAGTTGCATAAGCATAGCTCTGGCTGACAATTTCTATAAATTTTACCGCAAATAGCCAGCAGCGGCGAATATGACAAGCCAGCACAGTTAGTATAGAATAAAAAATCACAATAACGGGTGGATATCTGATTACATGCGAATTCTGATTATCAATTATGAGTTTCCGCCGATTGGGGCCGGCGGTGGCAAGGCCAGCCAAAAAATCGCAGCCTGCCTGGTGGAAATGGGGCACACGGTGCGCGTTATCACCAGCCGGCCCACCCAGCTTTACACCTATTTCGGTAACATTTGTTTGCTGCTGGGGTTTATTTTTTGGGCTTATCTGATTTACGCCAAATTCGCTTTTAACGAGGATTTGAGCGATCACGGGTTTACCTTGCTGGGCAGCTTTTTGTTAATGACCGGCTTTATCCTCCGCAGCACGGGGCTAACCTGGGAGTTGACCAACCCCATTCGCGGGTTGAAGGCGGTCGAGTTTATTGACGGCGTCGAGGTGCAGCGTATTCCGGTGCTGCGCCAACGGCAGGAATTTTGTTCCACCTTTGAGATGGGTACTTTTTTAGCCAGCGGCTTGTGGCACAGTTTTTTCCAGGCCCGCGAGTTCAAACCGGATGTGGTCCATATCTTTTTTGGTATCCCCGATGGTCCTATCGGCTGGATGCTCAAGCGGGCCTACAGCCTGCCTTACCTGATCTCGCTGCGGGGCGCGGATGTGCCGTCGGACGAGGTCAAGCGGTTTGCCAAGCATTATAAGATACTGCGGCCTTTTGTGCGTTCGCTGTGGCAGGATGCCGATGCCACAGTCGCCGTATCCAATGGGCTGCGCGAATTTGCCAGCGAGACCGCGCCCGACCTGCCGATTGACGTGATCCCCAACGCCATTGAGCTGTCTGTGTTTACTCCCCCCCGCCAGCGCCAAACCGATGGCCCGGTTCGGCTGCTGTTTGTGGGTCGGTTGAATGCCTTCAAGAATGTCGAAATGCTGATCGAGATCGCCAGCCGGCTTAAGAGCATGGGCGTTGATAATTTTGAACTGCAACTGGCCGGGGAGGGCGAGCAGCGCTCTAACCTGGAGCGGCTGGTGGTGGAAAAAGGCTTGACCCGCCAGGTGCGCTTTTTGGGTTGGGTAGACCGGACCGCGATTGTGGAAGTTTATCGCCAGGCTGACCTGTTTGTGACTGCCACTACCTGGGAAGGTATGCCCAATACCGTGCTGGAAGCGATGGCCTGCGGCCTGCCCATCGTCGGGACGCGGGCTTCCGGGTTGGGCGAATTGGTGCGCGAGGGGGTGAATGGCTACCTGGTTGACATCAACGATGCCGCCACCCTGTCCGAACGCCTGGCCGATTTGATTGACAACTCCCACGAGCGGCGGCGCATGGGCAAAGAAAGTCGCAAAATCGCCGAGCAGGAGTTTGCCTGGGATTATATTGCCGAACAGTATGTGGAGATTTATCAGCGGGTTATAGGGACTAGAAGAGGAGCCAGTTCGGAAAAAGTAGAAGTACAAAGTAAGAAAATAGAGATAAGAAGTTAGATTACAACTCGAAAGGTGGATAGTGGCTCCGTTCTATCAGCCGTTTGCGTTCATCCTGGCGGTCAGGCAGGTTGAAACGAAGCAAAAAGACAGAGGTTCGGCCTTCCGGGGTCAGCGGGTCGAGCAGGGTTTCTTGCCAGCGAAAATGAGCGGTCCACTGTTGGGCGCGAGGGTTAAACAGAAATACAAAATCGCCCGTCTGTGGGTCAAATGAACCCAGGTCAGTACCTTTGTAACGATTGTAGCGCCAACAGGCCAGGGCCAGGTTTTCCAGGGTTGTTTCGCCGCCGTGTTTTTCGGCAATGATATGGTCAATTTCGTGAGGAAAAAATGAAACACCATCAGGCAACAGGCAGTACTCGCAGCAATGGCGGGCGGGGGTTTCAACTTGGCGGCGTACTGTTGTTGGAATGTGGCTCACACTCATACAGTGCCGGTCAGGTGGGGCAAATTGCCGGCCTTCAACATTACTATTAAATGCTCGATACGCTCATACTCATCCAGTTCGGCAGCTTCGGTGGGGGACAATTGGCCGGCGTGGCTGCGAGCCAGGAGCGTTTCCAAACGGGCTTGCATTTCGGGGGTGGGGCGAAAGGCAGCGACTTGTTCTGGGGTAGGGCCGCCGGCTAAAAAGTCAAGAATGTAACGATAAATGTGTGCGGGCAGGGGGGGAGACCCTTGTAACCCCACCATTAAAATTTCTGGCAATCTGTTGCCAAGTTGCGTTAATTGTTCAGCTAAACCATCAGGTACTTCCAAAGTAATTGTTGTCATCCAGCGCCTCCGTTTGAGATTGTATCATAAATCCCTTGATCTACCCAAAGTGGAATAGGTATCTTTCAAACAACTGATTTACTGCCAAGAAAAAGCGATAGATCGAATAGTGTGCTATAATAGCGACCTTACCCGTTAAGGTCAACCTTGCTCATGCGATTACAAACCATCATCATATTTGGCCTCACCCTGGCCGGTTTTGCCTGCGGCTCCACTATTTGACTACCACCCACCCCTTTTTTGACGAATACACCACCGTTCTGGCCGCCCGCCAGATTTTGGCGCACGGCTGGCCGGTGCTGCCCTCCGGCCTGTTTTACGAGCATGGCCTGCTGGCAACTTATGTGATCGCTCCGTTCACCGCTTTGTTCATCAACGCGCCGCTGGATACCTGGCAGCCCGCTCACTGGGGTCTGATGCTGGCCCGCTGGCCCAGCACCCTGCTTGGCACGTTGACCATCCCTTTGATTTATGCCATTGGCCGGTGGGTTAATCGTCAACAGTCAACGGTTAACGGTCAACTTTCAACTTCCA
>JAAUSP010000399.1 GCA_012032575.1 Anaerolineales bacterium | reverse complement strand
CAGCGTGAATTTCGCCCATTATGACGTCGACAAGTTTCGCCAGGATTTGCTGGCCGGGTTAACCGTAGCCGCCGTGGGACTGCCGCTGGCGCTGGCTTTCGGCGTGGCTTCGGGGGCCAATGCCGCCGCCGGGCTGGTGACGGCCATTCTGAGCGGGGTAATTATCGGCGGGTTGTCGGGCGCGCCCTATCAAATCTCCGGGCCAACCGGGGCCATGAGCGCCATTTTGATTGTCATCAGCCAGCGTTATGGCCTCGAAGGGGCCTGGGCGCCGGGGTAATCGCCGGGTTGATTATCCTGGTGGTCGGCCTGCTGCGCCTGGGCCGCTTTATTGCCTTTATCCCGGCTCCGGTTATCACCGGCTTTACCGCCGGCATTGCAGTTATCATCGCCGTAGGGCAAATTGATAACTTTTTGGGTGTTCAAACGCCGGGCGCAGAGTCCTCCGCCGTCAAACTGCTGCAATACTTTCGCGGCGGCTTTATCCCGGTCTGGCAGGCTGTGGTAGTCGGCTTGATCGTGATGGGCATGATGGTTTTCTGGCCGCAGCGGTGGGCCAAATTTATGCCCGGCTCACTGGCCGGCATCATTGTCGCGACCCTCCTGACCTATTTGGCCGGCTGGGAGATTCCCCAGATTGGAACTATTCCGCGCACGATTCTACTCGACGAGCGGCTGACTTTGGGCAGCTTTCCCTGGTCAGACCTGAATGGACTGATCGCGCCGGCCATCTCCATCGCTGCCCTGGGCGCGGTCGAATCGCTGCTGTGCGGGGCGGTGGCCAGCAAAATGACCGGCATCCGCTTGCAGGCGAACCAGGAGTTGATTGCCCAGGGGGTGGGCAATATTGTCATCCCCTTTTTCGGCGGGGTGCCGGCTACTGCGGCCATTGCCCGCACTTCAGTAGCCATCAAATCGGGCGGGGTGACGCGCCTGACCTCCATTATTCATGCCCTGGCGCTGCTGGCCTCGGCGCTGCTGTTTGCGGCAGTGATCGCGCGGGTGCCGCTGGCCGCGCTGGCCGGCGTGCTGATGGTCACAGCTTTTCGGATGAACGAATGGCCGGCCATCCGTTTTATGTTTTCAAACGGCTTCAAAACCGGAATTATCACGTTTATCATCACCCTGCTGGCAACCATTACTCTGGATTTGACCCAGGCGATTTTGATCGGGGCGGGGGTGTCGGCGGTGATCTTTATCAACCAGGTGGCCAGCCTCCAGGTTGAAATCAGGGATGTGGACGCCGAACGGATGCGCGAACGAGGCATGGATGTCAAAGGGGACTGTCCCCATGTGCGGGTGGCCTATCTGACCGGCCCCCTCTTTTTTGCCGCGACCAATACCTTCAACGAAGCCTTCGCCCGGCTCAAAGAGGTTCAGGTGTTGATCCTTTCGATGCGGGCAGTGCCGATGATTGACCTGTCGGGTCTGGAAGCCCTGACCACCCTGCACGAAAAAATGGTCCACGAAGGCAAGGTGTTGATGCTCACCGGAGTCCATCCGGCAGTGATGCACATGCTGGAACGAGCCAAATTGGATGAGGCTATTGGTCGCGACAACTTTTTCTGGAGTTCCGACCGGGCCATTTATGTGGCTGAACAGCGTTATAGCTGTCCCCAATGCGCACCGTCTGAGCTGGCCGCTATCTCGGTGACAGCGGGCGAAATCTTGGAAGTCGAGTAGAATTAGAACGTACACAGTTGACCGCTCAGAGGGGGTCTGCGACCCCCGACCCACGCGGGTCGCAGACCCGCTTTGAGCCTGAGAAGTTGAATAGAATATCAGAAGGAAAGCCTATGCCTAACGAAACCATTCTGGTGGTGGACGACAGTGAGGAAATAGTGCGCGTGCTCACAGATTATATGCTGGTTCCCCTGGGGTATCAGGTTATCACTGCCCGCAATGGCCGTAAAGGTTTAGAGCTGGCAGTTTCGCGCCGGCCAGATTTGATTATGCTGGACATGCAGATGCCGGTCATGAGTGGGCTGGATGTGCTGACCGCCCTGCGCCAGACCGACTGCCAGGCCCCGGTGATTTTTATGACCATGCACGGGTCCGAAAGTATTGTGGTCGAGGTGTTTCGCCTGGGGGTGCGGGATTACCTGGCTAAACCCTTTACCCCGGAAGGAGTTCAACAGGCCGTAGACCGGGCGCTCCAGGAAAGCCGCCTGCTGCGTGAGCGTGAAGAATTGACCCGTAATCTGATCGCCTCGGAGACTGTGCGGCAAACGGCGGTCACGCTGTCGCACTACATCAACAACCAGTTGATGGTGCTCAGCGGCAACCTGACCTTGCTGCAAGAAGTGCTGGCACGCGAGCTGCCGCAGCATGCCAACCTGCAAAGAATGGTCAAGGACAGCCAGAGCAGTACCGATCAAATTGCTGCCGTGATCCGGGTGTTGCAGCACACTACCCACGCCGAACAAACCACTTATATCGGCGAAACCCGGATGATTGATATTGAAGCAGCGCTGCGGGAAGAGATGGAACGGCTGAAGCAGCAAAAGAAGTGAGGAGATTGGAGATTGGAGATTGGAGATTGGAGATTGTTCAATCTCCGTAACTGCTCAGGCATGTCATTTCGACCGAAGGGAGAAATCTTTGATGTCTTTGTAGCGTTGTAAGGATTTCTCGGCCTCTGGCCTCAAAATGACATGATAAACTAATCACAACGCATCCTGAGCGCAGCGGAAGCCTACATCCACATCGTTAAAAGTGCGGTCGTTACCATAGCGCCGGCTGGTGGTGAAGAACGCGCCGTCGGGGTTGGCAAAGCTGCCCCCGCGAAAGATGCGGCCGGTGCCATCGCCCGTGCTGACGGGGTTGCTGGCGGGTGAATTGGCATAAAATGTTTCGTTGTAGACATCCTCAACCCACTCTCCCACATTGCCGGCCATATTGTACACCCCAAACGGGCTGACTCCATCCGCATAGCTGGCAACCGGCTGCGTATCCCCGGCACTGGCCGCCGACAATTGCGCGTTGAAGGTGTTGCCCCAGGGCCAGATCAGATTCTCCGGGCCGCTGGCGGCATATTCCCATTCGGCTTCGGTTGGCAGGCGCTTGCCGGCCCAGCGACAGTAGGCTGCGGCCTGATCCCAGGTGACGCCGACCATCGGATAATCGTTATAGGTTGGGTCGTCGCGGTAGCCTTTGTAAGTAAATGAGTCAACCTTGCTGCCCGGCGTACAGCCGCCATCGGCAACGCAGGCGCGATACTGGGCATTGCTCACCTCAAAAATATCCAGATAAAAAGCATCCAGGGATACTGCATGCTCCGGCGCTTCGTTAGGCTGGCCGGTGGACGATCCCATCAAAAAAGAACCGGCAGGAATTAACACCATACCGTCCGGGGCCAGGACAGGGGTGGGACTGGGGGCGGTAGTCGGGGTGGGCGGCTCGGCGGTGTCAGTGGGCGTGGGCGGCTCTGAAGTAGCGGTTGGCTCCACGCTGGGTTCGGGGACAGGCGTAGCCGTTGGCGGTGGAGTGGGGCTGGCTGCGGCTTCCTCTGTAACAATTTCGACCACTTCTATCTCCGCAGTGGGAACGGCAGCAATGGCCTCAAATTCAACTTCTCGCACCGTCAACGACTCATAATGCACGTGGGTCAAAGTTTCATCAAAAGTTTCCACGTAGAAACCAACTTCCCCGCCTTTGTAGTCGCCGTCCGTCACCTGGGCTATGGGCTGGCCGTTGATTTGGAAGACAAAGTCAGCGCCTTTGGCATCCACCCGCAGGGTATCGGTTTTGTCAGGGGTAAAGCCAACCGGGGCAAAGCCTTGCAGGGTCTCAATTTTGCCTTCGGCCAGGGTCTCCAGGCCGGCGGTGGTGCGTTTCAACACCTGCCATGTGCCTGTCCGCGAGGAAACAACAAAAGCATAAAATTGATCGTCCCCGTTGCGGCGTAAAACCAGGCCGTAGCGATAGTTACCGGCATCGGTATCGGTGTGGTCTACCAACACCTCGGTTTCAACCGTGGCATCTTCAAAATCGGGCGCACGCGAGACGACCACTGAGTCATTGGGCACGCCCACCTGAACGTGATAATAATCGGGCGGGTGATAGCCTAAAATATATTTATCGTCGCTCAAAACCGGCCAGCCGCTGCCGGTGTCGGCAAAATTATCCTCGACCAGCACTCCTTCCACCTGGGCTAATTGGGGCTGAGCCAGTTCGACTTTAGCGGCGGCGCAGCGAATACCGGCGGTTTTGATGATGGATTCCTGATCGGGCGGCCCTTCCAGACGAAAGGCCATATCTTTGAGCAGGCCATTCTCCCCGCCCCGGAGGATGTGGTTGCCTTCCGTTTGCACCGGCGTGTACGTTTCGCCGACCCACTCCCAGACATTGCCGGCCATATCGAACACGCCAAAAGCGCTCTGATTGGTTAGGGTGCTGCCTATTTTATAAGTTCCGCTGCGGGGCAGTTCAACGGCTTTGGGGTCATTACCCCAGGGGAACAGGCGAGCTTCGGGGCCGCGGGCAGCTACCTCCCACTCAGCTTCGGAGGGCAAGCGTTTTTTGATCCACTGGCAGTAACCATTCGCCATGGTCCAGCTTACCCCCTGCGCCGGAAAATCTGCCTGGTCAGCCGGCATTTCCCCGTTGGGCCAGGCAGCGGGTGGTTGATTTTTGGTATCCGCCAAAAATTGGGCATATTGGGCATTGGAAACTTCATATTGGTCAATCCAAAACTCGTTCAGTTCGATCTCTTGCGGGGGCACATAATTCTGGCCTGGCGCATCCCGCCCAATTGTATAGGTTCCAGCCCCAATCTTGATCATCTTTTCAGAGGAAGGTAAAACCGCATCCTCCGGCCCGGCGATAACCTGTTCCTCGCCATCAGTGGGGCCAGGATTGGGTCGGAAAAGGAAAAAGAGGGCAACTCCAACCACAACCAGCAGAACCAGTACCGTTGCCAATCCACCCAAAACCAAAGGTAAGTTATTTTTGCGCGGAGGTATAACCGCCGACGCCCCTCCCGAAACCGGTCCAGCCGGTTCATAAACGGTCGAATCAAAAGTAGACGATTTGACCGGCAGCGTTACCGCCGCCCGGCCCGATGTATCAATCGCTCGCAGTGTCGCCGCCATATCCGAGGCCGTCCGGTAGCGCTCGTTAGCGTCTTTGGCCAGGGCTTTTTTGGTAACGGCAACCAGCAAATCCGGCACAGTCTGATTAACCTGGCGAATGTCGGGGACCGGTTGGGTGACGTGCTGCATCATCAAGCTCACGGCGGAGTCAGCCTTGAAGGGCGGCACCCCGGTGATCATTTCATACAGCATGACTCCCAGCGAATAAATATCGGAGCGCTCGTCGGGGCGCTCGCCGCGGGCCTGTTCCGGCGACATGTACAGCGCTGTGCCCACCACCGCCCCGGTGGCTGTATGTTGAACTTCGCCCAGCATTTT
Source organism: Anaerolineales bacterium (assembly GCA_012032575.1). The sequence goes on along the minus strand of JAAUSP010000399.1, from coordinate 1,737 downwards.
AGCCACACCAAAATCCATCAGAATGGGTTGGCCTTGCGGGTTAAGCATCACATTGGCCGGCTTCAAATCCCGATGGATCATATTGCGTTGGTGGGCATAGGCTACGGCGTCACAGATGGCAGCCATCGTTTGAATGATTTCGTTCAGCGGCATACGCTGATGAGCGGCGTTCAGGGTAGTCAGGCGAGCTTGCAGGGTTTCACCCGGTAGGTATTCCAACACCATGTAGTAAATACCCTCATCATGGGCAAAATCAAACACCTGAATGATGTTGGGGTGACGCAATTGGGCCACCGCAGCCGCTTCCTGTTCAAAACGGCGCACAAACTGTGGATCATTGGATAGGTGAGGGTGGATCAATTTGATGGCTACAGTCCGGCGAAGATTAGGGTCAGTGGCTTGATATACGGTGGACATACCGCCATGCCCCAGCAAAGCCTCGATTTTGTAACGGCCACCAATGGTTTGTCCAATCCAACTCTGCTGAGGTCTTGGTGCCATCTGAGTCATTAAGAGACCTCCATGGGCGAAATAATAGGGTCAGGGAGACCGATTGATTACCAAATTGAATTAATTGTGATACGGGGGTGATAACAGCTAATCGTAGATTGGGAAATTAGCATAAATGAATTTACAATCAACAAAAGTATAAAAGGAAAAAGAGAGCGCGTCAAGTACAATAAAGTCCTATGGGGCGGGAGCAGGGAGTAAGAGGCTTTTATTTTCTTCCCCTACTACCTACTCCTTACTCCATACTACCTACTCCCCCATTACGCTACAATCGCACCCTCATAATAAAGCACCTGGTTCTGCTCATCCCGAACGGAACGGGCGCTGTTGCGAACCCAGATAATGGTGCCATCGAGCCGGCGGACTTGTACTTCAAAGTTCTGCACCAGGCCATCCCGCTCGACCAGCGTTTGCCACTGCTGCCGCTCATCTGTATTGACATATAGATGGTTCAAATTGACCGCCAGCAGCGCCTCGCGGTTGGGATAACCCAACATTTGAACCAGCGCCGGATTGGCATCCAAAAACTTCCCTGTGGGGGTAGAGCGGTACAGGCCGATCGGCACCCCATCAAACAGGCTGCGATAACGGGTTTCTGCCTCGCGCAGGGCTTTCTCCTGCCGCGACTGCTCTAACGCCAGCCGCACCGCTGTGCTAAGGCGGGTAAAATGTTTGGGTGATTTAAGTACATAATCATTAAGGCCGGCTTTCATGGCTTCTACGGCCACTTCCTCACTGCCGGTCGCGGTAAACATAACCACCGGGCAGTCGGGCCAATGATTTTTTACCGTCCGCAGAACGGTCACGCCATCGGTCCAGCGCAACTGATAATCGGTAATAACCAAATCAAACCCACCCGTCTGCAACGCCTGATTAAATCCTTCAGCATCAGCAGCCTCGACAATTTCTATCGGGCTAAAATTGCGGCGCAGTTCCCGCACGGCCAACGTACGGTCATCGGGGTTATCGTCAATTAATAAAAGGCGCAGTGTTTGGTTCATTGCACACCTCCATTGGCGTCACTCAAAACCTGAGTTATGCTCTCATTCCAATTAATAATCATACCACTCCCCGCCTGTTTTATCAAAGGTTGGGCGTGAACAGATAGGGCAAGAGCAAGAATTATGTAAAAATAGTCAAAGGAGAATCGATTCGGCAAAGTAGGTCAAAAGGGTCATAATCATCCACAAGTTATGTTCTGGCATAAGGAGTGAGCGAATGATCCCC
>JAAUSP010000398.1 GCA_012032575.1 Anaerolineales bacterium | reverse complement strand
GGTCACCGTGACCCGATTTTTTAGGGCCTGCCAGCTATCGCTCAGGCTCAAGGTATCCACCACAGTTGCAGCACCGGCTGCAGGCGGGCCATATTGGCATACGTTTGGGCCAGCCGCTCGCTGGTTAAAATATCGGCGCTGGTCAGATCGGTGGCCTGGATAGATTGGCCGACAATAATCTTGGCCGTAGCCTGGTACACCCGCGGCTGCCGCTGGCTGACCAGGTAGCCTGCGCCTGCGCCCACCACTCCGGCCAGCAGCAGCAGCCACCACCACTTTAATCCAATAGCCACATACTGGCGGAGGTCAAGCGAATCGTTCATGCTAAGTGCTCCTCTGAAAATAAACTTGTAAAACAAACCGTCACGCTTCGCGTGTCCGGGTTGGGACAAGCTAACAGCTTGTCCTACTCCGGCTTGACAAAGCGCCAGTCGGGTTGGCGGGTTACGCTGGGGGGCGGGTCCTGGTACTTCACCCAGACCGGGTCCCAATCATTGTAGGGATTGGGCGGCATCAACAGGCGCGGGGCGCTGCCGTCGGCGTTCATCAGCCAGAGCTGGCGCTGGCCGGTGCGATTGGACCAGAAGACAAGCTGCGTCCCATCGGGCGACCAGGAGGGATGGCCGTTGACCTCCGGGATAAAGGTATCCTTGCCGATTTCGCGGGCGTTGTAAGCCTCGTTGGTTTCGGTGAGCCGCAGCGGGTTGCTGCCATCGCTGTTAACTGCCCAGATCTCGTCATCACCGCTGTCGTTGGCCACCAGGGCCAGCCGGTTGCTTACCGGCGACCAGGCCGGGTCCCAGGCATCGCCCCGGCCAAAGCGAGTCACCTGGCTTTCGCTGGCGTATTGATAATCATAAACATGGACGGCAAACACCTCGGTTGCCAGCCCCTCCGTATTGGTCCAGAGCAGCTTCTGGTTGTAGGTCTGGAAGCGTTTATCGGCCGACCAACTATCGCGCCGCAGTGCCGACTGGTAAGGCCACAGGTCGGTCAGGCGCTGCACCTGGCCGCTGAGCGGGTCAAACACGTAGGGCTGGGGCATGACTACGGGCGTCGCCCTGGCTTTGTCGGCCGCAGCCGTTCCTCTTCCGTCGCCCCTTCCCGGTCTGACAGAAAGATAATTTTACCCAGCAACGCCGCCGGCACCGGCTGGAAGTCGGCGACGGGGTGGGGGTTGTGGTGGGCAAAACGGTAGGGCTAATCAGCACCGGGGTGGGCGTGGCTGTCTGAACATTGCCCGGCGTGGGTGTGGGCGTGCCGGTGGTCAGGGCCACGGCCTGCCAGTAGGCCGCGGTAGCCGTGTTCTCCGGGGTGGGCGTGCTGACCACCACCGCCGGTGTAACCCAGTTAGCCGGGAAAGGAGTGGCCGTGCCGGAGCGGATGGCCGCAGCCGTAGCCGCGGCGGCCTGCCCGGCGGCGGTTTCCAGCGCCAGCGGGGTGGGGGTGCTGGTGATAATCACATAGGTCGGCGTAGCCGTAGCCGTAGCCAGGTTGGGCGGTTCGCCGGTGGTCAGGGCGACCGCCGTAGCCTGTTGGGCCAGCCGGGTGGCGGTAGCCTGGTTGGCCGGGGTGGGGGTTACTGTGACCACCACCGGGGTAATCTCTTGGGCGCTGGCCTCGGAGGAGCCCTGCGGCCAAAATAGCCAGGCCACAAAGGCCAGGCTGCCCACAAAGCCTAGCAATAATAAAGACAGCTTGATCTTTTCACCGGGGCCGATGGCTGACCAAAAGCCCAGACAACCCTTGTTGCTGCCCCGGTAGCCGCCCCGCTTGTGGCGAAACGGCGGGGTGGGTGGCCCACCCAAGTTAACAGTTTGCATAATAGGTCCTCTCCTCCCTATCTAAATGGATTTTTAGAGCGGCCGCTGGGGCCGTCCTTCAAGTTGACCTGCCCAGAGCGGCCCATGACCATCCCGAACAGCCAAAACAACACAAACATTGACAACAGCAGCACCAAAAAGATGGGCAGCACGCCGTATTGATCGAACAGTTGGAAAACCGTCATAGCAATGGAGCCAACCCAGTTGATAAAGGGCACGCTGACCAAATCTATCTCAGGCAGCGGTTCAGCGTCGGGGCTCTCCAAATCGAGCGGCTCAAAATCATAGCCGGTATCGGTCGGCTCCACTTCGATGCCGCCCCCACCCGGCGCTTGGGCCATTGTGTGACCTGGCCAGGTCACAACCAACCCCACGGCCAGGGCTAAACTAACGATCAATTTCCACATAACAAACCTCCTCAGTTTTTGGTATCGGCGCGGATCTCGGCCGAGCTGCCGTCTTACACCAAAAACCGCTAATTCATCGGAATGAGTTCCCACAGTTGCTTGATAAAGCGGACGGTCATAATCACCAGGCGCACCAGATGCACAAAGCCCCACCAGCCGGCCACCAGAATGGCCATAATCAGCAACCAGGCCAGGAACAAACCGAACGCGCCAAAATAAGCCACCAATTGCCAGAGTGATTTGACGAACTGGAAGGGGAGAGAGGAGACATAGCCAAAGAAGCCGGCCCAACTGGTGTAGGTAAAGCGGACCGTATCCCCCTCGGGGTCAGTCATAAACTCAAATGTCCAGCCAACATCAGCCAACGGCCGGGGCAACGTGGGCGCGTACCATTCCGGGGCATTAACCACGGTGATTGTTTCGCTGCCCTGGAGGTCGGCGGTGGCGGACGTGATGCTGTGGGTGTACGAAATTAAATCATCGGTAAAGTCCACCAAACCTGAGATGGCCTCAGTACCGCTAATGGATGTTGTTCCCTCAAAACTGATCGTAAGCGGCGCGGTGTAGCTGATACTAATCGTGCTGTCTACAGCGGCCAGGGTCACCGTGGCAGCCGGTGTTAGCGCGGGTACGGGATAGTTTGGGGTTGCCCACGGGGTCAACTCAATCGACAACGCTGTGGGGGCTGGAATAGGGGTGAACTCACGGGCCGGGCTGGGCGTACCAAAATCTAATGGAGCAATCCCGGTAGGCACCGGGAATTCAGGGGCCTCCAGATCAATCCCCTCTATATCCGAGGTCGGGATAGGAGTGGCCGGGGTAGGGGTAGCCGTACCGTCAAGGGTGGCGGTCGGGGTGGGGTACAATTGAGCAATTCCCACAGACAATTTTGCCCAATAGGGGTAGCCGTGGGGGTGTTGGTTTGAGCCAGGGCGATACCAGGCCAAACGATCAAGAGAAATCCAGCCCCTATTAGAATTTCATAATAGCGTCTATGATTTTTTCCCATCCGGCTCCCCCATGACGACGAAGAATAACGAGTGTCCCAATGATGATTCCAATAATGATGATCGGATAAAAGTATGATGCGCTGGCCACACTGTTGGACAGGTCAACACCGGCCAGGTAGGCGCACCAGAAATCTCCGGGCGCGGTGCAATCCAATAGATTGCCAAAGGCGTTGCTTTGCATCCCATCCATTAGCCCCCTATAAAATGCGATAGGCATAATGATGATCTGAAAAACGTTCTCCCATAACCAAAGTGCGACCGAGAGAACCAAAACGATCACGTATGATATAGCTAACGGAATGCTTAGAACGCCCAGGAGTAGCCCTAAAAATGGAGCAGCGGCTACATTCCAAATAGAGATAATGCCATTCACTACCTCACTCAAGGCCGGTCCGAGATTGGCTAGAAACAGGTTCCAGAGGATCACAAACCGGTTAAACAGATCCCGTTCAACGTTGGTCAACTGGGCAGACAACCAGGGGAAATAATTCTCTAGGAATTCGCCCACGTAGAAGAAGCCACCAAAAACCCACAGCATAGCCACGAACAGCAGGGCAAAAAACGACACAGGAAAAACACTGAAAGCTAGAGCTACCAGGGCAGCCCACTCTAGCCAGTTCTCTGCCGTCTCCAGACTGGCCTCCACTGCATTCCCAAACGTCTCCAAGTTGTTAGTTAGCCACAAGCCCAACCAGGCGATAAAGTTGATTGAACTGTTGAGTACCCACGTCAGAATGTTTAACCGATTGTTGGCCACGTACTCAACAAAGTTGAGGAATGTTTGAATGAGAACCATCACCACGCACAGGTAGACGTTGACGCCCATCCAAAATGCAGCAACTAACCACGGAACCCAGTCTGAAAAGTCTAAAAACCCAGGTGTCTCGGCATAAACGGCCCGGTGATAGCGCAGGTCAACCCCGATCAAGCCGTACAAGATGCCGTCCACGTCACCACAACCATAAAATTCTCCGAGGTCAACCGTGGGGGGCGCATTCGGATCGCTAGGTGACGGTAACTGAGGCGGTTGAGTGGAAACAAAAATACAAACATTGTCCACATAGAGGTCATCTTCTGATCCTTCAGCACCAGGATTAGCAAATGAAACAGAGTTTTGATATTCTTCCGCCAGGAAAGAAATATCAAACTCAAACGTGTAGGTTTGGTTGTAAACCTCTTGAAACGCCACGAACTCGGACACGTGCGAACTGGCAAAGGTGTACCCTATCCGATTGGCCACGGTGGCGCTCTCTCCGTTGGCGCGAGCATCGAATGAGGCTATCAAATATTCTCCCTCGGCCAAGGTAGGGAAGGTGTAGAATGATGTGGCTTGAATGAGGGCTTTGTCTCCCCCCTCATTGAATGGCAACTTGGCATCCTGAGCGCCAGCGTTGTGACTGGCTCCTCGGTAGAACCCCCAGTCTGCCGCCGTGTCAAACGTGCCGTTATCCGGGGCGATGCAGACTCGATCTCCAGTCCCATCGGCCAATTGGATACATGCAAAGTTGATTTGGATACTGTTGGCCGATTGATTTTCTATCAGATATTCCAGCGGGCCGCCGATCACTCCAGGCGTGGTAAAGGTGCTGGTGTAGGTGCCCCGCTCCACGGTCAACACCTCGCCCTGGCTCCCCAAGGAAACCCCCAGCGTGGCGCTGGTGGCCTGCGTGACCGAAATAACGCTGTTGTAAGTAACTAGCGGCTGCACCGTCACATTTTGGGAGGCGGCTCCTATCCCGGCCATTGTTAAATATCCCCCGGAAATTTCAGAGATACCAACCAAATTCCAGCCGTCAGCGGCTCCAAAATTAGAGTTTTGTACCAAAGGGCATAAAATTTCGTCTTGTGGCGGTTCGGTCTCGCAGGGTATTGACAGCCTGACATTAAAAACGTGTGCGGCCACGTTTGATGAGCCGGAAATATGTTGGTATTTCCACTCTAGACCGGTGATGGTTTTACCGGGGTCGGCCTCAATCTCTAAGCTCTGCCATGAGTTGACGGTAGTACCGGTTAAACTATCACTCGTGGCGTCGGAATAGTGGATAATGATTTGATACTCGTAAACTGTGGTGACACCCCCTGACCGGCCAATATGAAACGAGGCCGCAAAAACCACACCGTCAGAAGGTATTGAGGTGCTGTAGCTTGAATCGAAGGTGCCACCGGACCCAACAACCCGTAAAGCAGAATACGGAGGGTTAGCGGGCGCTCCCGGAGGGGTTAAAAGGGCCGGAGACCATGTGTTCGTGTAGGATAGGGCGGCGCTGTTTGTCCAGCCGGTTTGATCCGTTCCGTTGCCTCTGAACCAAATTGTGTCATTGTATTCTGGATTCCATTCACCACAGCCGGTTTGAGCATGAGCAGGATTAGATAAAATCAGGTTGATAATGGTGGCAAGGGCTAATGAAATAGATATTAAGTGCCTAATCTTCATAAATCCACCCATCTTCTCCCGGTCGGTGGGCCACGGGACGACCAGTAGGATCATCATTCTCATTAACCAAAAGGACGGAAGCTATAAAGATTACAGATAGGAGTAGGATAATTGAGATGAGGCCGATAAGTGCGAGGATTTTGATAATCATGCGGCCACTCCGAGGTAGAATAGAGTGGGCCGGTGTTCGACTCTAGGGAGTTCCACTAAAATTTTATCGAACTGACGAAAGGGGGGCCTCACTACTACCGATACGATCTCTTTACCGCTCACCTTGAACCCGTACCGGGCCACAACCATTCGGAGCATTGCCTGCCGTTGGTTGTCGGTTTCAAGGTGTTGGTATAGCGTGCCGATGTTTGGGGCGACTCTCATTGCCAACGTCAGGGCCTCGTCTAAATCCAGTTCGGTCAGTCCGTTGGGATCAATCGTGACTGAGCTCAGGGCAGAGACCACCAAACTTTCCAGGTGGTCAGCCGGGATGTAATGGCGCTGGCCGGTGGGGGTGGGCTTGCGACTGCGATAATACCGGTATCCTTTGCCCACCGCACCGGACATGATAGATGAGGCATCATTAGACCAGACCAGGCCCCGCAGCAAGTAAAAGCGCTGTTGTTTGGGCTGCTTGCCCTGGTTGTTGTCGAGTAGCACCGTTTGCACCAGGTGCCAGGTCATTTCGTCAATTAGCGGTTCGTGGCGGCCCTCAGCCTCAACCCCGGACCATTGGAGAACGCCCATATAAAATTTGTTGTGGAAAATGCGGCTCCAATCACCGGGGGCGAGTTTGCCGCCCTGCGGAGCGCGAACGCCTTGCCTATAGGCCCGCTCGGCCCACGTGTCGAGGGTATAACGGCCGCTGGCAAACTCTTGAAATGCCTGTTTGATGAACGCGCCGGCCTCGGCCACTTCCACCCACCCGCCGTTCTTTTGATACCCATAGGGCGGCTTGCCTGGCCACCGTCCATCTTCCACGGCGCTGATGAGGCCCCGCTGGATTTTGACTGACAGGTTTAGAGAGTAAAATGCGGCAAAGAGGTCAGCTATCCCCTCCTGGAGAAAGCCCATCGGGGTGTCGTCTACCGGCTCGATCACAGAGACCACCCGAACGCCCTCACGTCGCAGTAAATCCTTGTACATCACCGCATCCTGCATTTTCCGAGAGAACCGATCATAGCTATACACCACGATCACTTGATACTCGCCGGCCAGGGCGGCCCGGATGCACTGTTGAAAGGCGGGCCGCTGGTCTGTCGTGCCTGACACGCCCTCATCAACAAAGTCGGCAACGTGCTGCCAACCTTCGGCCAGGCCGTGCCGTTGGTTGGCCTCTAGTTGAGTGCTGATAGAGTAGCCCTTGACCTGCTCTGCCGTGGATACTCTGGAGTAGGTAGCGAATTTCATAGGCGTCCTCATTTGGTGGTAGTAAACCGTTGGACCATAAAGAACATCACCAACACCGAGGCCATCAATGCCCCGCTTCCGGCGACAATTTCACCGTAGGACGCGGAGCGGATCAAGGCGAATGAGTTGC
>JAAUSP010000012.1 GCA_012032575.1 Anaerolineales bacterium | reverse complement strand
TACGAAGACGCCGCCGGGCCAAACGTGTGACCGAGTCACAACTGGCGGCGGGCGCGGACATCATCTTTGGCATGGGCGACGGCGCTCGTTTGGCATGCTGCAAGCCATTCAGGAGCATAATGCCGGCGGCGCTAAAGCTCGCTTTATTGACGTGATCGGCAATAAGAGTGCCGATTACAAAGATGTCCTGCTGACCTCGGTTGTGTTCGATTATACCGGCGTTTATGAAGCCATGATCGGCGACATCGCCGCCGGTACTTTCGGCAAAGAGTACCGCATGGATGTAGCCGGTGGCGGCGTCCGACTGCTCGATTTGCCGGCTGAGGTCCCGGCTGAGGTGGCGGCGGCGGTCGAGCAAGCCAGGCAGGACATCGTCAGCGGCAAAATCAAGATCTCTGCCATCGGCGACGCGGAGGGGATGCGGGCGCGGTTGGATGAGTTGAATAAGTAAAGTGATTCTCGTGTTGCGTGTTGCGTCTTCCGTAAGAAAACGGAAGACGCAACACGCAACACGATCATTTTTTCTGGAGCTATAACAATGATGAACTGGCCTGTAATGAATCTATCCGGCGGCCCGGTTGAGTTGACCAGCCGCACGTTGCGCGATATGGCGCGTCCGGTGATGTACCATTATGATCCGGCTTTTATCGAGTTCTATGACCATACCTGCCAATTATTACAGCAGGTTTATCGCACGCAGTATGATGTAGTTATCATGCAAGGTGAAGCGGTGTTGGGACTGGAAGCCGCCGCTGCCTGTTTGATTTCGCCGGGCGATAAGGTTTTGAATCTGGTTTCCGGGGTTTACGGCAAATTCTACCAGGATTTTATCGAAAAGTACGGCGGCGTCACCATCGAGGTGGCTGTTCCTTACAATGAGGCGGTGGACCCCGCCGATGTGCGCCGGACGCTGCAAGCCAACCCCGGCATCAAGTTTCTATCGCTGGTTCATTGCGAGACGCCTTCCGGCACCATCAACCCGGTCAAAGAAATCGGGGCAGTAGCCCAAGAATTTGGGGTTATTACCATTGTAGATACCGTATCCGGGTTAGGCGGGCAAGTCCTCAGCCCGGAAGAGTGGGGTATGGATGTGGCCATCGCCGGGCCGCAAAAATGCCTGGGTGGACCGCCCGGCCTGTCGCTCATGGCTATCAGCCCCGCCGCCTGGCAGGCGATGGAAAACCGTCCCTCGCCGGTGCGGGGGAGCTTTCTCTCGATTTTGGATTGGAAAACTACCTGGCTGGAGCAGCGTCGCTTCCCCTATACGCCCTCGGTGAGCGACATCTATGGTCTGGAGTCGGCCCTGACCCAGGCGTTGGAGGAAGGCATCGAGCGGTACGCCGCCCGGCACGCTGCGATTGCCCGCGCCTGCCGGGCCGGGGTCAAAGCCCTGGGGCTGGAATTATGGCCTGCGCGCGAGGAGATTGCCGCCCCGGCGGTCACAGCAGTCAAGTTGCCCGCTGGCATAGCCGACGCCGCTCTCCGCCAGCACATCCGCCAGCGCTACGGGGTCATGATTTCGGGTGGCTACGGTGAACTGTTAGGCCAGCTTTTCCGGCTGGGGCACATGGGGCAGGCCGCTCATCCAACCTATCTGGCGGCGCAACTGGCCATCCTGGAACGAAGCCTGGCCGACCTGAATTATCCGGTCCAATGGGGGGCCGGCGTCGGCGCGGCGATGGCGGCGCTGTAAGGACGCTTCGCGTCGGCCTACGGCCTCGAAACCTGTCCTCAGAACTTCCGGTTAAGTCAGGCGGCCGGCAGGATAAAACCGAAGGTGGAACCGCGGCCCGGAACCCCTTCACTCTCTACTGCTACCTGGCCCCCCATTTTTTCGACAATCCGGCGTACGATGGATAATCCCAGACCAGAGCCATCAACTTTTACTTGATCGAGACGGGCAAACGGTTTAAATAATTGGTCCTGCTGCTCCTGGCTAAGGCCAGGGCCGTTATCACGAATCCAAAAACAAACCAGATTGTCCGGGCCTGAAGAAATTGTTGCGCCCAGTTCGATTCGAGGGGGCTGGCCGCCGTATTTAAGGGCGTTGCTCAAATAATTGGTCCATACTTCTTCTACCCAGGGCGCATAGCCCCGCGCGGTGGGCCAGGTAGAGTCGGGCGGCAAAATAAGTTCCGCCTGCGCTTCCTCAATGACATAAGCCAGGCGGTGTTGGACTTCGGCGATGATAGCCGGCATATCGAGGGGCTTTAACTGGAGATCTGATTTACGGATTTCGGCTAGCAAAAGCAGCTCGTCAATAACCTGCCTCATTTTGTAGCCGGTTTTGGCAATGCGCTTCAAATCAGTGGGCAGGGAGTCCCGTGATGCCTTGAGGTAGAGAGGACTGTTTAATAACTCGGCATAACCGATGACCGGCAGGAGCAGCCCTTTAAGATTATGGGCTACCGTGTGGCTAAAGGCATCCAAATCTTCGTTGCGTTCTTTGAGTTCGCAAGTGTATTGATGTAAAGCTGCTTCTGTTTGCTTCTGCTTGCTAATGTCCTCCAGGACAAGCACGGCAAAGCTGTCGGCTGCCAGGTCTTCGTCTGAGCGTTGAGGGTGGATAGCGAGCGGGCGGATTTGAAGATGAAGATAACGCCCTAAAATTTTATCCTGGATTTCATATTCAACGGATTGGCCCTGCTCTAATTCCGGCCAGGCTTTTTGGAGAAAATCCAGCAGATAACAAGCGGGGTCTGTACAGGCTTCGTGAAGAAAATGATGGGCTTCGCGTCCTTTGACCGTAACTACCGGGGCCAAATTCCAGCGCTCGGCGGTGCGGTTGACTCGAATAACGCGCCCCTGATAATCAAGCAGACAAATGAGTTGAGGCAGGGTATCTACCGTTACTTCCCATTCCCGTTTGGCTCGTTCAATTTGCCGGGTTTGGGTCAGGGGTAACGGCTTGAGAAGCGGTTTCTCCATTTTTACTCCGGGAACGCGATGGTAAAGCAGCGGCTCATGTTCATGAGCCAATTGAGCAGGATAGGCGAGAGGATTGACCAATTTAAGCGGAAAGCGGCAGCCGCACAGTGACAACGGTACCTTGTCCCAGTTGGCTTTGCACATCTATATTGCCGCCGTGTAATTTTACAAGATGGCGTGCAATAGTTAAGCCCAATCCCATGCCTTTCACTCGACGGGATAACGAGCCATCTACTTGTCTGAATTTTTCAAAAATCGTTTCCAAATTCTCCGGGCTAATGCCAATACCGGTATCGGCTACCTGAATGCACAGCCAGCCGTTTTCTCGAAAAGCGTGCATACTCACCTGGCCTTGTTGGGTGAACTTGATTGCGTTATGAACCAAATGGTTGAGAATTTGGCCCAAGCGCATCTTGTCGGCCTTTAGGGCGGGTATATCAGGCTCAACTTTGACAATTATCTCCACAGGTTTTTGGCCCAGCAAAGCAGTGTGGTTTGTCTTGATTTGCTGAAGCAGCGGCTCAATGGTAATTTGTTCAGCCGATAGAGCCAGGCTGCCTACTTCAATCTCGGCCATATCCAGAATTTCGTTGATCAGGGTTAAAAGCTGCTGCCCGTTTTCGTGGATAGCCTGGACATCTTCAAGAATTTTGACCGGTAGCTCGCCTTCCATGCCGGTTAGCATAATTTGGCTGTAGCCAATGATCGAGGTGAGCGGGGTATGGAGTTCCTGGCTGATGTTGTTCAGAAATTCATTCTTCAGCCGTTCGGCCTGCTTGCGTTCGGTAATATCGTGGATGACGATAGCGGCGTAACTGTCGGTCGCTTTGCTTTGCCGGCCGGTTTGAGGCGAGATAGGTTGCACCTGAACCTGAAAGTGACGCTTGAGAAGCGTATCTTCAATTTCGCCTTCGCTGGAATACCCTTCGGTCAGGCGGCGCCAGGCTTGCTGTAAAAAAGCGGTCCACGCTCCACCTGAAGCCCCGGACATTGGCTGGAGCAGATGTTCCACCCTTTTCCCCTTCACTTCAGTCACATGGCCCAATCCCCAGCTTTCCACCACCCGATTAGCCCGAATTATACATCCTTCATTATCCAGCAGGCAGATCAATTGGGGCAAAGAGTCAGCCGTTATTTCCCACTCTTGCTTGGCTCGCTCAATCTGGTCCAGGCTGTCTATCAGAGCTTGTTCTTTTTGTTGGTGTGCGGCGTTTGTAGTTTGCAGTTCTGCAAGCTGCTGGCGCAAGGCGGTTAGTTCGTCCGAAAGTTGTTCGATCCTCTTTTTTTCGTCCATGGCTTTACTCCAACCTGTTAGCCTGGTTTTCGGCTAGACTGGCTTGTTTATAGTTGTTAGCAGAAGGGTAGTAGTGTTCGACCATTTTAATAAGTTCGAGGACGTGGATGGGTTTGGATAAGTAGTCGTCGCAGCCGGCTGCCAGGAATCGTTCCCGATCACCCCGCATCGCCGAGGCGCTCAAGGCGATAACCGGAATATGGGACAGTTGGGGATCGGCTTTAATATGCCCCACCACCTCCAGGCCGTCCATGCCGGGTAAACCGATATCCAACAATATCAACGGGGGCCGGAGTTCACGCACCATCGCCAGTCCGTTGATGCCGTCCTCAGCTTCAAGAGTCTGATAGCCCCGTGAGTCTAGAATTTTGCGAACAATCCGCCGATTATGAAAATTATCTTCGATATAAAGAATGGTCTTATGATCCATCGGGGGTTTCCAAAAGTGGACCGTGCGGAGTCAGAGTTTTAAAGATTAGTCCATTGAGCCAGGGCGTAATATTTTGGGCGCTGGTCATTTGTTCACGTAGGTCCTTCAACTCATCCATCATCGCAACATGCCAGCTTCCACAGGCGGGACATTCCCACCATGCTGCCGGATTTCCAAACATGTCAAAAGGGTCTTCAAGATAGCTCACTACCTCTTCGCCTGTTCTGGGGCAGCAAATCCAGAGCCATTTTACCCGGCTCGGGCTGCGAGTTGATAAACGAGGATCGGTTGGCATCAGGGCCTTTTCAACAAGATAACCGCATTCATTCTGCCAGGTTATCATAACACAGAATACCAACCGCGTTGTTTATGTTACATGGTTATTTTGTAAAGATTGCGTCAACCAACCAAGCAGTCGTCCATAAATAACTTTGCTGCGCCAAGAGATTGGAGATTGGTCATTGGAGATTAAACAATCGCCAATCTCTAAGCTCCCAAACTGAAAAGTTATTCACGGACAGTTTCTAACTACTACTATACCAGATTGTTTAAATTTTGGCTACAGGCAGCCTGATGGTAAAGGTACTGCCCTGGCCAAGTTGGCTGTTTACTTCAATGTTACCGCCATGCAGTTCCACCAGGTGGCGAGTGATGGTTAGGCCCAACCCGGTTCCCTCGGCCCGGCGAGTTAACGAGCCATCGGCCTGCCTGAATTTTTCAAAAATTGTTTGCATATCCGCCTGACTGATGCCAATGCCAGTATCTTCCACGGCAAAGCAAACCCAGCCATTCTCGCGAAACGCCCGCAGACTGATGCGGCCTGCATCAGTAAACTTAACGGCATTGGAAATAAGGTTGGTGAGTATCTGATTGACCCGCACCCGGTCGGCCTGTAAAGGAGGCAGGTCGGCTTCGGCATCAATTGTAAACTGGATCGGTTTGTTGTTGAGCAACCCTACGGCGCTGGTTTTAATTTGCTGGAGCACCCCTTTGATCGAAAGTTCTTCCAGGTTTAATTTGAAACGACCCGCTTCGATTTTGGCCAGGTCAAGGATGTCGTTGACCAGCCGCACCAAATGCTGGCTGTTGCTGTAAATAGCCTCAACATCGCTGCGCGCCTCTTCATCTATCTGGCCGCTGTAACCCATCAGCAGAATTTCGGCATACCCGGTGATCGAGTTGAGCGGGGTGCGTAGTTCGTGGCTCATATTGGCTAAAAACTCATTTTTAAGGCGGTCCACTTCAAAAAGGTGCTCGGTTGTATCCAGGTTTTCGGCAAAGAGGCGGGCGTTTTCCAGGGCGGTGGCAATTTGCCCGGCCAGGGTATCAAATGTGTCAAGATCGGAAGCAGTAAAAAGCCGGGGAGTGTCTCCAAAAATATTCAGCACGCCCAGAACTTTATCCTGAATAAGCAGGGGGATTGCCAGCTCTGTTTTGACCGGCAACAGGTCTGCTTCGGTTGGCTGGCCGTTACCAGAAATAATCTCGCGCGCGCGCCGCCTGGCCACCCGGCAATCTTCCTGATCCAGGGGGATTTGGACATGCTGAGAGTCTGCCGCCGTTTCAGCCGGGTATGAGCCAGCTTCCAGGCGCAGAATACCGGAGGTCTCATCAAGCAGGTAAACTTGAACCCCGTGCAGGTTGAAGCGATCCTTGAACAGCGAGACCACTTCAGTCAAAAGCTGATCGGGGTTGAGAATAGAATTGATTTGTTTGGAAATATCGGCCGCCGTTCGCAGCGCCGCTTCCCGGCTGCGCAAGCGCTCAACCATGTCATTAAAAGCGTAAGCCACCTGGCCCACTTCATCATATTGGGTGATTTCGATTCGTTGCTGCAAGTCACCCTGTCCAATGCGAACAGCCCCGGCGCGCAAGGTTTCCATGGGCTGCAAAATCAGCCGGTCGAGAAAACGTCCGGTGAGCAGGATAACCAGCAGCCCAAACAGAGCCAGCCCACCCCCAAATATCAGCAAGGCCGTCTGGCTGATGGCAGAAGCTTCGTTCTGGGGCAGTTCGGTGATAATAACCCAGTCTGTGCCGGCTACCGGCGCGGTAACACCAACAACGGGAATTCCCTGAAAATTAGAATATTTTCCACTCCATTCTTTAAACTGGGCCTGGGCCAGTGCTTCCAGTTCTGGCCGTCCGGTCAGGGTTTGATAAGCCAAAGGGACTTCCGGCTGTGTATGGGCGATGATTAACCCATTTTGATTAATCACATAAGCCTGACCCATTTGACCAAATTGGAACTGAGCAACTTTATCCCACAAGAGGCGCATGTCCAGCCGGGCAGCAATAACGCCCCCTTCGTGCGCCGGCATCGCAATAATCAGGTATGGTTCGCTCTCGGCCGAAATCTGAACATCGCCCAAATAAACCTCACCTGCCGCTGCCCGGCGGAACCAAATAGATTGAGGCGCAGTAAACAGATTTGATAAGACGGGGGTATCCTGATAAGCGCTGGCCAAAGGTGAGCCGGTGGCATCCAGATAGACTAATTCCAGCAGCGCTGTGTTTTGCGCGAGCAGTTTAGTCATGAAGTGAGGGGCGCTAGCAAGTTCATCTTGCTCCAACAGATCAATCAGAACCAGGGAGTCCTTGACCCGCTGAATGAAGGCGGCAGTGATAGCAGCGGCATGGTGGGCTGCTTCGTGCTGGCGGGCTTGCCAGGTGTGTTGCTCATTTTGCGCGATGAAAAATAAAACACCCGTACCGATGGCCAACAAGGTAACAAGCAGCATGCCGCCCAGGAGCGTTAAAAGCCGCCACCGTAAACTGGGGCCTTGCCCAAAATGTGACCAGGTTGAACTGGCCTGGCGGGGTCGTGGTTGATGACTCACCCTGTGTCTCCTGTGGTTCACTTTCGGGAAGTCGGTTGCCTCAAAACATGTCTACATATCATTATACAACGTTTGTTCGGTTGGCAAACCTGATTGAATTAAACGGCTTTGGCTAGCGCCGGCTTAAGCTCCTCTTGCTCCTCGGCAGGCTCCTCTGGTTCAATCGGCAGGCGCACGGTAAAGACTGTGCCCTGATCAGGCTGGCTGCGAACCCCAATTTGACCCCCGTGCATCTCGATCAGATGGCGGGTAATGGCCAAGCCGAGGCCGGTGCCTTCGGCGCGCCGGGTATAAGAGCCGTCTACTTGCATAAACTTCTCGAAGATTTTATTCAAATCATCTTCGTTCATGCCGATGCCGGTATCTTCCACTTCGACACAAAGCCAGTCGCACTCCTGATACGCCCGCAGTTGAACATAGCCTTCGTTGGTAAATTTAGCGGCGTTAGAAATAAGGTTGTTGAGGATTTGGTTCAGACGGAGAGGATCAGCCTGAATCAGGGGTAAATTTTTTGCCGCCTCAACTCTCAACTCAATCTGTTTTTTGAGGAACAGGCTGGCATTGTTGGTTTTTACCTCATCCAGCAGCGCATCAATCCCGACCTGTTCAAATCTTAGGCTTAAGCGACCTGCTTCGATCTTGGCCAGGTCCAGAATATCGCTGATCAGGTGGAGCAGGTGTTTACCGTTATCATAAATCGCTTCGATATCTTCGGTCAGTTCGGGCGGAATGTCACCGCTGATACCCATCAACATCATTTCGGAGTAGCCGATGATCGAGTTGAGCGGCGTGCGCAGCTCATGGCTCATATTGGCCAGGAATTCACTCTTGAGCCGGTCTACTTCGCGCAGACGTTCGGCCGTCCGTTTGCTCTCTTCAAAGAGGCGGGCATTTTCCAGGGCAGCAGCCACCTGGGCGGCCAATGTGGTTTGAATGTGAATATCTTCGGCGCTGAAACGACTGACCTGGTCGGCCTGCACGTCGAGCACCCCCATCACTTTATCCCCGACTACCAGCGGTACTGCCATTTCTGAGCGGGTTTCGGGCAGCAGCGGGTTGGGCAGAAATTCGGGGTCGGCCTGGACATCATTGACGATAACGCCTTCTTTGGTGCGGGCAGCGCGAGCCACCAGCGATTTTTCCCGGCTCAGGGGGATTTGCCAGCCCTGGGCTACCATTTTCTGCCCCACTTCGCCGGCCCCGGCGGCCAGCGCCAGGGTATCGCCCGTTTCGTTCAACAGGTAGATGTGGGCGTGGTACAGACCAAAACTTTCTTTGGTTAAATCAACCACTCGTTCCAGCAGGTGGGTCGTTTCCAGGATGGTCGAGGCAGCCGTGCTAACCTGGGCCACCGTTTGCAGTTCGGCGGCGCGTTTGGCAATGGTTTCTTCCGCCTCAATCTGTTCGGTAATATCCACCTGAACCCCCACAAAATGGGTCGGATTTCCGGCAGTATCGACAATCGGAGACAGGCTCAGCCGGTTCCAGAATAAGGTTCCATCTTTACGATAATTGCGTAGAACCACGGTGCAGCTCTGCCCGGTCTTGAGGGCGCTGCGCAACTCGTCCAGGGCGGGCTGATTGGTTTCCGGCCCCTGTAAGAAACGGCAGTTCCGGTTAAGAACCTCGTCAGCCGAATAACCGGTAATCCGTTCAAAAGCGGCATTAACGTAAATCAAGGGCAAGTCGGGCTGGGAAGCATCGGCAATGGTGATACCGTTTTCACTCGAAGCCATAGCTTCATCGTGCAGCAGGAGTGTTTGCTGAGCCTGTTTGCGCTCAGTAATATCCTGGTTAGCTCCAACGCGTTTAACCGAGAAACCCTGTGCATCTTTAATCTCTCTAAATCTCACCAGGATGTGCCCTTCACTCCCATCGGCCCGCATGAACCGATGTTCAATTTGTCCGGTAAAGTTTGGATCAGTTGACTCGCTGGCCTCGTCCATAATAGCACCGACAAGATATGCCTCATCAGGATGTATAAACTTCTGAGCGTACTGACTCGCCGACATCAAGTATCCCCCCTCTTGCTCGGCGGTAGTATGCAGCAAGGCGTAGAATTGGTCGTTAAAGGTGAAAATTTCACTGGCTACGTCAAATTCCCAGTAAGCCAATTTGGCCGTTTTTAAGGCATCGGTCAAGCGGCTTTCGTTCTCGCGCAGCGCCTCTTCAGCTTGTTTGCGTTCCGTAATATCTTCGGAAATACCTAACAGAAAGGCCGGTTTGCCTTCAGCATTATAGAGGGGCACCTTGCGGGTGTGCATGTAGCGCAGCCCTTTATGCGCCGTTTGGATCGTTTCCTCGGCTATATCAACAATCTGATTGCCGTTCAAAACTTCCCGATCTTTGCCGGTAAAGAATTCAGCTTCGGCCTGGGGGAAGAAATCGTAATCGTTTTTGCCCAGAATAATTTCCCGGCTGAACCCAACCAACTCTTCCGCAGCTTTATTCCAACGGACAAAGTTTAGATTTTCGGCATCCTTGATGAACAGCATTGTCGGCATGTTCTCAACAATGGAGTCGAGGTAACGGTTGGCCTGTTCAATTTCGTTGGCACGATAGGCCAGCATCTCTTCCTGCTGCTTGCGCTCCAGCGCCGCGCTGACCCACTGGCCCATCAATTGCACAAAGTCTTCGTCGGCCTGGGTGAAAGGCGTATTCTTTGGGGTAGGACTGGAGAAGTTTAACGTGCCAAACCGCTGGCCTTTAACCCATAGGGGTACGCCAATGTAAGCTTCTAAACCAAAACTCTTGTAGCAGGGATGCCCTCTGAAATGAGAGGTCCCCATGTGATTGATACTGACAATATGGTTCGCTTTTAGGGTCAGGGCACAGTAAGTTTGGCCCAATTCAAAGGTTTGATTCTTTTGTAAGACTCCGGCGGGCGCATGGAAATGGATAACGGTGTAAAGTTCGTCTTCAATTTGACTGATGATGCCCAGGTTCAGCCCCAGCAGCGACGCTCCGGCGGTTAATAGTTCTTCAAATTGCTGCTCAACCGTCAAATCGGCCTGGGTAGTAATACTGTAGAGCGAGCGGAGGCGTTCTTCCTGCAAGGTGAGCTGGTTCAACAACTGTTTGTTCTCGATGGTTGAAGCCAGCAGCGAAGCAATACGACGCACCACGTCTTCATCAAATTTGGTAAAGGCCTGAGACCGGCGGCTGTCAAAATTCAACGTACCGATGACCTGTCCGTTGACCGTCAAAGGCGCCATAAGGGTCGAAAGCAGGCCGCTTTCAGCCGATTGGCGCAGGTCAAGCTCTTGGCTCTCCAGCGATGCCGCGTGATTGAGTACCCGATTCTGCCGGATAGCCCGGCCGCTGGCTGTCTCGGCCAGAGGGAATACGGCGCTGCTGGGGATCGCCCCTTTTTCGCCGTCAAGGATTAAAAGGTTGCAGCCGTCATCCGTTGGCGTTAGGAGGGCGATACTCACCCGGTCACTCTGGAGAATGGCCGGGGTTTTAGCCGCCACAACCGCATAAGCCAGATTGATATCCGTAACCCGGTTGAGCGCTTCGCTCATTTCGTTCAACGCGGCCAGCCGGTCGGCTTGCTCTTCTGTTTGGGTCAGCGCTTGAGCCGTCTGCTCGGTTAAGCGGGCATTTTCCAGCGCGCGCTTAACTGTTCGGCTACAGCGGTCAGCAATTCCACGGCATCGTCAGCCAGGTCAGGGTCCGCCTCGACAAGCAGCTCACCGATCATCTCACCCCGGATGGTCAGCGGTTTTGTCAGGGTGGTATCGGTTTCGTTTAGCTCCAGGAGGGGTATCACCTGGTGTTGATTATAACCGTAGCCGCTGTTGAGCGGGGTTAAATTGTTAACATAATCAGCCCAACCTTGTCGAGTGGTTTGACGAACGGCGGCTTCGGCTTCGGCCTGGTACTGCTCCGCCTGAGCCAGCAGCCGCAAATTTTCAAGCTGCTGCCCCACCTGCTCGGCCACGGCTTTGGCCAGTTCAATTTCGGCGCTGGTCCAACTCTGGTTATTCTCATCTTCAAGCTGAAGCTGACCGACGGTAACCCCATTGACGGCAATAGGCGCGGCCAGGGTGTGGTCGTTATGTGTTTCCGGCAGAGCCTCGGCCAGCGGATTAACCGTCCCGGCTTCGTAATTAAAGCCTATGCGCTCGCTACGGTTCACCCCGTCGAGAAATTCCGACCAGCCTGCGCCGGTCAAATGGCGGGTATACAATTCGACCTCGGTTCTGGCCTGTTCGGTTTCAACAAACAGGCGGGCGTTTTCGATTGCAATCGCCAACTGGCCGGCCAGGGCTTCAAAGGCCGGCAGGTTTTCTTCGGATAAGGCATCAACAAAATCGTGCTGTAGGTCAAGCACACCCACCACCCGATCACCGACCATAAGCGGCACCGCCACTTCCGAACGAGTATCGGGCAGCAGCGGGTTGGGCAAAAAGGTAGCGCTTTGGGTGGTATCGGCTACCACAACCGAACGTTTTTCCGCCGCCGCCGTCCCGTTGATGGAGCCGGTTTTGATGGCCAGGCGATGGCCACGCCGCAGCAACTGTTCGCCTATGGAGCCGGTGGCGGCCTGGAGGGTCAGGGTGCGGCCGGTGGAGTCGGCCAGATAGATTTGGGTGTGATACAGGCCAAAGACGGTATGGATAAGTTCGGCTGATTGGGCCAGCAGGGTATCAAGATTGCGCACAGTCGCTATCTCTTGGGCTACTTTGGCCGCCAATTCCAGGCCGCGAGTGCGGTCGGCGACGCGCCGTTCCAGGTCGGCCAGGGTCTCCTGTAATTGGCTGGTCATTTGATTAAAGCTGATGGCCAGCGTCCCAATTTCATCGCCAGACTCGACGGGGGCTTGAATCTTCAGATTGCCTGAGCAATTCTGGTCACTACCGCGGTGAGCCGGGTGATCGGCGCCGCCAGCAGTTGTGCCGCCCCTAAACCGAGCAGTCCCGCCCCCACCAGCGCCCCTAAAGCGACCAATAAAGTGGTCCGGGCGGCGGTTTCAATAGGTTGTAACGCTTCGGCATAGTCTTGCACTGTTACGATCACCCAACCTAACTCATCCATATTGTCCGCGTCTGTTGAGTTTGATCTGGGCGAGGTCATCAACGCTCCGGCCATCAGGCCAGGTTGGGCTTCATGACGTTCCGCCAGGTAGGAGGTGCCGGCACGGAATTTCTCCAGAGTTTCGGGGGTAATAGCTGCTTCTGCAATGACCAGTTCTAACTGACCAGCCTCATTTTCTAGCTCAATCTCCCGGCCATCCGGTAAATAAATGTCGGTGTGGCCCGTTTGCCCGAACTGCCCCGTGGCTAACACGCTGGTTAAAACGTTAACGTTGAGAGTAGTTCGCAGAATCCCTAAAACTTCCGGGCTGTTATGGGCGCGGATGGGCAGGGCGATATTAATTGCATAGACTCCAGCGCTCTCATCAAACTCCGGTTGGCCTATATAGACCGCACCCTGTCCGGCTTTGTTGGCTTCCCGCCACCAGATTTCGTCGGCCTGATAGAAATCAGAAGTCCGGTTGGTCGCAGCCACAAGCCGGCCGTGCCGGTCGGTGACAAGTATCTCAGCATGCTGGGGAAACGCTACCTGATATTTACGCAGTTCAACCGCAACCTCGTTATTAAGCACGGCGGCCACCAATGGATCAGCATTATTGTCGGTGGCGACGGCGGCCAGCCATTGCCGGCTAAGCTCTCCATTTTCGGCCACTGTTTTCAGGTTGGCCGTGCTGGCCGCTACAACCGCATCCTGAACCAGCTTGTTTAAAGCAATGGTTCTCAGTGTATCCTCTTCTTTTTTAATCGTCTGAGCAATCTCGGCGCTTTTATCAATCGTAAGTGTGAGCAGGTTTGCGCCGGCATGATTAGTCAGTTCTTCGCGGATAACCCAGTTGGCAGCAAAGGCCACCGCTGCTACGACCAGGGCAGTGACAAGCAGAAAAGCGACCATTAATTTAAGGCGCAAGCTGAGATTAAAGATTGGAGAGAAATTTTTGCGATTTTGAGGCACGGGCCGGTTGGGCAAGTGAGCGTGGGTTCGAGTAGGCATCGTTACTCCTGTTTCTGACCGTTGGTTGATTGAGAGATGGTCAAACGGACCTGGCTGCGGGCCGGTTTGAGCGCCCGGCCCAGTTCACGCACGGCAACCTGCATCGCGCTGTCTACCGTAGCGGCCGCCTGGATTTTTGGCCGATGGCGCTGATCATGGCCTCACGCTCGGCCCGGCGCTGGGTTTGGGCATAAGCCCGCGCATTTTGCAGAGCGATAGCCACCTGGTTGGCAATGGCCTGGATCAGGTCAGCATCGGCAGATTGCAAGCCGCCGGCTATACTGTGCTGCACGTCCAACACCCCCAACACCTCGTCGCCAACGGTGATGGGTACAGCGACTTCGGCCTGGGTTTCGGGCAGCAGCGGGTTGGGCAGCCAGCCCGGCTCTTTCTGAACATCGGGCACCAGCACGACCGTGTTGGTTTCGGCGGCGCGCCCGACCAAACCCTGGCCGCGCTCCAGGGCGTGGCCGCGGGCCAGCATAACCTGGCCGGCCTCGCCGGTACCGCCGGCCATCAACAGCTTGTTGTGGGTGGCATCACACAGATAAATCTGAGCGTAGTAGTAATCAAAGGCCGCCCGCATCTGTTCGACCACTTCGGCCACCAGTTGTTTTTCATCCAGAAGGGTCGAGAGACGGCGGCTGACATCCATACTGATTTCAATGGCGCGGGTTCGTTCGGCCACGCGCTGTTCCAGGCCCATCAGGGTTTTCTGCAACTGGTCGGCCATCCGATTGAAGCTGCCGGCCAGCACTCCGATTTCGTCGCCGCTGCTAACCTCGCTGCGGGCCGAAAGATTCCCGGCAGTCATCTGTTCGGCGGTGTGGGCCAGCCCGGCAATAGGCTGGGCCAGGGTGTTGGCCAGAAAGATACTGACCAGAACGGCCAGAACCAAAGTGACCAGGGCTGTCAAAAGCCCGTACAACGTGGCTGAAGCCAGCCCCTCGGCCACATCCCCCTGCGCTGCCTGTTGCGCCAATCCCAGGCTCTGATCAAGCGCTATTTCTACTTCTTCCAGTTCTTCCAGCAGCTCCAGGGTGTTGGTATGCGAGGCGATAACGGCCCGGCCGGTGGTTTCGATTTGTTCTTCAATCTCGTCCAGTTGCGCCACCAGGTTAGCCTCGCCGGGTTCATCCGGCTCCATAATTTTTTCCAACTGTACCTGAGCGGCTTCCACCTGAACCTGGGCCTCTTCAAACTCGGCAATGCTGTCCGCTTCGCCCAGTCTGGCAAAGTCCAGAGTCTCGACCTGCATAGAGCGGATATTATAGACAAAGTTGTTCAGTTCTTGCAGTGAGGGAATAGAATCTTCTTCAAGTTTGGCCAAATCCCCGGCCTGAATGTGGCGCGCTACCTCGGCTTCAATAACCGCTATCGCTTCGTTGGCGGTTGAGGTTTGTTCCGCCTCAAGGGCTTCAAGGACTTCTAAATTCTCCAGGGTTTGGGTATGAGATTCGATAATCTCTGGCCCCAGGGTGGTTAATTGCCCGATCAGTTGGGTTGTTTCTTCAATTACCTGGGCCTCCTCCTCGTGGACGCCTTCATGATTCTTCAACTGCTCCGTCACCTTTGTCAGGTCGTTGATGTTCTGCTCCAACTGTTCCAGGGTTTCGTCCTCGGCAGTGGCGACAAATTCCAGGGTTTCAACCTGGACTCGCCCTACCAGTTCCGTTGTCTGGTTCATGGTCTGCAAAAAAGGGATACCGACCTCGGAGATTTCGGTAAAGGCAAGCTGGTTGCCCACAAAAGCCGCAATACTTGAAGTTACAACAAGCACAGCCAGGCTGATAATTAGTTTGGTTCGCAGTTTTAGATTCTTAAACATCGTGGTACTCCATGCCGCTGATTAATTTTGTCTCTGGTCTGTACTGTTGATCCGGCTAACCTGGATGCTGGCGCGTTGGCTGCCCATAGCCTGGCCCAGTTCTCGTACCGCCGTTTGCAGCACGGTCTCGATGGTGGCGGCCTGTTGGATCTTCTTGCCGATGGTGTTGATCAGCGCCTCTTGCTCGGCCTGCTGCCTGGTTTGCTGATACAGGCGGGCGTTTTGCAAGGCGATGGCTACCTGGTTGGCGATAGATTGAATCAATTGGGCTTCAGTCTGGCCCAGACCCCCGGCTACACTGTGCTGCACGTCGAGCACGCCCAGCACCCGCTCGCCAACGGCGATGGGTACAGCCACTTCGGCTTTGGTGTCGGGCAGCAGCGGGTTGGACAGCCAGCCGGAGTCTTGCGACACGTCGGGGATTAGCACCGGGCGATTGGTTTCAGCCGCGCGTCCGACCAGACCTTTACCTTTGGGGATGGTGTGGCCGCGGGCCAGCATCGTCCGGCCCGCTTCGCCGGTGCCACCGGCCATCAGCAGCGTCTCGCCGGTGGTATCAAACAAATAGATGTGGGCATAGTAGTAATCAAAAGCTGAACGAACTTGTTCAACCACAGCAGCCACCAGTTGCTTTTCGTCCAGAATGGTGGAAAGGCTGCGGCTGACCTCGGCGCTGGTTTCGAGGGCGCGGGTTCGGTCGGCGACCCGCTGTTCCAGGGTGGTCAGCAGGTCGCGTAGTTGGCCGGCCATCAGCCCGAAAGTTTTGGACAGCAGCCCGACTTCATCCTGAGCGGCCGGTGGCATGTTGACTTCAAGGTTGCCCGCGGCAATCTGGCGGGCCGCGTAGATCAGTGCCGTCACGGGCTGGGCGATGCGGGTAGCGTTAAAAAGTCCAATCAAGACTGCCACCACCACCGCAATTCCGGCCACAATCAGGCTAAAATTGCGGGCGTCGTTATAGTGGGCCAGGGCTTCGGCTTCGTCAATTTCCGCCAGCAGGGCCACGTTCAGTTCCGGCAGCCAGCGGTAAACCCCAATTACCGGCACCGGCGGATTACGATAATCGCCATACACACCTGTGCCATTCTGGCCCAACAAGGCCTGGTCAATCCCCTCGCTGCCGTAAGCCCGGGTGCGGGTATAGCCTTCGCTTTCAAAGCGGCTGGGGGTAATCATATAATTGTTCTCAGGGCTGATCAGATAGGTTTCGCCTGATTGCCCCAGTCCTTCCCACTGGGTCATAATCTGGCTCAGCGTATTCATGTCCAGCCGGCCGGCCATAACCACAAGCGGTTGACCCCTTTGGGAATCACGTACGGTATGGGTGGCGTACATGGTCAGTTCGGTGCGTCCCAGCTCATAGAAAGGTGCCTGGGTATAGTGTTCCTCTCCCTGTAAACTAGGCTCAAAATAGGGCTGGTTGACCACAAGCTGACCCACCGGCCGGGGTCGGAGGCGGCGATAATTTTTCCTGCGGTGTTGTAGAAAAAGAGTTCTTCAAAAAAGGTTTGATCGCTGGTGGTAAGGGCCAGGAGTTCGCCCACCGCTTCTTGTTCAGGTTCCAGGCTGGTCAGATCGTTTGGCTCAAGGCTGGCCTGAGCCAGGCTGGTAGTCTGGGCTTCCCGGTTTGGGTCGGAAAGGAAAACATGCAAGATGGAGTGACTGTCTTCGAGCCAGCGGGTAATCTGGGCAATTTTTAATTCGGCCACCGAGACCAGTTGGTTGGTGGTCTGGACCGTGGCCTGTTCGCGGGCCAGCGGCAGCACAATCGCTACCACAACCGCCACAGGTATCACCGCCAGAGCGACAAAATACATGATCAAGTTCCAGCGGAGCTGCCGCCAAAAAGGCAGGTCAGGCGTGGGGTTTTGAGCTGCCCACACAGGGACAGAGGGAGATTTTGAAGTTTCGTCCATGAGTTGCCTCGCTGGCCGGATAATCGCTTAGCCGGCCTTGGGTCTTACTGGTTGTCGTAAACTTTAGTCAGAAAAGAGAGGGTATAGGCTTTTTCAAGCTCAATTGGGTCTTTCAGGGTGCCCTGGTCGAGCAGGATTTGGTAACCACCTTGCCAGATGGCCGGGGTCATGAGGCCGGGCTTGCTGCCGGCCGGGTTAAACAGGGGCAGGGAGCGGTTCATTGACTCGACCTCCGACTCGAAATTTAAGTCCGAATTGCGGGCGGTGGTCATTGTGACGGCGCTTTTGGGGTCTTCGATGGCGCTTTGGATGCCTCGCACTGAAGCTCTGACAAAACGCTCCACCAGGTCGGGCCGCTGGGCAATCATTTCTTCGGTCGTGAAGATAACGTTGGCATACATGTCAAGGCCATAATTGGCCGGAATAATCAGGTTGACCTTGTGCCCCTGCTGCTCTAACTGCACCGGCTCGTTGTTGATAAAGCCATCAATCACGTCGGCGTCGCCGTCAAGAAGCGGTTGGATGCCAAACGTGGTCTTTTGAACAAATTTAACCTGTTCCGATTCGATCCCCTGTTCCTGGGCAATTAAGGCTGTATAAATCACGCTATCAACGCTGCCATGATCAAGCAAGACAGTCTTCCCGACCAAATCCTGGGGCCGGGTGATATTCTTTTCGGCCAACGAAATAAGCACCAGCGGGTTGCGCTGGTAAAGCGCGGCAATGGCCACCACCGGTTTTCCTTCGGCGCGGGCCAGCAGCAGAGAACTGCCGCCGGTTACCCCAAAATCGGCCTTGCCGGCCAGAACCTCGTCAATAGGGTTAACCAGTTGGTCAAAAACCTGGGGCTTCAGGGTGACAGCCAGATTTTCTGCGCCAAAGTATTCTTTTTCTTCGGCCATATAAAAGCCGGCAAATTCAATATTGTGAACCCATGAAAGCTGTACATTGACCGGGCTGGGGGGCAGCGTCTCGGTTGAAGCCTGGGTGTTTGAATTGCAGCCAGCC
Organism: Anaerolineales bacterium; assembly: GCA_012032575.1. Next base: position 14,826 of record JAAUSP010000012.1, on the reverse strand, counting down.
AGAAGCAGGCTGAACAAAATCAACAACGTGGTTATTAGTGTGGAAAGTCTGGTTTGGATGTACGAGTCGAAATGCATGGTAGCTCCTGAGAATTATAGTTGTTTAATGGACGAAATTAGATTGTTTACCAGGTCAACCAGCGGGCGGACCTGGATAGGTTTTTTGATGAAGCCGGCTGCGCCGGCGGCCTGGCTCTGGAGGTGATAATGCCCCTCATCGGCTACCATAATCACGCTGGTATCCTTTTTGCTCAGATCGTCGCACAGGGCAGCCAGCCGCTCGAATTCGCCGTTGATCAGCGCCGTTTCAACATCACCCAAAAACACCGCATATTGGCATCGGGTTAGAAGGTGCTGGGCCTCAGACAGGGAGGTTACGGCGTCAACACGATAACCGGCGTGGTTGAGCGCGCGCTGGTAGATATAGCGGTGATGGGCATCACTGTCCATCACCAGCACCCGGCCAGGTCCAGCCGGTTTGGTTACTTGAGGAGTGGTGGTATCTAATGATAGTGAGGGAGACATAATTTACCTTCTTTTTATAGTTGAGTTTAACGGTTCAGGGATCAGATCGCGTGCCGGGCGGTGAGCCGGTCTACCAGGGTGATCATCGAGTGAATGGCCACTGGCTTTCCAGGAAAAATTCGACGCCCATTTCTTCGCACAGGGGCCGGTACTGGGTTTCACAGGAAAGTACAATAACCCGGGTGTCATTTTCTTGGAGGGTGTCCAACTTTTCGCGCAGCAGCGTGGTGCCAAGCTCGTTCTTGCCAATCCGGATATCACACAGAAAGGCATCAAACTGCTGCTCGCCCAAATAATTGCGGGCGGTTTGCAGGTTGGCCGCCGAGTAAACTTCGTAACCGGCTTTGGTTAAGGCTTTGCTGTAAAGATGGCGCAAATCGTCTTCATCTTCCATTATGAGAACACGGCTAGTTTTCATACAAAGTATCCTGTCCTTAAGCGAATGAATGGGATGTCCGGGCAATATTGTTACTTTTGCTATCCAATACTTCTGATACAAGCTGCCGTATTTCGGGCAGTTTGACCGGTTTATTCAAAACCCGGCGGATCGAAATTTTGGCTGCCTGCGCCAGCAGGATTTCGCTGCTGTGAGCGGTCAGCATGATGACCACCGTCTGCGGCTGGGCCTGGCGTACCTGGGCCGCCAGGGTCAAGCCGTCAATCCCGGTCATGCGATAATCGCTGATCAGCATATCAAACGGTTGAGCCTGGCAGAGTAGAAGGGCCTGCTCGCCGGTGGAAGCGGTGACAATTTCGCAGTTTGGCAGCTCCTCCAGCCCTTCTTTGAGCATAAAGGTGATATATTTTTCGTCGTCTACCACCAGGATGCGCTTGAGCGGGCCGGGAGCGCTTTCCGGCTGGAGAACTGGCTGATTGAGTTCAGGCTCGTCTTGTAACACCATAGATGGCATAACGTAGAAAGGTTCGGCCTGGTCTTGTTTCTCGCGCGGGTTTGTTTTTGGTAACATCGGCCACTTTCTCCTTTTCGTTTTATAGAGCATATCATAAAAGTTTGGCTGTGCTGTTTACATTGCATCACTGTTGTGTAAATACTGTGCAAACGCCTGTTCATATTTCTCTCTTTGGGCAAGATAGGCCATTTTGACCTTTTACAAATCTTCATAATGCTTGTATATTAGATAATGGCGATATGCCTAATAAAAACCGATCTTTGGAGACTCCCACCCCCTAAGTTTGAGGACAGGTCTATGCAACATACTTCTCACCAACTGGCACTTCGGCATTTTGACACCCCGAACCGTACAAAATCCTGCTGCCTTTTATGGAATTACTCCAGATGGTGCGGGCCAACTCAACCCTGGGCCGGTACAGGGGCAAAAAATCAATGAACGGGCAGCTTTTACTTTTCCTGCTTCCCTACCTGGTTTCGGTGGCTATCACTACCACGATTGGTTTCTACGCCTGGCGGCACCGGACTGTGGCTGGGGCTGTCCCTTTTGCCATGGCTGCTCTGGCCGGAGCCTCAGCTACGCTGGGGTACATTTTTGAACTGGTCAGCCCGAGTCTGGAGACAAAGATTTTCTGGGATAACACTCAGTGGGTTGGAGTAGCCATCTGGCCGCTGGCCTTTTTGGTTTTTACCTTGCAATATGCCGGTTATCGCCTCACAGGGCCTAAACGTCTCATGAGCCTGCTGGGTATCCCGGTTGCCATCTTTTGGTTGTTTGTGTTGACCAATGATTTTCACGGCTTAGCCCAGGCCAACGCATGGTTGGTCCCCGGTGAGCCGTTTCCGGCTTTAATGTATGATTTCACTCCATTAGTTTGGGTGATGGCTTTTTATGGATATGCCCTAATTCTGTTAGGTCTTTTTATCCTCGGCGCTAGATTCTTTCGCTCCCATCCGCTGTATCGTGCCCAGGTTGGCCTGGTGACGGTTGGCGCACTGATCCTGCTGGTAGATATGGCTCTGATTATGCTCGGCGTCAACCTGACTTTCCAGCGAGATACGACTCCATTTGCGCTTGCTCTCAGCTACCTGGTAATGGGCTGGGGGCTTTTCCGCTACCGCATGTTAGATATTGCGCCGGTAGCCCGTCATGCCCTGATCGAAAGCATGGATGACAGTGTGATTGTGCTTGACATCCACAACCGAGTAGTTGACCTCAATCCGGCGGCTTGCAAACTTATCGGGCAGACTGCTTCAACCCTCATCGGCCAGCCGGTTGAACAGATATTTGCCAACCAATCCGATCTTGTCAGCCAATACCAACACGTAAACGAAGCGCATACCACCCTTGAATTTGGCGCGGGGGAGGAAAAACGTTACCTGGATCTGAATATTTCACCCCTGCGCAATCGGCAGGGCCGGTTTTCCGGTCGCCTGGTGGTAATCCGCAATGTTACCGCGCGGATACGCCTGGAAGAAGAACTCCAGCAGCATCGCCAGCACCTGGAAGAACTGGTCAAACAGCGCACCGCTGAACTGACTGAGGTGAATGAACAGCTTAAAAGGGAAATCACCGAGCGCAACCATGCCGAGGAAATGCTGCGCGCCAGCGAGCACCGCCTGAACCAGTTTATGGAGGCTCTGCCGCTGGGGATAACGGTTTACACCCCCGATGGCAAGTTGGCTTTTATCAATGAACAGGCCAAACGTATCTTTAATCTGCCGGCGTCTCTCGATCCAACCACGGTCCTTCCCTGGGAGGAGACGCGCGTCAAATTTCCTGTCTACCTGGCCGGCGCAGACCAACTCTACCCCCCTGAACAATACCCACTGGTACGGGCTTTGCAGGGTCAAACAGCCCTCGCGGATGATCTGGAGTACCGACATGCTGACCAGACCACCTTCCTCGAGGTATATGCTTGCCCGATACTCAATACGCAGGGACAGGTAGCCTATGCCATCTCAGCCTTTCAAAATATTACCACTCGCAAACAAACTGAAGTCGCCCTGCGTCAAAGCGAAGCCCTCTATCGGGCTGTTGTTGAGGACCAGACCGAACTGGTTAACCGTCATCTGCCGGATGGTACGCTAACCTTTGTCAACGAGGCTTATGCCCGTGATTATGGACATACGCGGGAAGAACTGCTGGGTACTAATTTATTTGAGCATATTCCTCCTGATGAACAGGCCGAACTTGCCCAATACTTTGCCGGCTTCAGGCCCGAAAACCCGGTTAGTATCAGCGAGCACCGGACCATTATTTATGGTGACCAAATTCGCTGGGAGCAGTGGGTAGATCGGGCCTTTTTCGATGAGGCCGGCCATGTGGTCGAATTTCAATCGGTGGGACGAGATATTACCCCGCGCAAACAACTGGAAGAACGCCTGAACGCCATTTACCACCTGGGGCAGGAATTGACCCTGCTGCGGGATGAGAATGCCATTGTCCGCCGGGTATTGACAGTGGCCTTATCCAGCCTGAAGGGGGGAGCTTCTGGCTACGTTGTTGTAGATAAAGCCGCAAATGAGTTGGTCTACTCATTTTCTCTGGTCGGTAATGATACCGGGCAAACCCAAATGCGCTTGCCTTTGGCCGGCGAGCAAGGGCTTGCCGTGGCCGTGGTTCACAGCGGTCGGTTTATCACCGTGGCCGATATCCTGCAAGAGCCGCGTTATGTGGCCGGCCCAGACCAATGGACCGGGCGCTCGGCTATGTATGCCCCCTTAAAGATAGAGGGGCAAGTCGGCGGAGTTTTGATTATAGAAGCCCCGGATCCCAATCACTTCACCCGGGCCGACGAGTTGCTCTTCGAAACCCTGGCCGGACAGGCTGCCGTTGCCATTGAAAATGCCCGGCTGTTTCAACAGGTGGCCCGCTACAGCGAAGAACTGGAACAGCGGGTGGACGCGCGCACGGCCGAACTGGCCCAGGAAACCGCCAATTTGGCTGCGCTCCAGCAAGTTACCCAGGAAATTGCCGCCAGCCTGGAACTGGAAAAAGTCTATCTGGCTGCCCATGAAGCAGCCAAACGACTTATGCCGGTGGATGCCTTTATTATTGCCTTGCTGGACGAAAAGCAGCAGGAGGTAGAAGATGCCTACCTGTTTGACCAGGGTCAACGCTGGCCTAATGAACGTCAACCTCTGGGCCGCGGCCTGACGTCTACTATTATCATCTCAGGCCAATCGCTGCGGCTGGACGATTGTTGTGATGAAGCCGACAATCAGGCCATGGGGGCAGAGCTTTTTGGTTCAGAAGAAGATACCTGTTCCGTACTGGCCACACCGCTGCGCCTGGCCGGTAAAATTATGGGGATGATTTCGGCCCAGGCCTATCCCCCTTATGCTTATACCGACAATCAACTGCGCCTGTTGGAGACGTTGGCTAACCAGGTAGCTATTTCCGTGGCCAACGCCCGGCTTTACCAGCAGGCCCAGCAGGAAATTGCCGAGCGCCAGCGGGTTGAGGAGGCTCTGCGCCGGAGCGAAACCTTACTGCGCCAGATGGGCGATAACCTGCCCGACGGGGCCATCTACCAGGTGATCCATCGGCCCGACGGCTTTATTTATTTTCCTTATATGAGCGCCGGGGTGGAGCGTATTTTTGGCATTACTGTCCCGGAGGTCCAGGCCAGCGCTGCTGACTTCTACAGTCTGATTCTGCCCGAAGATTTACCCCTGCTCCGGGCCGACGAAGCCGAGTCGGCCCAAAACCTGACCGTTTTTGACTGCGAGTTTCGCCAGTACACCCGGCAGGGTGAGATTAAATGGATTCACTGTCGGGCGGCTCCCCGTCGTTTGGCCGATGGTTCAACCCTGTGGGACGGGGTGTGGTTAGATATTACCGCCCGCAAAAAAGCGGAAGAAACCCTGCGCCGGCGTAATGATTATCTGTCGGCGCTGCATTATGTGGCCGTTGACCTGCTCAACCGGCGTGAGGTGGCCGAGGTGCTGCAAACCATTGTTGAACGCGCCGCGGAACTGCTCGATGCGCCCTACGGTGAGATTTCCCTGATTGAAGCGGACGAACTGGTGGTCCGGGCTTTTACCAAAAATCAACCCTTCCTGGCCGGCGACCGGCTGCGCCGGGGCGAAGGCGTGCTCACCTGGCAGGTTTTCGACAGCCATCAGCCAGTTATTTTAGACAATTATACCGAGTGGGCTAACAGCCGGGCTATCTACAGCAGTTTGTCGCTTCAGGCCACCGCCGATTTTCCGATTTTGGCCGGCCCAAAGTGTTTAGGTGTCCTGGCTCTGGGCCGAGACATCCCGGATCATCGTTTTGACGAAGAGCAGGTTCAGGTCGGCATGTGGTTTGCTCAATTAGCTGCCCTGGCCCTGGATAATGCCCAGTGGTACGCAGCCGCGCAATGGGAATTGGTTGAACGTCGCCGGGCCGAGGCCGCTTTGCGGGCCAGTGAAGCCCAGCTCAAAAAAGCCCGCACCCAATTGGTGGATGCGATTGAGAGCCTGACCGAAGGATTTGCCCTCTACGACGCCGAAGACCGGCTGGTGCTGTGCAACAGCATCTTCCAGCAGTTCTACAATTTAAGCGCCGATTTGCTGCAGCCCGGTGTGCGTTTTGAGGATCATATCAGGCACAGCGTTTATCGAGGCCAGGTAAAAATTGCCCCCGGCGGTGAGGAGGCCTGGATTGAGGACCGGGATAAAACAGCACCTGCAGCCTAAGGGGTCTTTCCTCCAACAGCTTGGTAATGGGCGTTGGTTGCAAGTCAGTGAGCGCAGGACCAGGGAAGGGGGTATTGTCGGCGTCCGCACCGATATTACCGAACGCAAGCGGGCCGAAGAAGCGTTGCAGCAGGCTCACGACGAGTTGGCCGGTCGGGTGGGCGAACTGGCTCTATTGAACTATTTTAATCAGCTTCTGGCTACCATCAATGATATGCCCACAGCCCTGGCCGCCGTTGCCGAAGCGATTGGCCGCCAATTCCAGGCTAGCTGTACCAGCCTGGCCCTTTTGAATTCCACCCGGATTGAACTGACGGTGGCAGCCGAATACCTGCATCATAACAACTCGAATGTTAATAGGCAGCATAAGACTATCGCCCTGGCCGATAATCCCTTTGTTGGTCAGGTAATTGAAACAGCCCAGACTGTGGTGATGACCCAGCCGCACAGTCAACCCTGGAATGAGGGCATCTATACGCTGATGCAGGCACGCCGGATTGAGGGTTTAATGATTGCTCCCTTGTTGGCCTGGGGCGAAACTATCGGTTTACTCTGGGTCGGCACGGATGACCCTGACCGTAAGTTTACCAACGCCGAAGTGACCCTGTTAGAAACCATCGCCGCTCAAATTGCCGGGGCCGTTGAAAACGCCCGCCTCTTCCAACAAGAACAGGAGCAGCGGCAGTTGGCCGAAAGTTTGCGCGAAGTTTCAATTGTGCTGAACTACAGCCTGGATTGGGAAACGGTAATTGCCAAAATCTGGGAACAGTTGCAGTTGGTCATCCCTTATGATAGCGCCGGCCTTTTTCTGTATGAAGAGGACAGCCTGGTGCTGGTTAGTGGGGTACATATTGCAGCGGACTTTTTGGGTCATCGGATGCCCCTCACCAGCCCAAACCCTACCCTTATCCCCTTCAGGCTGAAAAAACCGGTCGCCATTGATGATGTTAGCCAACATCCCCATTGGCAAGAGGATTGCCTCCCGCCGGACCCGGGTACCTATCTGATCAAAAGTTGGATGGGCGCGCCGCTTCTCAGCACCGGAGAAGCCATGGGCGTGCTGACGACTGACAAGTTTGAAGCGGACGCTTATCGTCAAGCCCAGGCCAATATTCTGCAAATTTTTGCCAATCAGGCCGCTATTGCTATTCAGAATGCCCGGCTGTACCGGCAGGCCCAGCAGGACCTTAAAGAGCGCCAGCGTGCCGAAGAACAAATGCGGCACATGGCCCTGCACGACGCGCTAACCGGCTTGCCCAATCGTACCCTGTTTATGACTCGCCTTGACCAGGCCTTGTATCAGGCCAGGGATGGAGCGTGGCAGCGCCTGGCGGTGCTGTTTATTGACCTGGACCGCTTCAAAACGATCAACGACAGCCTGGGCCATCAGGCCGGCGACTATTTGCTGGTAACGGTAGCCCAAAGGCTGCGCCGTTGTATCCGCTCCAGCGATACGGTAGCCCGGTTGAGCGGTGACGAATTTACTATCCTGCTTGATCCCCTCCAGGACATTCGTGAGGCTGAACAGGTGGCCGAACGGATTCAGCGCGAGTTGGCTTTGCCGGTCAACCTGCAAAACCAGAATATTTTTACCAGCGCCAGCATCGGCATTGTCGGCGATGCCCAAACCTATGAACGGGCCGAGGAACTTTTGCGCGATGTTGACCTGGCTATGTATCAGGCCAAAACCGAGGGCCGGGCCAGGCACGCCCTGTTTGAGCCAAACCAACGCAGTTACGTGCTGGAACGGTGGGAGTTGGAAAATGATTTGCGTCAGGCTCTGGCCCGCCAGGAAATGAGCGTGTACTACCAGCCGGTCGTGGCGCTGGCCGACGGACAGATGAGCCAGGTTGAAGCCTTGCTGCGCTGGCAGCATCCACAGCGGGGACTTTTGGATGCCGGTCAATTTATTTCGGTGGCTGAAGAGACTGGCTTGATTTCCCCATTAAGCGAATGGTTATTCCGTACTGCCTGCGCTCAGGTTCAAGTCTGGCGGACAGAAGGACATACACGGCTGCGGTTGGGGGTCAACCTTTCAGCCCATCAGTTGCAGCGGCCTGATCTGCCCGCCTTGCTTCAGACTGTTCTGACGGAAACCGGGCTGGACCCGGCGGCCCTGGAATTGGAAATTTCTGAAACTATTGCGGCTTATTCAGTTGACCTCGCCATCCTGACCAAACTAAAAGAGTTAGGGGTCAGCCTGGCGATTGATGATTTCGGTATTGGCCCCTCGTTGGCAATGTTGAAGGAATTTCCTTTTAGCACACTCAAAATTGACCGATCCCTGCTGTCCGGCTTAACCGGCAATGCCGGTGATCGGGCCATTGTGCTGGCGGCAATGGCGTTGGGACATCACTTGAATTTGAAAGTAATTGCCGAGGGGGTAGAAACAGAGGACCAATTAGCCCTGCTGTGGCTGCATCATTGTGACGAGATTCAGGGCTATCTTTATGCCACCCCGTTCCGGCTGAGACGCTGACCCAACTGCTGCAAACGGATGGGCTTGTGTTGCAGCCAGCCGCCGGCTTAACCGAAGCCTTGGAACGTTCCATTCAAGCCAAAGCCATGCAGCGCATTGGTTATGCCCTGGTAGACGAAAACCTGACCATCCTGACCAGCAACACCAGCTTCAATCGCTGGGCCGAGGGGCAGCCGGGCAGCTTGATCGGCTGTTCGTTGAGCCAGGTTTTGCCCGAAGTGATTGGGGTGGAAGAGGAGTTGCGCCAGTTGAGCCGGCAAATAAGCGGCGAATTTACGCTGCCGGAAATTTATCGGCCTGGTCATTTGCCGGATTGGGGCTATTATCTTGATGTACGGATTGAACCGATGGGGGGGCCGGCACGGCTTTATTGGTCACGCTGACGGATGTCACCGAGCAGGCGTTGGTGGAGTTTGAACTGCGGCAGGAGCGCAACGAACTACGGCTGAAGTTGATGTATTGAGCACCGGGTCATCTATTCGATGGTATAGCCTACACCGCGCACCGTGCGGATCATTTCCACCTGCCGGCCAGTCTCTTTGATTTTTTGCCGCAAATTGTAAATGTGCTGGCGCACAATATCCCTGGCTTCCCAAACTTCGCTGGTATAACCCTGCACCTCGCGGACCAATTCCTGGGGAGAAACAACGCGCGGCGCTTCGCTGATCAGGTAAGCCAGCAAGTCAAACTCGGTGGGGCTGAGTTCCAACAGGTGGCCGTCAACGGTAATCACGTGGCGAGAAAAATCAACAATCAGCCCGCTGCGCTGTAAAAAGCGTCCTTCATCTTCAACGGGGTCGAGGATGGCCGAAAGCGATTGAGCCGGTGTGGGCAGAGAAGGGGGCGTGGGTTCACCTGGCGTCTCTTTTAGGGTAGCCTGAACCGTGGCCAGCCCGACCGTTAAATATTGTTCCAATTGATGAAGCACATCCCGTTTCTGAGATTCGTGCTGGCGTTTGAGCAGCCCTTTGCGAATGCTCTCGCGGAGTTGCAGAGTTTTGCAGGGCTTAAAAAGATAATCATGCGCTCCCTGGCGCAGGGCTTCAACTGCCGTTTCTAAAGTGGCATGGGCCGTGAGGATAACAACCACAGTATCCGGCGCTTGCTGGCGTAAAACCTCCAATACTTCCATTCCCCCGATACCGGGCAGATTCAAATCAAGCAGGACCAAATCAAAAGTCTCCCGTCGAATTCGCTCCAGTGCGGCTTCACCGCTGTCCACCGTTACCACATGGTGGCCGTCGCGGCTGAGCGTTTCTTCCAGAAAAAGGCGAATGCCCAGTTCATCGTCCATTGCCAGAATTTTAGCCGGTAACATAAAGTAATTCCTATGAAAATAATCGCTCGTATCACTGTGAGCCGCCGGCGAAGCAGCTCCATACCAGCAAGGCGCTGCCAAACTTTGGCTTATGGCCTCATCATCACATGCGCCAGCTACTTTTCATTATTTATTGGCAGCCAGATGGTAAAAGTAGTTCCCTCGCCCACCTGGCTGGCGGCCACAATCCGGCCTCGATGCGCCTCGATAATGGTTTGGCTGGTAAACAAGCCAAACCCACTGCCGTGTTCTTTGGTGGTAAACAGCGGCTCAAAGAGATGGGCTAACGTTTCCGCTGACATACCCACCCCGGAATCACTGAATTCAATCCGAATCGCCGGCTGCGGCTCATCGTCCTGCAATGTGGTTTGATCCAGCACGGTATTAATCCGCAAGACACCGCCCTGAGGCATAGCATCAATCGCGTTGAGAGTCAGATTTAGGAAAACTTGCCTGAGGTGATCGGGATTGGCCTGGATGGGAGGCAGCATTTGCGCTCCTTCTACCTCAATTTTGATCTGGCTGTGTTGTAATTTCTTGTTAGCCAGCAGTAACACGCTCTCAAGGGTTGTATGCAGATCAACCGGCTGAAATTCTCCCTGGGCCGAGCGATAAAAGTTGTCGAGCGAGCCGGGGGTTTGCTGTTCCAGGCTGGCCGGGCGATAAAAATCCCGCATGCGGCGGACAATGGCCGAAATCCGGTCAATTTCGCCATCGGCAATTTCCAGGTAGGACGTTAATTTTTCGGGGCGACGGCGGCCGTTCAGCTCTTCTTGCAGCAGATTCAAAAAGCCCTGCACCGATTGCAGCGGGTTATTGATCTCATGGGCAATCGAGGCGACCAGGCGGCCCAACGCGGCCATTTTTTCGATACGAATCAACTCCTCTTGTGACTCCTGCAAGCGGCGATACTGCTCGCGCTGGGTTTCGTAGAGCCGTACATTTTCCATCGCCACCCGTTGGAGTTGGGCCGTGCGATGCTCGACTCGCTGCTCCAGGTCTTCCTTGGCCGTCCGCAGCGCCTCTTCCAGCCGTTTACGCTCGGTGATATCCTGGATGACAATTGTCGCAAAGCTGTGGCTGACCCGCTCTCTGAAGCCTTCGTGCATGGGGATAGGGCGCACTAACAGGTAAAGATAGCGGCCTAAAAGCAGGTCTTGAGCTTCCTGTTCAGTGGCTTGACCTTGCGCCAAATTCTGCCAGGCCCGCTCCAAAAAAGCAGCCAGGTAACAGGAAGATCCAGGGCAGGCGGGGTGGAGTAATATGTGCAGTTCCCTGCCTTTAACCTCCACAACCTCGGCCAGATTCCAGCGCTCGATGGTGCGGTTGGCCCGGATAATCCGCTTTTGGGAGTCGAGCAGGCAAACAAGTTGAGGCAGGGAGTCAACGGTAACTTCCCATTCCTGTTTGGCCTGCTCAATTTGAGCTAAAATTTCATCAGTGATTTGCGGCGACAATTTCTCTGCCAATTCTGCTGGATAGCGCTGCGCCGGGGTCGTTTCAGTATTCAGGGTAGCTGGAATTTTTATACCAACTGAAGCGTTTGTTTTTTCCATTTTACTACAATTCGCCCATAACCGCGATTACAGTTTGATTACACCATGAGGTCATCAGGCTGATTTTGACATCTCCTCTGTGATTTTGGCATCGGAAAATGAGATACAAAATTCTGTCCCACGGGTGTTGTTATTTACTTCAATGGTTCCCTGGAGTTGCTTTACCAGGGTCGTTACCAGGGTTAAGCCCAACGATTTACTGCGGCGAAAATCTACCTGGGGCGGCAGGCCAATGCCGTTGTCGCCCACACGTAAAATAATTTGAGAGTTGGGGGCGGCCCGAAATTCCAGCCAGATTTCACCACCAGAGTGGTCGGGAAAAGCGTGTTTCAAGGCATTTGAAACCAACTCATTGATAATCAACCCGCAGGGAATGGCTGTCTCGATGCTCAAAGATAGAGGGTCAATTTGTTGGCGCAGATGAATTTGCCTGCGCCGGTTATCGTAAGCTACGAGGAGGTGGTGGGTTAAATTGGTGATATATTCGGCATAGTCAATGCGGGTGAGGTCTTGGGCTTGATACAAGCGCTCATGCACCAGGGCCATTGAGCGGATGCGGTGCTGGCTTTCTTTGAAGACTTCACGAGACGCTTCATCTTTAAGGTACTTGGCCTGCAAATCCAGCAGGCTGGAAATTACCTGTAAATTATTTTTAACCCGGTGATGAATTTCTTGCAGCAGGATTTCCTTATCTTGCAGCACCCGCTTCCGTTCGTTAATTTCCAGCTCAAGCTGTTGATTGAGTTGGCTCAGTTCAGCCGTTCGCAGGGCTACCCGGTCCTCCAAATGATCTCGGTATTGCCGCAGTTCCAGTTCAACCTGTCTTTGCTCGGTAATGTCAAGGACAAAAACGATAACACTAGAAAGATCTGCTTCGTAACCCGGCGCTACTGACCACCCCACCTGATAGTGGACCAATTTTCCTGCCAAATTACCGCTGGAGCCTTCATTGTGATAAATCAGTTTGCCGGTGGCAATGGCCACAAGCTCCTGTTGAAAGTGCGTCGGGATTTTCATCTCGAAAATGTGGCTCAGATTATCCAACAGTGCATTCTTATCCTTCGCTCCTTCGATGGCCATCGCCGCTTTGTTGACATCTAACACCCGAATCAGGCTGGCGCAGTGAGCGACCACTTGGGGGTGTTGTTCAAAATACTGCTCGAAGTCGGTCACACCGCTGTGTCGCAGTTTATCCAGATAGTGTTTAAGCAGCGATAGATCTTCCTGCCATAAGGCCACCGGCGAGTTTTCAAACAAGCTGCGGTAGCGTGCTTCACTCCAGCGCAGGGCTAATTCAGCCTGTTTGCGTTCGGTAATATTGCGCAAGATACCCACTACCCCAATGGGGCGATTCTGCTCGTCCAATACGGGGACTTTAATCACTTCAAACCAGTGCAGCCGGCCGGTCTCGTCTATCATAGATTGATCGAACCGCAGCGATTGACCCGAGGTTAATACGCTCGTATCCTCAGCCGTAAAGGTCTGCCATCGTTCAGGGTGCAGCTCGGCATCGGTTTTACCCAGGATTTGCGGCAAAGTGAGCCGGCGCCAACTTAGAAATGCTTTGTTAACCATCACATACCGGCCCGCCTGGTCTTTGAGCCAGACTTCATCAGGAATAGTCTGCAAGAGCGCCTGCCGCCAGCGATGGGCCTGGGCCAATTCAGCCGTGCGCTCGGCTACACGCTGCTCCAATTGAAGATTGAGTTCCTGCAAGGCCGCATCGGCTTGCTTGCGCTGGGTAATATCCTGAATCTGGCCGATAAAGTATTCCGGCTGACGCTCGGCATCGCGCACCAGGTTAATATTGGTAACTGCCCAAATCTCGTGACCATCCCGGTGCAGATAGCGTTTTTCGTGCTGATACCGGTCAAACTCACCGGCCAAAGCCCGATTTACATACTCCACACTAATGGCAATATCATCAGGGTGGGTAATTGCTGTAAAATCTAAAGCTAGCAGCTCAGTTTCACTATAGCCCAACAGATTACAGGTAGCCTCATTGACCTGCCAAAACCGACCTTTTAAATCGGCCAAAATCATACTGATTGGAGCGCTCAGGAGGGTATTTTTGAAAAGCTCATGGCTGGCCTGTAATGCCGTTGTCATCTGCTCCCGTTCGGCCAAAAATTGGACCCGATTCACAGTCACTACCACGTGGTTGGCTACGGCGTTCAAATAATCAAGCTGACCTGGATCGAGACCTTTGACTCCTTCTTCGCCAAACGTACCCATGCCTATGACCCCTATTCGCTGTTTATCCAACAAAAGAGGCACATTTACCAGAGTCCGGCATTGGTTCAGCGCGGCCCGTTCCTGATTGGTCCGAGGATCGGTAGTGGCGTCGTCTACCACCACGATATGATCGGCCCTGGCAATCTCCTCCAGATAGGAGTCGCCGCTGATAGCCATGTACCGTAGTTGATCGTGGAGCTGCTCCGCCCCGGAGTGCCGCTCGGCTACCAAAACGGCAGACTCGCCGTCGGCGGAAATCAGATAAAGCCACAGGTGATAATAACCCAAAATGGGTGGCAATTCGGCAAATAGCGCGGTCAAAATTTGGTTATAAGTAACTGCCTGCTCCAGTAATTTGGCCAGTCTGAGCAAAGAATGAGCCTTCTTTTCACTTTGTTGCAGCTTTTCAACCGTTTGTTTGCGTTCAGTGATGTCTTGCGAGGCGCCATGAAAACCGAGCACCCGGCTCTGGCTCGCGTCCCAAATAGGGCGGCTGTAAGTTTGAATCCAGCGAATTTCTCCACCCTTGGTGATGATACGATTGACAGAGGTGGCCGGTTGACCGCTGCGCAATAAATCGAGTTGATTCTGAATAGCCGGTATATCATCGGGATGGATTAAACGCGACCACCCCAGTTGATTAAATTCAAGCCGGGTATAACCGGTAATTCGAGTAACTGCCTCGCTCATCCATTCCAGAACTGGTCGGCCCTGCGGGTCAAAATGAAAGGCATAAGCATAGTCGGAGGTCATTTCCGAAATAACCCGGTAGCGCATTTCCGAGGCACGCAGCGCCTGTTCGGTTTGACGGGCGCGGGCCAGGGCCTGGGTCAGGTTACTCACCGCCAGGTGTAGGACTATACCGGCCAGGATAAACAGGGCTGCCAGAACAAACCAGGCTAAAAACGGGGTCATTGGCTCAGTTGGCGGCGGTAAAAGGCCGACCCTATCTGCATAGATGAGCCAGGCAGAGGTTGCCATACTTAATGCTGCTACAACCAGGCCGCTGCGTTTGCCCAGAAGCAGGCCGGACGCCAAACTCAGGATGATATACGCTCCAAATAACGGCGAAATGAAGCCAATCCCGTGGGTCATAATCATCAGGTGATTAACCC
>JAAUSP010000397.1 GCA_012032575.1 Anaerolineales bacterium | reverse complement strand
CAACTGCCGAAAGCCTGCCCGGCTACACAACCGTTCGGCAATTTGATCAAGCTGGGCATTAGTATGGACAACTGGGATTTGTGGTCGCCCTGGCCGGCAATCCGAATACCGGCAAAAGCACCATTTTCAACGCTTTAACCGGCCTGCGCCAGCACACCGGCAATTGGCCGGGCAAAACCGTCAGCCGGGCCGAAGGCGGCTTTTCCTACGGCGGCCATCGCTACAAACTGGTGGACCTGCCGGGAACCTACTCGCTGCTCTCAACCAGCCTGGATGAAGAAGTGGCCCGCAATTTTATTCTCTTCGGCCAGCCCGATGTGACCATCATCGTGGCCGACGCCACCCGGCTGGAACGAAACCTCAACCTGGTGCTGCAAGTGCTTGAAATCACCGGTCGCGCCGTTGTCGCCCTTAATTTGATGGACGAGGCCCGCCGGCACGGGCTAACCGTGGATGAGCGCTCGCTGGCCCGCGACCTGGGCGTGCCAGTGGTGCCGACCAGCGCCCGCTCGCGCCAGGGCATCCCGGAACTGCTGCAAGCTGTCAGCGAGGTAGCCACCGGCAAAATCGTCTGCCAGCCGCACCGGCTCAAAAGCGAGCCGCCGGCCCTCAAAAAGGCCGTGGCCGAATTGGTGGCCCAACTGGAAACAATGTTTCCGGGACTGCCCAACGCTCGCTGGGTGGCGCTGCGCCTGCTCGACGGCGACCCGCGCATTGTTGAAGCTGTCGAGCGGGGCGAGTTGGGCGAATTAACTCGAACCGAGGCCATCCCGCTCGAAACGAGCTTAATCCTGCCCCTGGAGGTAGCCGACCATGCTTAATCAGGATCAATTTCGACCGACCCCGCTGGGGGTTCCGTCAGCGCAGGATATTTTGAATAAAGCAGCGCAGTTGCGCTGGGAAGTGGGCAGCAATGTCCACGAAACGGTCGTCGAAGCCATCTACACCGATGCCGCCCGTATCGCCGACCGGGCCGTGGTCTATCCCGACCGGCCGCCGCGCTTCAACCTTGACCGGACCATTGACCGGCTGGTAACGAGCCGGCTGTGGGGTTTTCCCTTGATGATTTTGCTGTTTACCGTCGTCTTCTGGCTGACCATCGCCGGGGCCAATGTGCCATCGGGTATGCTGGCCACGCTGCTGCTGGATACCGTTCAGCCGATGCTCAAAGCCGGAGCGGCCAGCATTGGTATGCCCTGGTGGCTGGATGGGCTGCTCATTGACGGTATTTATATGGGCACGGCCTGGGTAATCAGCGTCATGCTGCCGCCGATGGCTATTTTCTTCCCCCTGTTCACCCTGCTGGAAGATTTTGGCTATCTGCCCCGTGTGGCCTTTAACCTGGACAATTTGTTCAAGAAATCGGGTGCGCACGGTAAACAGTCGTTGAGCATGATGATGGGCTTTGGCTGTAATGCGGCCGGGGTTATAGCGACCCGTATCATTGACAGTCCCCGCGAGCGGCTGATTGCCATCGTCACCAACAACTTTGCCTTGTGCAACGGGCGCTGGCCCACTCAGATTCTCATCGCCAGCCTGTTTATCGGCGCGTTGGCCCCCAGCTATCTGGCCGGGCTGATTTCGGCGCTGGCGGTGGTGGGGGTGGCGATGCTGGGGGTGCTGTTCAGTTTTGGGGTGTCGTGGGGGTTGTCCCGCACCTTGCTCAAAGGCGAAGCCTCGACCTTTAGCCTGGAACTGCCGCCCTATCGCCCGCCGCGCTTCTGGCAGACAATTTACACCTCGCTGATTGACCGGACCATGTATGTGCTGTGGCGAGCCATTGTTTTCGCCGCCCGGCCGGGGCCGCCATCTGGCTCAGCGCCAATATACATCTCGGCGGGGCCAGCCTTGCCGAGCATTTGATCAACTGGCTCAATCCCTTTGGGTTGTTCATCGGCCTGAATGGCGTCATCCTGTTGGCTTACATTGTGGCTATTCCGGCCAATGAAATTGTGATCCCAACCGTGTTGATGCTGACTGTACTTGTGACCGGTATGAATGATCTTGGGGCCGGGGCCGGGGTGATGTTCGAGGCCGGCGACAATGAGACGCTGGCTCTGTTTAGCGCCGGGGGCTGGACCCTGCTCACTGCCGTCAATCTGATGGTGTTCAGTTTGCTGCATAATCCGTGCAGCACCACCATCTATACCATCTACAAAGAAACCGGCAGCGCCAAGTGGGCTGCTATCTCGGCCCTGCTGCCCCTGGCGATGGGGTTTGTGGTCACGTTTGTCGTCGCTCAGGTGTGGCGGTTGATCGCCGGGATGTAAAGTCCGCGTTGCTGACAAAAGATTCCTAAAAGCAACCCTCTTCAACGACAAAAGCCGCTTGAGGAGGGTTTTTTAGTTATCTATTATAGAACAACAAAAATTACTTAAAGAAAGATTGACAATCACCAGAGGCGAGGTTATATTTTAAATTAACCCTGGTTAATTTTTGAGGACTAAAAAAGACCTACCGGGAAAAATATATTTTCAGGATAGTACAAATATGACAATTAATTCGAGCAAAAAAGACCTGGATGACGCCGGCCTATTTATTTCTGATCAGGACGACAAACCCTGCCTGGATGTTATCCACGAAGCTGTGGCGATAGAACCGGGTATCGTGGGCGTACAGATAGACCCACGCCACCAGGAAGTGGCCTTTAAATATGATCCCCAGTTGATCGCTGAGCCGGAGATTACCCGGCTTGTCCAGCAAGTGGCGTCGCCGTTGCAGCACAACTTTGAAACCTGTACGATGCGCTTGCGCCCACACGGCGGCCGGGCCTGCGAGTCGTGCGCCCTGCTATTGGAAAATCGCCTGCACCAAATTCCGGGAGTGCGGCAGGCCAGAGCCAGTTATATGGGCGGGGTCTTGAGTATCACGTATGACCACGGCCTGATTTCGAGCGATCAGCTTAAGCAAAAGGTGAGCCAGTTGGGGATAAAGGTCGCTCCTTCCAGCGCCGAGACCATATCCGGGGCTGAACCTGCCGTCCTCGATCGGTCGCCGCTCCGGCATGTCTGGGATTGGACCAGCCAAAATCTGGAAGCGGTATTCACCCTCATCACCCTGGCCGCCATCCTTCTGGCCTGGCTGGCCGAATATGCCGGGATGCTCGCCGTTATTCCGACGGCGCTTTACACCCTGGCTTACATCACCGGCGGCACGTTTGGCCTCAAAGGCGGGCTGGAATCATTACGCCAGCGCACTATTGACGTGGACCTGCTGATGGTTCTGGCGGCGTTGGGTGCGGCCATTGTCGCGCGCCGTTTGAAGGGGCGCTGCTGCTGTTTCTGTTCTCCTTCTCCAATGTGTTGCAGGATTACGCCATGGACCGCACCCGCAACGCCATCCGCGCCCTGATGAAACTGCGCCCCAACCAGGCCCTCATCCGGCGCGGCGATGAGTTAGTCTCGCTGCCGGTCGAAAAAATCGTCGTCGGCGACCGTTACGTGGTCCGGCCCGGCGACCGGATTCCTCTGGACGGTGTGGTCATTGAAGGCGAAAGTACCGTTGACCAGGCTTCCATCACCGGCGAATCCATGCCGGTGGCCAAAGGTCCGGGCCAGACGGTTTTAGCCGGAACCATCAATCAAAACGGCAGCCTGGAAGCCGAAGTGACCCGGCTGGCTAAAGATTCAACCCTGGCCAAGCTGATCAAGCTGGTCGAAGAAGCCCAGAGCGAAAAAGCCCATACCCAGCGTTTTCTGGATAAGGCTGAACAGTATTATGCGCTGGGTGTCATCGTCTTCACTATCCTGGTGGCGGCTGTGCCTGTTTTTTTCCTGGGCGAAGCCTTCAACACGGCCTTCTACCGGGCGATGACGGTGATGGTGGCCGCCTCGCCCTGTGCGCTCATTATCAGCACCCCCGCCTCGATCCTCTCGGCTATTGGCAACGGTGCGCGCAAAGGGGTGCTCTTCAAAGGCGGGGTTTATATGGAGCAAGCCGCCGGCATCAAGGTTATTGCCTTTGACAAGACCGGCACGCTGACGCAGGGCAAACCGGCAGTAACCGACGTAGTCACGTTAAACGTTGAACGTTCCCACGTTGAACGCGATAACGTTTGGCATGGCAACGAAGATGAACTGCTCGCGCTTGCCGCTGCCGTTGAGGCTAAATCGGAACATCCGCTGGCTCAGGCGGTGGTCGAGGCCGCCCGCCGGCGTAACTTGGAAGTGGCCGAGGCCCAATCGTTTCAGGCGACGACCGGCAAAGGGGCGCGCGGCCTGGTGAACGGGCGGGATATTCGAGTGGGCAATCAACGCTATTTTCAGGAGTTTGATAGTGTTGGGTTAGCCGAGGTCAACGCGGCGGTGGAACAACTGCAAGCCGACGGCAAAACGGCCATTATCGTGGCCCAAATGTCCAACGAAGGCCAGGTCGCCCACTTTTTAGGGGTCATCGCCCTGGCCGATACGGTGCGGCCCGACGCTGCCCCGGTGGTGGCCGAACTCAAATCGTTGGGGGTACAGCGGGTGGTGATGCTGACCGGTGACAACAAGAGTACGGCCCAAGCCGTGGCGCGCGAGCTGAGCATCGACCGCTTCGAAGCCGAAGTTTTACCTGAACGAAAGAGCCAAATCGTGCGTAGGCTTCAGAGCGAAGGACGGAGGGTGGCGATGGCCGGTGATGGCATCAACGATGCCCCGGCCCTGGCGCAAGCCGATGTGGGAATCGCGATGGGCACCGGAACCGACGTGGCCATGGAAAGCGCGGCCGTGACTTTGTTGAAAGGCGATCTGATGGGCATCGTACGCGCCCACCGGCTGAGCCGGCATACGATGAAGAATATCCGGCAAAATCTATTCTTCGCGTTCTTTTACAACGCGCTTGGCGTTCCAGTTGCGGCCGGCGTTCTTTATCCGGCTTTTGGCCTTTTGCTGAATCCGATGATAGGCAGCGCGGCCATGGCTTTAAGCTCCGTGTCTGTGATCGCCAACTCGCTGCGGTTGAACCGTTGCAAGCTTTAGCGGATTTGCTCCTCTCGGTATCTCTTCAGTATCTAAAAGAGCTTCTCGCGAATAGCCCAGAAGTGCTTTTTCTTGCGCGCGATCACGAATAGCGGTGGGCGGTAGCGGTCCTTTAGGGCCAGGACATCGTCGACCGTGTGAACATCCAGATTCATTTCGGGCACGCGCAGGTGCATGCGCGCAAAGGTTAAATAAAAGGCGTGCCGACGTTCGGCTGAGTCCAAGTAAAAGTATTCTTTTAAGACATTGGCATCGGCATCGTAGTAGTGGATCTCGAGGCGGTCGCTGCCTTTCCTGTCGCGGCCTTTTTTAAAGGCCATCGAGTCGACCCGCATAACATGAGCGTCCTTAAGAGCCATCGCCTCTTTCAGTTTCCGATCATTGTCGACCAGAAGGCGTGCGCAAGCCTTGCATTGGCGGGCGGCAATATCATTCTCAGCACCGCACTGGTCACAGCGCTTAAAGCGGAACAAAAAGCCGCATTCGGCGATCTTATGGGTAAGGGGATCCTCGAAGCCGCCCTTGCACTTGCGCCCGAAATGCTCCTCGACCAGGCCGTCTTCGTTTTGAATGCCCCAGAAATGATTGGTCACACCGCACTTAGGGCAGGGGACCTCGACAACGACGGCCGCGCTCGAGGGTTTGTCCTCTTCGATGGCCGGGGAATATATGTCGTGGTCCTGGCCGGTGTAATCCAGAATCAGGCAATCGCTTTTTCCGGGGCTTAGGCGCAGTCCTCGGCCGACGATCTGCTGATAAAGACTGGCCGATTCGGTCGGCCTCAGAATCGCGATCACGTCCACGTGGGGTGCATCGAAGCCCGTGGTCAGCACCGATACGTTCACCAGGAATTTCAGCTTGCGGGCTTTGAAGGCCTCGATGGCGGCTTCGCGCTCGCGCGATTCGGTGTCGCCAACGATCAGGGCCGATACATACGGGGGAAGAGAACGCATGATCTCTTTGGCATGGGTCACGGACGAAGTGAAGATCATCACACCATGGCGGTCCTTCGACATATCGATGATGTTGTTGACGATCACCGGGGTGATTCTCTTTTGATCTTTAAGCAACTGCTCGATCTGCGATTGAACAAAATGGGTGCCGTTCAACTTCAAGCTCGAGAAATCGTAACAAGCCACCGGCGAATCGATCAGGATAGGAGGAGTCAGGTACCCGTTACGGATCATGTAACGGGTGGTGAGTTCAAAAACACATTTTTTAAAAAGCGCTCGGCGGTGGTTCGCTGGATTCTCGTTTGCTTATGGAATTCATAGATCCAGCCGAGTCCCAAGCGATAAGGAGTCGCCGTCAGCCCCAGCGCGCACAGGCCGGGATTGACCGTTTGCAGTTTGCGGATCACCTGGTGGTACTGCGTTTCGCCTTCCATTGCGACACGGTGGCATTCATCGATAACCACCAACGAGAAGTTGTCGAAGAAGGCATTCGGCGCGCGCGCCACGGACTGGATGCTGCCGAAAATGGTTTTCTGAGCGAAGTCTTTGCGTTCCAGGCCGGCGGAATAAATTCCGGCCTCAAGACCCAGGCTGAGATACTTGGCAAAGTTCTGTTCAACGAGTTCGCGTACATGGGCCAAGACCAGCACTCTTCCGCGCGCCAGCCTGGCCAGCTCCGCAATGACCAAACTTTTGCCCGCGCCTGTTGGCAGCACAATTACCGCCGGAGTTCGCTCATGGCGAAAATGCGCGATCGCCGCTTCCACGGCCTCAATCTGATAGGGGCGGAGGGTGTACATTCAGGGAGTATAATGTGGTATCTTTTCTGTTATTTGAATCGAAAATAGCGTGTTATAGAGTGAATCCCTAAGGCGGGTGCCGCCCGCACAAGTTCCGCGGCGTTTCTTTCCCGGAATCTAGGGGTTGTCGAAAAAATGCCGCACCCTAGTATCTACTCATCCAATCATCTAAGAGTTCGCAATCGTTGGATCGCCCGTTAGTATGGAGCGGGAATTCAATCTATGAACCACATATTGCAGTCACAACAGCTCCTGCTTGGCGTATCGGCGGCCTTGCTGCCCCTGGGCGGTCTATTATATTCCTTCCTCAATTCTTGGCATTGCTCGATTATGTGCGGACCATTTGCAATGGTCGAAGAGGTCCGAAAATTCAATCTTGTTTTAATTTCGAGGATAGTCGCCTACACCAGTATCGGTGCCCTTATGGGCGCCCTTGGTCAACTGCTGAAAGATTCCCTGGAAGTTCAGCTGTTCGGCTTCGTCGCCTTTGGTTTGTATGC
>JAAUSP010000396.1 GCA_012032575.1 Anaerolineales bacterium | reverse complement strand
GAGCCGGATTTCGCCATCACCGGTATTACTAATACTCGTGTCGGTTAATATACTGCACCCTACGTCAAAGTCAGTTACCAAAGTCTGGGTAACAACCCCATTTATGCTTCCCTGAGCTTGGGCTCGACTTGGCGGGCCGACAGCTACGGCAAATAACAACCCTAACACCAGGGCTAACACCACCATGCTCAAAAAAGAAACACGAAACATAGTCGTTAACAGATGACCCATACACCAGTGACAACCTTTGTCAGTGATCGAAACTAAACTCTTCATTTTGAACCAGCCTATCTTTAAAATAAACCGCCTTTATCAGAATATTTTGAACCCACGCAGCAGGCAGTTGAGCAAATTGTCTTGCTCAAATTTCTACCCAAGATTTGGAGGATAGCTCCCAATAGGATTGCGAAAACACCTATCACATCCCCCCGTTTTAAATAGGACCATGCGGACATTTGACCTGTTTCTGGCATTTCTTGAGGGGGATTCTTCATTTCTGGTTGAGGTTTGATGCTGTAAAATCCTAAAAAAATATCTACTTTGTTTCGATTGGCAATAGTAACAGTTTGACTGGCTTCAGCGGAGATTAACTCAGCGGGTAAAGCCAATTTAACAGAATAAACTCCGTCCGGAATTCCTGTCAAAGAAAAACGACCAGAGGTATCGGTTCTGAGAGGAATACCATTAATCATCACAGTTAAACCCGCCCCCGGTAATCCAGTGGATAAATCTTTAACTGTGCCAGTAATGTCGCCAGGAGTTTCCCGATACTTGGAGTTTCCATCGTTATCAGAGTTTCCACTATTACCGCTTCCAGAACCCACACCAGGTACTGGCCGCGGAGGCGGCCCTTGAGCCAGGGCGTCAGCGCTTACCAGCAAATTTTGCATTAAAAGCAAGCCAATACAGAAAAAACCAAGAATTATGTGAGAAACGTTTATCGTCTTCATAGAATAATGCTCTTACTGTGGTAAAGGTCGAACTGGAGGAGATTGATTTTCGCTCAAACCAGTATCGCTTGGATTGGTCACGCCGGCACCGGTTACATTTACACTCACTGGACCAAGCCGGTTATTTGTTTCATTACTTTCGGCAATAAAGCCGGCTGGAACATTTACCCCATTCCAGGAGTCGACATAAACCCATAGGGCGGTCAGACCGCTTTTGTTAAAAGAGCCGGGCCAAACGGTATGAGGCGATGCAGCCAGGTAAGGGTCGCCGATGCTGGAAGTCAAGGTAATCACCTGCCCCGGAGCAAGAGGCGTTGTTACTTGCCAGGCCAGCCCATAATCATCGGCACAGGGATTAGCCGGTGGATTGGGCGGCGTTGGGCAGAGCATCCCCCACAGATGTCCAGCCTCGTTGGGGAAGGGCAGCGGGTTGATATACATGTCTACCCAAAAATTAGCGGCTGCTACACCCGTGCCTGTATTCTTGATGACCACACTCAGTTCCACCGGAGTAGTTGCCTCAAGCCCGCTGCCGGGTTCGATGAGCAGAACCTGGGGGGTCAGGTCAGGCTGCCCTGCCGAAACGCTGCCGCCATTAAAAATCAACGGCAGGAAGATGTTTGTCGAAGGCGGAGCCGGGGCTACTGATACAGTGACTTGGGCTGTATCGGTTGCCGTAGCTCCTTGCGCATCGGTTACTTGCAAGGTGATGGTGAAAGTTCCCGTTACATTCCAGGTATAACTGGTTATAGCGGCCAAAGCATCATCAAATTGTCCATCTCCGTCCAAATCCCAGGCGTAGCTCACCGCACCTATTCCTGGATCAGACCCCGAACCACTCAGATTGATAGCTGCTCCTTCGTTTCCGCTGTATGGTCCGCCCGCATCGGCGCTGGGGGGCAGGTTATTGATCGTTACCTGGGCCGTGTCGGTGCCGGTCAAACCCTGGCTGTCCGTCACTTGTAAGGTCACTGTGTATATCCCCGGTGAACTCCAGGTGTAGCCAGGTTGAGCCACAGTGGCGTCATCCAGTTGCCCATCCTCATCAAAATCCCAAGCATACGCCAGGCCGCCGCCGCCGGGATCGGCCGAAACTAACCCATCCAGAGTGACAGTCTGATTTTCATTTCCGCTGTATGGCCCGCCCGCATCGGCGCTGGGGGGCAGGTTATTGATCGTTACCTGGGCCGTGTCGGTGTCGGTCAAACCCTGGCTGTCCGATACCTGCAAGGTGATGGTATAAACTCCAGGTTCAGACCAGTTATAGCTCGTCACTGCGGTCGCCGCATCGTCAAACTGCCCATCCTCGTCTAAATCCCAGGCATAGGCCACATCACCACTGCCTGCGTCAAACCCAAACCCGTTGAGCGAAACAGCCGCACCCTCGACGCCTGTGTAAGAATCGCCGGCTTCGGCAACCGGGGGCAAGTTAGAGACCGTTACCTGGGCTGTGTCGGTGTCGGTCAAACTTGCGCTGTCTGTCACCCGCAAGGTGACAGTGTACACCCCAGGTTCACCCCAAGTGTAGCTTGTCGCCGCCGTCGTGGCATCGTCGAATTGTCCATCCCCGTTCAAATCCCAGACATACTCTACATCGCCGCCACCAGGATCAGAACCCGAACCGCTTAAAGGGATGGCTACCCCTTCGCTCCCGCTGTACGGACCACCGGCATTGGCTGTCGGGGCAAGGTTGTTCACTGTCACCACAGCCGTGTCCGTGTCGGTCAAGCCCTGGCTGTCCGTTACCCGCAGTGTCACGGTGTACACCCCCGGTTCAGCCCAGCTATAGCTCGTCGCTGCCGTCGCGGCATCATCAAACTGTCCATCCCCATCCAAATCCCAGGCGTAATCAAGGCTGCTGCCGTTCGGATCAGTGCTGTTTGAGCCATTCGGAGTGATATTCTGAGTTTCATCACCTGTGTACGGCCCGCCTGCATCCGCTATTGGCGGCAGGTTACGCACAATAACGGTAGCTAATCCGGTCAAACTGCCAGAGGTGGCCTGAACTGTATTGGTATAAGTTCCGGCGTTCAGAATAGCCGTAAACAGGCCAGTGCTATTGATGTCGCCACCGCCGTTAACCACCTGCCAACTGTAAGCCAAATTATCTATTGGCTGCCCGTTATCGTCGTAAACCTGGGCGACAAACTGCTGCCCTGTGGCCGGGTCCAGGGTGGCTGGATTGGGGCTGACAGTCAGACTGCTCGGCCCGTAATAACGAATCTCAACCTGTTGGAGTTCGGGCGATTGAATGACACTGGCGGTAGATAGGGCAGCCCGGTACTGGAAGTAACGCCCGCTGGGGCTGGTAATATTGTTGCCGCTAACGGCTGTCCAGGGGGACCAATCCACACCGTTTGCCGAAGTGCGGGATGTCAAAAACCAGCGACGTATCGGTTGGTAAATCTACCTCCCTGATTAGAGTCGTCCAATTAACCACTTCGCCGGCATCCTGAATGCAGGAGGTGTATGTGCCGCTGGAGGGATAAACACCGGCCCGGACCCAATCCACCTGCATGGGGCTGCGGTCAAATGAGGCTGGGTCCTGGCTGTACAAAAACACCCAGGTATTTAGCGTGGAAACACCGGGGATAGTGCCCTGAAGCACACCGTCCACATAGAATCGGCTTTCGCTGGCATCCCACTCAATTCTAAAATTATGGTATTGGGTTAAGTCGAAGATTGAAATATCAATATCGGTGAGAGGCGCAGAAGCATCGCCATCCCGTCCACGAATAAAGGTGTCATTGGTATCAGGGGTAACAAATAGACGCAAAGAACTGTCATTGGGATAAGGGCCACTGTCATAGGCCAACGGGGGAAATTCACGATAAAAACCCAAATCGGGCCAGGAGGCGTTGTTGCTATTAATCCGCTGCAAGGCGCGGGTCTCAAAAAAACGTATCGGGGTTGTAGCGCTAAATCCAACTTGCGAACGAAGATAAGCTGAATCCAGGGTCAGTATCCCGCCCGAAACTGAGGGCGGAACGGTATACCAATCGTAGGTTGTACCCGTAAGCCAGCGGGTGCTGTTAATGGTACTGCCTTCAAAGTAATCTTCTACTGTGGCTGTCAGCCGGATTTCGCCGTCATTTGCATCGTTTAAGCTTACTTGCGTCAACAGAGGTGTGGATGCAGTTCCCGGTAGCACGGTGCAAGCTGCGTTAAAATCAGTTACCGTGGTGTGGGTGATAAGCCCGTTGATGCCTTGAGCCAGAGCCAACTGAGCTGGGTTTGCCACCCAGGAGAACATGCCCAGGATCAGCCCAACTACCATAAGCCCCAGGGCCGGGGCCTTCATTAAAGTAAGAAAGGTGCGGCGAGAAGGGATTAAAAGAGCAGAGGATTTGTAAATGGTCACAGATTTAACTTCCTAATATAGCCCAACCAATAAAGCATGGAAATGGCTGCCATTTCTATGTTAGCAGGGCCACGTTTGAAATCAGTTTGAGGAATGTTGGGAGAAAGTTAAAAAACAATCAGAAAAAAGTTAGAATTATACCCGGAGAAGCCGGGGGAATTAGCCTGCGTGTTAAGCCAATTTATGAGGCTTACCCAGGTTCCGTTGTGAAAACGGTCGGGCCAAGTGGGATCGGCCCAATCAATCGGCCCATTCGAAATATCGAACAGGCTGTGCTCCGTTTGGGGGGCAATATAAAAGCTTGCGCCATAATCATAGGCGGTTTGATGCGCCCTGGCAGCGCCCTGGCCAATAGCGGCCAGTTCGGGTTCACTATCAGACACAATAATATGCAGCGGGGTTTTGATGGCCAGAATTTCTTCAAATTTAAGGAGATTAGAGAGAAGCACAACCCCGGCAGGCTGATGTATCTGGGCAAATTCGTCAAAGCGTTCGGCCAAAATTTTGGTCCCAATACTCTGAGCTACGATAAAAACACGGGTTGGATCGAATCCCTTTTGGGCTATTGCCGCCCGATAGGCCGCCAGGGCATCATCGGCCTCGCAACAACCATAAACGCCTCCACTCTGGCCTGTTCCCCGTTTATCAAAGCGGAAAACAGCGTAACCGGCCGGTACCAGGCGAGCAGCCATGTATTGATAATAATTACGATCTATCGGGTCGGCGTGATGGATGATAAAAACCAGGGCTGGCTGCGAGCTGTTGGGCGGCCAGTCGAACTGCCCGGCCAGGGAGACGCCATCATGCCCTGAAAAGCGAACTTCCTGGGGTTTGGAGTCGAACGGAATAAGTTTAAAAGGGGGCAAGTTAGAGGATAGAGGGGTTGATTGGCATGCGCTGACCAGCAACAGGCCAAGCACCAACCCACTTACTACAATCCCCCATTCCAAACCCTCGAAGATTCTAGGCTTGACCATACCAAACATCAACCCTGTGTTGATCGGGAGGGAATGAAAACCAGGCATAAGTTTGACCGGCTTCGGCCTGGGTTGTAAATTTGACCGGCTGACCATCCACTTCAATTTGCTTGATATTCTGGGCTGCCGGAACCAGCATAGTGAGTTCAAAATCGCCCCCCGGCAGTGCATATAGCTGGAAGGTCAATTTCTGAGCCGCTTCATCCCAGTCGAGGGCATAGATCTGAGCCTGGTCTTTACACTGCACAAACTCTAAAAAACGGGCCGCATTCCATATCGGCAAGCCCTTTTCGGCGGCATAAGCCAGGGTGCCTTTGGCCCAAGCTTCAACCTGGCTGCGCGCGGGGCTGGTGGGATGGTAAAAATCCACATGAAACTGGGTAGCCAGGGCAGTATGATAGGTTAGCGCATTGTCAATCATTTGCTGCGAAACCGCAATGGCGGCAGCGGGGTCTAAACCTTCATAACCGCTGTTAACGCCTTTGAGTAATTGTTCATCAATCAACCCGGTCAATAACTGGTAGTTATCCACAATCTGGCCGGTTTCGTCCACCATTTTCATAGGCCGGCCACTGCCCGTAAAATAACCATACATCCAACGATTATCTTCCGTGCGCAGCAGGGAACCCATCTGATAGAAGTCAAGATTCATCCCAAAGCCGTTGGCCGCCTGGACTTTGGCCGTTTCAACCCACCCAGTCCATAAAACCCGGTGGGTTCGTGCGGTTTTGATGGCGGGCAAGGTATAGCCTTCGGCCTCAAAGGCGGCCACATAGGCTTGATAACCTTCAACCAAACCTTCTTCAACATAGGGGTGTAAGCTAAACTCATGACCACGCGCCCGCCACTGGTCTACCTGAGCCGGCGTAGGCGGGTGTTCCTGGTCGGCCGGAAAGGGGTCAAGCCAGTTCTGAACCTGTTGCGCGGTCAGTGCGGCCATGCGGCGGAGAGAATTGTTTGAACGCGGTTGCGGGGTATAAAGGATGCTCATGGTGCCATTATAGCCCTCCACCAGAGGCAGCACCGCTTCGATATTGGAGACCGGGTTGCATGCGAGTCACCGGTAACAACCAGAAGAGCCGGACTGGCATTGGGTAGATGCCAGAGGCGGGGCAGGGGCAGGTGGTCGCCAACCATGACAGTGATAAGTTGGCTTAAGAGGCGCATCTGCTCGTCGGCCTGGGGAATAGCCATGCGTTCCAGGTCAATCCAATCGAAAAAAAGCTCCTGCGCCCGAAGACCCTCGAAACCGTCACGCTCCTGGCCCACTTTTAGCGGGTCACCCTGACGGGTATAAGCCACACTGCGGGCCAGATCAAAGGCCCAGAGCGCGGCCCACCCCTGCCCATGCTGCCGCAAGGTAACGGCGGGCCACTCGGTGGGGGTGATAAGATCACTGTAAAGCTGGGCTACCACGTTAGCTTCGACCGGCCGATAATGATTAGCCTGGCCGTGAAATTGCAGTGTTTCTGTAGCCAAACCCCGGCCAAGCGGTGGGGCTGCTTCGATTTTTAGATAACCCTCAGCAGTGACGCCGGTTTCAGATTCAACACCAAGCAAAGAGGTCAGGCCGGTTTCGGGACGCATCGCAACCAGACATCCGCCTCCGGCTACATAAGTTTCCAGCCACTGGAGCTGCTCCGGGGTCAGGGGGCCTTCGGCCAGAACAACCAAAGCAAATGCCGCAAGCAGTTCAGCCGTAAGGGCTTGAATTTCGACCATTTTAAACAGGTTCAATCCTTCGGCCCGCAGAATTTCGCCCAGGTAAGCTCCAAACGGGTTGGTCGCATCATTGGTTAGCAGAAGGATGGGAGCGGTTTCGGTAGGGTTAACAGGCGGGGCAGCTTGAGAGTTGACCGAAGTTAAAGGCGGTGAGTCGGGCCACTGACGGTAACCCAGCCAGGCTGCGAACCCCAACTGCACCGGCCACAGTCG
>JAAUSP010000001.1 GCA_012032575.1 Anaerolineales bacterium | reverse complement strand
AACTGTTTTGAATTTCCTGACCATAATTCACCTCTCTGCCTGAGTGGGCCTGAAGTTCACTCATTATGGTCATTACTTTATCATTATTTTCAGTAGTGCAGAATTGTTCTCTCCGACAAACTGCTAGTCAGCCCTCATGTCATTTCGAGGCCGTAGGCCGAGAAATCCCTACAATGCTACAGCGGCCTCGGAGATTTCTCCCTTCGGTCGAAATGACATGGCTGAGTAGTTATTCGCCGTGTTTAAATTGAGTTGGGGTATCGGGCCTTGTGCCCGTTTTGAATTCTTCATTTTCATCTCTGGCCCGCTCCGCCTCGGTCAGAGCGATAACGCGGTCTACAAACTCAGGGCAGAGGCCCAACTGCCGCCGGTAATCAAACAGCGCTTCGATCTCGGCCTCAGCCAGATGAGCGGTAATGGCCGGGTTGGCCAGGACAGCTTCTTTCAAGGGGCGACCGGCCTCAAACGCGGCCATGGCCGTATCGTAAACCAGTTCGTGGGCGGTTTGCTTGCCCACTTTTTGGGCCAGGGCCAGCATCACTCCCTCTGACAGCACATAACCCTGAGTTGCTTCCAGGCTGGCGGCCATCCCTGCCTGATCTACCTGCAAATTGGCGCACATAATTTTAGCCAGGCGCAGCAGCGAACCGGCCATGGCGCAGGTCGGGCCGATCAGCCCCCACTCGGCTTTCCAGGAGCGGCCATCCCGCTCGTGCTCGTGGACCAGATTTTCGGCCAGGCAGGCGGCGTTGTGGCGGATCATCCGGGCCAGGGTGCCCAGGTGTTCGGCAATTTCGGGGTTGCGTTTGTGGGGCATGGTAATGCTGCCGACCACCCCCGGCACAAACCCCTCGCGGACCTCACCCAGCTCCGGGCGCTGCAAGTTGTAAACCTCGTGGCCGATCTTATCATAGGTGGCCGCAACCAGGGTCAGGAGATTCAGAAACTCGGTGTGAGTGTCGCGGGCCGTATTCCAGACGATATCGGGCGGGCGCAGGCCCAACCTGGCAAAAAATGTCTCCTGCAGCTCAAACCCCTTGCCCCCAAACGACGAGAGCGAGCCGACCCCGCCGGCCAACTGGCCCCGGCCCAGGCGGGGGCGCATCTCCTGCAACCGCTCGATGTGGCGGCGGTTTTCGCGTATCCAGATGGCTACCTTGAATCCAAAGGTGATGGGTAAACCGGGCTGGCCGTGAGTGCGGCCCGGCAGCGGCGTGTCCCGGTGAGCTGCGGCCAGGCGCAGCAAGATTTCTTCCAGCTCGCGCAAATCGCGGTAAATTATAACCCACACTTTGAGCAGGGCAGCCGCCAGCCAGGTATCGCTGATATCCTGCACCGTGGCCCCGTAATACAGCCACTCGCCTGCTTCCGGGGAGCACAGCTTTTCAACTCGCGGATCAGGCCCAGCGTCGAGTGGCCGGTAGCCTGGTAGCCCTGGCGCAGCGCGGCCATGCTCAGCCGCTCCATTTGGCAGACTTGCCGGATTTCCGGGACCACTTCTGCCGGGATCAGGCCAACTTCGGCCTGGGCTTCGGCCAGGGCAGCAATCACGTCCAGCCAGCCCTGGGTGCGGGGACCGTCATCAAAAATCGCCCGCATTTCCTCACTGGCCCAGGCCCCGCCATAGATTTCGGAGTCAATCATGTGAATCGGCATTGATTACGGCTCCTTTCTGGAGATTGGAGATTGGAGATTGGAGATTGGAGATTGGATAAAAATGAAACGTGATGCGTGATGCGTAAATAGTCACGCATCATTTGCTCATCGTCTTGCTGTGGGTGATGTGTCCGGTTTTTGATGTGCCCTGTTCTTGGATGTCATTTCGAGCGCCAGCGAGAAATCCTCTTGCTCGCCATAACATTTTAGGCTGTGGCAAGGAAGATTCCGACCGGAGGGAGGAATGACACGAGTCGCTCTGATTTCGTCACGAACTAAGGCAAAGCTTGGTCCTCAGTCTTACCGGCTTGGCGGTAAGTCAGGCTGATCTCTTTGTCGGCGACATCCACCCAGGCGGTTCCGCCGCCGTCGGCCAGGTCGCCGAAGAGCATGGCTTCGGCCAGGGGTTTGCGCAGCTTGTCGTCAATCAGGCGCGACATAGGCCGCGCGCCAAAATCCTTGTGATAGCCGTGTTCGGCCAGCCAGGCGCGGGCGGCTTCGGACAGTTCCAGGGTGATGTTCTTGGGCCGTAGGGCGGCCCGCAGCTCGTTGATCTGCTTATCCACAATTTGTTTGATCGTTTCCGTGGCCAGGGTGTCAAAGCGGACCACCGCATCGAGCCGGTTGCGGAACTCCGGGCTGAACAGGCGTTCCAGCGGCTTTTTGGCCGGGTCGCCGGCGGTGGACGGGGCAAAGCCCATCGGCTGGGCGGTCAATTCCCTGGCCCCGGCGTTGGTGGTCATAATCAGGATGACGTTGCGGAAATCGGCCCGGCGGCCGGTGTTGTCGGTCAGGGTGGCGTGGTCCATCACCTGGAGTAAAATGTTGAACAGGTCGGGATGGGCCTTTTCAATCTCATCAAGCAGCACTACCGAATAGGGGTGGCGGCGGACGGCATCGGTCAGCAGGCCGCCCTGGTCAAAACCAACGTAGCCGGGCGGTGCGCCAATCAAACGGCTGACGGTGTGCTTTTCGGAATATTCGCTCATATCGTAGCGCAGCAGTTCGACTGCCAGCGAACGGCTGAGTACGCGGGCCAGTTCGGTTTTGCCGACGCCGGTCGGCCCAAAAAAGAGGAAGGAGCCAACCGGTTTGTCGGGCAGGCGCAGGCCGGCCCGCGACAGGCGGATGGCCGCGACGATGGCTTCAATGGCGTCGGTCTGGCCGAAAATATATTGGCGCAGCATGCTGTCCAGGTGTTTCAGCCGGGTGCGGTCGTCGCCGGAGACGCTTTCGGCGGGGACGCGGGCCATCGCCGCCACCACCGCTTCGACTTCCTCGCGGCCCAGCACAGCCTTTTTGGTCTCGGCGGGTTGGATGCGCTGGCGTGCCCCGGCTTCGTCGAGCACGTCAATGGCTTTGTCGGGCAGAAAGCGGTCGTTGATGTGCTTGGCGGCCAGCTCAGCGGCGGCGCGGATGGCGGCGTCGGTGTAACTAAGCTCGTGATGTTCCTCAAAGCGGGGTTTGAGGCCGGTCAGAATTTGGACGGTTTCCTCGACCGACGGCTCGGTGATGTCAATTTTTTGGAAGCGCCGGGCCAGCCCTCGGTCTTTTTCCATCACTTTGTACTCTTCGTGGGTGGTCGAGCCGATGCAGCGCAGTTCGCCATTGGCCAGGGCCGGCTTGAGCAGGCTGGAGGCATCCACCGAACCGCCGCTGGTCGCCCCCGCGCCGACGACGGTGTGGATTTCGTCAATAAATAGAATCGAGCGGGGTTTGTCCTGGAGTGCCCGCAGGACTCCTTTGACCCGCTCCTCAAACTGGCCGCGAAACTTGGTGCCGGCCAGCAGCAGGCCCATATCCAGGGCATAAACGTGGACCTCTTTGAGCATGTCGGGCACCTGGCCTTCGTAAATGCGGGTGGCCAGGCCGTAGACCATGGCCGTTTTGCCCACCCCGGCATCGCCCACCAGCAGCGGATTGTTTTTGAGCCGGCGGCACAAAACCTGGACGGTTCGCTCCAGTTCGGCGGTGCGGCCAATCAGCGGGTCTATCTTGCCGCTGGCGGCCAGTTCCACCAGGTCGGTGGTGAAGGCGGCCAGGGGGTCTTTGACGCGCTCGCCGGTTTCCTCGTCTTCGTCCACCATCTCGGTGGGGACCGCGTCTTCGCGGCTGAGGCCGTGCGAGATGTAGTTCAGCACGTCGAGCCGGGTGATGCCCTGCTGTTCCAGCAGATAGCGGGCGTGGGAGTCCGGCTCTTCCAGCAGGGCGGCCAGCACATCGCCGCTTTCAAGCTGCGGCTGCGCGGCCGATTGGGCATGCCAGACCGCCCGCGACAGCACCCGCCGAAAGCCCAGGGTTTCTTCAGGCTCCAGGTGCAGCGTTTCGGGCAGTTGCTCCAGGTTTTTGTCCAGATAGGCGTTCAACTCCTGGCGCAGCCGCTTCAAATCCACGCCGCAGGCGGCCAGAATTTCGGCGGCCCTGGCTTCCTGGGTCAAGGCCAGCAGCAGGTGTTCCAGGGTAATATATTCGTGGCGGCGCTGGCGGGCCTCCGCCATTGCTTTGATCAAACTCTCATGTAATGTTTCGGGGATAATCGGTGTGCTCATTCCGGCTCCATGGTACACATTAAGGGAAACTGGGCTTCCTGGGCCAACTGCAACACCCGCTGAACTTTGGTTTCGGCGATGTCGCGCTGGTACACGCCCGCAATGCCGAGGCCGTTGTGGTGTACATCCAGCATAATGCGCACGGCTTCGGCTTCGGATTTATGAAAAACGGCGACTAAAACCATCACCACAAATTCCATCGTGGTGTAGTTGTCGTTGTGCAGTAATACTTTGTACAGACGGGGCTTGTCCACCTTCTGCCGCTGTTCCTGCTCGGTGGCAAGGCCCCCTTCTTCTTCGGGCCAATTGTTGGGCATAGTAATTATGAATGGTGAATAGTGAATTGTGAATTGTGAATGAAAGTCAATTAATAATTCATAATTGGTTATTTACAATTTACAATTTTTTATTGTATCCGGGGAATAGGGTGGGGTCAAGTGGGGGCTAGGACAAAAGTTGAACCAGCCAAACCAGGAACGACGCGCTGAGCGGGACGGCCAAACGCCAGAAAAGGGGTATAATGGCTGTCAGGCGGCGATAGCTGAAGATAACCGCAGCGGGGGTTGTCATAGCCGATTTAGCGGCGTATTTGCGCCCAAATGTGTTAGCAGTTCATTCCTTTGGCCACAGCTGAACTTCTTTTGATTTTTCGTTTAGATTCAGTTTAGCTTCTTTTTGCAGTTGCAGCCATTTGTCAGGGTTATATTGAAGATCATACTGCTCTGCCCAAGAGCGGGAAGCAAAACTTAATACACCAACAACGTTAGGATGCCCTAATTCAGCCTGAAACTTACCTTCATCATGAAGGGCTGTGTAGACTTGCTGGGGAGAATAGTCAGTAAGGTTACTGCTAGCCCACTCGACAAATTGGGAACCAGTAGTGGGCTGATGCCTATAGAAATACTCGCGCATTTGTGCCTCTAATGAAAGATTATCAGTGGGTGAGCTACACGCTAAGAGGGAAAAGAATATGAAGAGCAATATAGCTAGAAATAAAGACTTTAAATTATACGTTAACAGTGAAAAAGTTGACATAGTTATAGCTCCACTACAAAATAGACCCAATTGGTTGATTGGGTTGTACAAAAATACGTCCCCTATGGGCTTCGGTCACCATTTTGCAAAAGCTAACCCTAATCCTACCTGGGGTACGCCACTTTTTTTCAAGGCAACTGTTTCAAATTTATCAAATATTCGTTCGCGATGCTCGGGTGAAATTCCGGGACCTTCATCTATTATTTTAATTCGTGCTAAAGTTGTCCTTTCTAAGGCTTGAAATGTATAAGGGTACTCTAATTGTAGGGAGACGGTACTCCCTGGCGGTGAGAATTTGAGAGCGTTCGAGACCAGATTGTCGAGCAGTCTTTGAAATAGATTTTTATCAAGAGCAACAGAATGTGATTCGGCTGGTAGATCTATAGCCAAGTTAATATCTTTGGATTGGGCTACAAAACGATGAGTGTTTTCGACTTCAGATATGAGTAAATTCAGATTCACCGGGGAGTAATTCAAAATAAGGCGATTTTGTTCCATTTTAGCTATCAGGAGCATATCGTCAATGAATGTACTCAGGCGATTCGCTTGACTGTAGATTGTTTCGGCAAATTCTATTCTTTCGGTCTCAGTAAGGTCTGGCATTATCGCTAATATTTGACTAAATCCAATAATAGGACCGAGTAAGTTCCTCATATCATGAGCGATCATACCGGCTAAGTCTTCGCGTAGATTCATTGTGGCTTCTAAATTATCGTATTGTTTCTTGATTCGCAACATTGAGCGTACTCGTGCTCGCAATTCCAGTCCGTTAACCGGCTTTGATAAAAATTCGTCTGCACCAGCTTCGAGGCCCCTAATCAAGTCTTCTTTTGAGTCAAGGGCTGTTACTAAGATAATAGGAATGTGCTGCCAGCGTTTTTCTGCTTTAAGATGGTTGCAAATGGTAAAACCATCTGCATCAGGCATCATTACGTCAAGCAGGATAACATCAGGCTCAAGTTCTTCAATAAAATTCAGCGCGGCCTGTCCATTGGCAGCAAAAGCCAGGTTATAACCTTCGGGATAAAGCAGCGCTTCTAGGGTGGCGCGTGCACTGGGTTCATCATCTACGATTAGAACTTGGGGGGTGAAATTCTGCGCCTCGGTTAAGGTTGGGGTATGATGGTCAATGAGTTTTTCCATAGGGTGGTTACTCTTTTCTGTTAGTGGTTTCTAACGGCAAAACTAATTCTACGGTAACTCCTGGACCAGGCTCTCGATTATACATTTGGTACGAGCCACCTAAACTCAAAATAGTTGAAGCTACCATTGAAAGCCCCAATCCCATACCTGCGACTTCACCTGTAAAATATTTTTCACCTTGGTAATAGGGTGTCCATACTTGAGCCAATTGTTCCGGTGAGAGAGTTAAACCATCATCAGTTACCTTAATACTGATAGCTTGATTATCACTCGATTTGGAAGTATGGATTATGACTTGAGGTGTTCCAGTTGGATGAAATTTCTGAGCATTTTCTAGAATTTCCCTCAAGACAAGTCTGATGGCTGATTGAGAAATGGTCACAACATTACTTTCCTCCATATCCGGTTCGATACAGAAGGTTACATGATTTAGGTTCAAATCCTGGCAAATTTCGACGGTAAGGGACTGGAGCTGCGCTAATCTTAATTCCTCGTTTAGCCCGGGCCGCGGAATGACAGAGATACGAGTATGTTGCAAAATGTCATCTATCTCGCTGCGGAGCCGTTGTGTACTTTGAACGGCTCGTTCAGCCAGTTGAGTGATTTCGGCTATTGAGAATTCTTTAGCATGGGCTGCCAATAGTTCCATACCGCTCAACATGCTAATCATAGGAGTACGCAGTTTGTGAGAGACCATCGCCTGGAATTGCCAACGGCTGCGCTGTATATCCATTTCTCGCGTTACATCTCGCAGACGAATAACCCACTCTCCACTCGAATTGTCTTGGGAATTAATTTGAAGTGAGTTTATTTGCAGCCAAAAGGCGTTGGATGTAGGAGTTTCGGGCCTTACTAAGTATTGAGGACAGGGTTGAAGGAAGTCAGACTGTTCCAACCATGCTTTTTTAGCCCAGGCTGCTTGTGGTTCAGACCGATAATGTTCTTTGATTAATTCTTGGAAGGTTTTATTAATTGTCTGGTGGGGGTCCGTCGGCAAATTGAGGTATAGGCGTGCTTTTTGATTAGCATATCGTATTTCGCCGGCTTTGATAATTAAATATCCATCTTCGGCATGATCAATTACCCAATCGAATTTATTTCGTTCGGTTATCAAACGGCGGAAACGATTGAGACGAGTAACGGTTCGGATTCGTGTACGCAGTTCAACTCGATCGAAGGGTTTGGTGATGAAATCATCAGCGCCGGCCTCGATACCCTGCAAACGGGAGTCTCGGTCGTCTAGCGCTGTGACCATGATA
This sequence comes from Anaerolineales bacterium, assembly GCA_012032575.1. The sequence goes on along the minus strand of JAAUSP010000001.1, from coordinate 87,929 downwards.
ATTGGTACTTCAGCAAGAGTGGGGTCAGCCCGCAACCGTTGACATACTTCAAAACCATCCATATCTGGCATCATAACGTCAGTCAGGATCAAATCTGGCGTAAAGTCTGTTGCTTTTTTTAATGCATCTTCACCATTGTCAGCAAAAATCAGGTTATAACCCTGATTTGTCAGTAATCCTTCCAGCGTTGTCCGTCCCACTGGTTCATCATCAACTATAAGAATTGTGTTAGGATATGGTTGCATGTCGAAACCTCTCTTTTCTTTTTAGACAGGAGAAAAAGAGTGGTAAAGGTCATAAAAAGGCGTCTACCGTCTACTGTCTACAATTTGCTATTTTAATTGAGTTTCAATTGCTTCTGCCAGATTTTTTAAGCTCACTGGCTTACTCATATAGTCATTAGCCCCTGCTGTCAAACATCGTTGACGGTCGCCGGGCATAGCCAGTGCCGTAAGCGCAATTATGGGTACTTTGCCAATAGCTGAGTTACTTTCAGCACGCAGAAATCGAATTGCCTCTAAGCCATTCATCTCAGGCATTTGAATATCCATCAGAACAAGGTCGGGTCTTTCTTCTTTGGTACGTGTAACAGCCTCACGGCCGTTTCGGGCTACAATAATGCGGTATCCTCGGTTCAATAAGTAGTCAGATAACGTATTAATATTGGCGTCGTTATCCTCGGCCAACAGGATTAACGGAGTGGTCTCCTTTGAAACCACCACAGGGGTAGTTAAGGCTTCATTGCTATCAGTCTCATCTTTGTTTGCTGTCTTGTCCTTCCATGTTATTTCACCCAATGAAATTCGTTTAAGGACTTGCCGTAGTTGCTGGCGGGAAATCGGTTTGACCAGATAGTCTGTTGCACCTAAAGCTGCTCCAGTTGCGTGTTCATCCAGTACCGATGCAATTACTACCGGGATATGGTGGGTACTTGGCTCCCTTTTTAACTGGCCCAAAACGTCCCATCCGGGTATATCGGGCAGCAGAATGTCCAGAATAATTATATCTGGCTTAACTTCCAGGGTTTTAGCTACCGCCCCTTCGCCCCGTAAACACACGTCTACCTCAATCCCCATCTCTTTCAAGTAACGAGCGTACTGATTAGCTACTACCGGGGAGTCTTCAATTAAGAGAATACGGTGAATAAGAGATAAGCTGATAATATCAGATTCGACCCCTGCTAGTTTGTCAGGTTGGGTTTCCAGTTCGGCTTTTAATGGAAGGGATACTGTGAATCGGCTTCCGTGCCCAGGTATGCCATCACTTTCCAGGGAGATGCTGCCACCGTGTAGTTCCGCCATACGTTGCACAAGGGCTAGCCCCAATCCAGTGCCGGCATATCGCCGGGAAAGACTACTATCTAATTGTACGAATGGCTTAAATAGCTGAGACATTTTCTCGATAGAAATACCAATTCCAGTGTCCCATACGGTCAAATGGACGGCCTGGCGGTCGTCGTCCCCCGCTACCTCCAGGCCGATTGAGCCTCCTTCAGGTGTAAACTTAACGGCGTTGCTCAATAAATTGACCAATATCTGTTTCAACCTTAATCCATCGGCCGGAACTTTTTCAGGAGCATTAGCCTCGAAGGTTGAAGATACCTTGATCCGTTTTTTGAGGGCTGTCTGTTTAATAAAACGTAAACTGGCCTGGCAAATATCTTCAAGGGTGACTAAACTGATATCCAATTGCATTTTGCCAGCTTCGATTTTGGACAAATCAAGAATGTCGTTAATGAGCGCCAGGAGATGACGTCCACTTTCTTCGATACTGCTCAAGGCCTGAAGTTGTTTTTCATTGAGTGTGCCGTATACTTGTTCTTGAAGTGCTTCTGATATACCCAGAACCGCATTTAGGGGTGTACGTAGTTCATGGCTCATACTTGCCAGAAATTCATCTTTAAGCCGCGAGGCTCTGGCTAATTCAGCATTAGCAGCACTTAGTTCGGCGGTTCGTTCTTCAACCCGCCGGGCTAAAGTAGCGCGTTCCCGTTCCAGGGCGGCTTCCATCCGCTTGCGTTCGGAAATATCTACATACATGGCTCTTGTACCAAAAACGTAGCCATCCAAACTGATTTCGGGGGTGACCCGAAGTAAAGTTTCCACAATTCGCCCATCTCGAGTCAATAAGTCACGCTCCTGGGTAACAAAATGACCGGCTAAGGCTTGTTGATACCCCTCTTCCTGAAGTGCTGATTGTGACTCTTGGGTATAGAAATTGGCCAAGGGTCGCCCCAAAACTTCCTCACGTGTATAACCTAAGACTGTTAAGAATAGTTCATTGCAGTCCGCAATTATGGGATTATCTTGCCGATTACGAGTAATGACATACATCACTGGTGCTTCTTCAAATAAATCTCGAGAACGTCGTTCGGCCTGCTTTCGCTCGCGAATCTCATGTTTTAATTGGTCATTTGCTTCCAGAAGTTTCGCGGTTCGTTCTTCAACGCGGCGTTCAAGCTCGTCATGCGCCATTTGTAAAGCAACTTCATACCGTTTGCGCTCGGTCACGTCGCGGGCAATCGTAACTAACTCTGCCGTGTTCGTTTCGGAGTGATAGACGCCTCGCACACTCGACTCAAGCCAGATGTATTCATCATTCTGCCGCCGAAAGCGCAAGGTATAGATGGAAGCGCTGGCCGGGTCCAACAATGGAGGATTCATGGCCTGAATATCGGCCAAATCCTCTGGGTGCACAAAATCAAAAAGGGAGCGCCCCATCATTTCTTCAGGTTCATAACCTAAAACAAAACGAGAGGCAGGTGAAATATAGGTATAAACTCCTTGCGGAGTCATTTTGATAACCAGGTCATTTACATTCTCAGCCAATACCCGGTAACGTTCTTCGCTCTCCTGTAACGCTTCTTCAGCCTGTCTTCTTACAGTAATATCATACATGACCCCAAGTGAACGGCGAGCCTGACCTGTTTCGACTCCAATTAAGGCCGATTGGTTGCGGAACCAGACAACCTGACCATCTCTAGCCAGCATGCGGTATTCCATGCAGAGAGATCTGCCTTGATTGTCTCGTTCCCTGACTTCATCCAACACTTGCTCACGATCATCCGGATGAATTTGTTTGACCCAGAGACTGGGGTCAGCGAGCCACTCGGCCGGAGAAAAGCCCAAGATAGTCTTAACTTGCGGGCTAATGTAAACGGTTTTGTTGATTTCGCCAAACTCTACAATATAGGTAATGGCCGGAAGTTGCTCCACCAGAGTGCGATACTGTGTTTCGGCGTCACGGATTTTTTGCTCGGCTTGCTTGAGCTTGAGTTGGGTTTCAAGCCGGGCGATTAATTCACCCTTTTCAAAGGGTTTTACAATAAAATCTACAGCGCCGGCTGAAAATGCTTTGACCTTGTCTTCGACACGGTTCATGGCCGTAAGCATAATAACCTTGATGGCCTGAGTTTCGGGATTGGCTCGTAGAATTTCAAGCACCTCAAAGCCATCTAAGCCGGGCATCATGATGTCGAGCAGAATCACATCAACATCTTTGTGGTTTTCAAGCAGAATAAGCGCGTCTTCACCCGAAGCTACGGTAAAGAGTTGATAGTCTTGTGAGCCAAGTGTCTCGCTGACAAACTCGCGCAGGTCTATTTCATCATCTATGACCAATATTTTCGGTTTAGCTTTCATTCTGTTCTAAAGCTTTCGATTAGATTAATTAAATCGTCTTTTTTGAAAGGTTTGCTAACAAACCCATCTGCTCCGGCGATTTGGGCGCGTTCTTCGTCTACACTTTGGGCGGCGGCTGTAACAAAGATAATGGGTATTTCTTTGGTTTTAACATTGCGCTTGAGTGTTTTGCAGACATCATAGCCAGAGATACCGGGTATCCATGCGTCAATTAAAATAAGATCAGGGGTGTGGCTGAGGGCTTCTTTTAAGCCGGTAGCACTGGTCCGGGCGGCGATAACCTCATAACTCTCAGCCAAGACACTTTGGGTGACTTCAAGGGCATCTTCCTCGTCGTCAATTATCAAAATCTTGAGCCGCCCAATATTTTTGATAATGTTCCTGTTTTCGGCGCGTTCAAATTGAGTAACCTTGAAGACTTTTTGTTCACCAACCTGAAAGTCTTGCGCTGTGGCAGCAGCTAATGCGTTGTCTGTGGCAATAGGTAGATTAATATGAAAAGTGGACCCCTGACTGTACTCACTTTCTACCCACACTCGACCCCCATGCGCTTTTATAATTCCTTCAACAATGGATAGACCCAACCCCGTTCCACCAGCTAGAAAATCTTCTTTGCTGGTTCTATGTTTGGTAACATCTCCCACGGTTGAAAAGCGTTTGAAGAGCTGTCCAATATGTTCTGTTTTAATGCCGATACCGTTATCACTAACACTGAGATGAACATAATCATTTACCGTTTCTCCTTTTATTTGGATATGTCCACCATCCGGGGTGTATTTTATGGCATTGCCCAACAGGTTAATGATGACTTGCGCCAGTCTGTCCCGATCTCCCAGAACTTTTGGCAGGTTCGGTTGAAGTTCTATCGTTACATTATGGCCTCGTTTATCCAGCGAAGGTCTATTTTCATCTATTACTTCTCGAATAATTTCATCAATGGATATGATTTCTTCCCTGAGCACAAGTTTATTTTCTTCAATTCTTGATATATCCAGCAGCTCACTAACAATCCTGGCAAGGCGGGTGGCATTTCTGGAAACCGTATCGAGCATCTTTTTTTGGTCCTCATTCAACCCTTGCCCTTTACCGTTGCGAAGCAAATCCACATAACCTTGAATAGCGATGAGAGGCGTGCGTAATTCATGGGAAGCAATGGAAATGAATTGTGACTTCAGTTCGTCCAATTTTCGGAGTTCGGTATTGGCAGCCTCAATTTCACCAATTTTGTCCTGTAAATCCCCGGCCATTTGATTAAACGCTTTAGCCAAATTTTCAATTTCATCCCCTGATTGAAGGGTAATCCGATGCGCTAAATCGCCGGCGCCAATCCTGCGTGAGCCATCGCTTAACAACTGGATTGGGTTGGAAATGGTTTTGGAAAAAAGAATTGAGACAGGTAGCAAACTGACTACAATTCCTCCGGTAATTAGAAAAAAGGTACTCATAAGCGATTGAGATCGCTCCTGGAGGGTCTGTGAGGCCGTTTGCATATTGGCCGTAATCTTTTCGTTGGTAGCGATAGCGGGAGCAATTACTTCATCGAATGGGACGACAATTCCGACGCTCCAATAGGTTAGCGGGATGGGTTGGTAAGCGAAAAGATATTGAACCCCTCTTCCATCTGGTTTCTTGAAAGGTGGGGTATAGGTAGTCAGACCCTCTTCACCAGCCTGCATTTTTTGAATAATTGTTTTAAAAGAAGTATCCTTGGCCTCAGTCAGAAAAAAAGATAATTCCTGATCGTTGCCGAAATCTCCTTCCAAGCTGCCTTCAAACCCTAAAAAATCAGCAGCACGTTCCGGGAAAGCAATAGCCTGACCACTTTCAGACATCAAGAAAGCAAAACCGGTTTTTTCCACCTGAACATTGATAATTTCATCAATCATTTTGCCCAGAGTAATATCAATGCCGGCGACGCCTTTGAGTTTATCTTTTTGTCCCGGTGTGGTTTGATAAACCGGCGCTATGCTCGAAACCATCCAGCCCAACCCTGCCGGATCCCAATACAACTCTGTCCAGACAGGAGTGCGGTTGGGGTTGTGAGTTTCGTCGGCCAGGTAATAAAAGCCGAAGCTGGATAAATCCATATCAGCCGGAAATTGCTCGGTACCGTTGATCCAAACATACTCGCCATTAATAAACGGCATCCCCCGCGATAGTTGGCTGGCGGTATTAAAATACAACTGCACCGCATAAGGGTTGGTTTTAGCAATACTTCTGAACTTTATGTCTAAAAACTCGGTCAAATAAATCTCTTCCATAAGCTCAGGGGTCGGCTCGCCTTCTTTGTTCAGCCCCAGGGTTGAGGCCATCAGCCAGGAGTTTTGATTTTTTTCCACACTGCCAAAGGCTCCATTTGACACCTTGCCGTATATACTGGGATAAGGATATTTACCCAGAGATTCTTTATGGTTGTAAAGATAGGTAGCAAAATCGGCCAATTCACTGGTATCGGCCTGCACTCGTACCAGGGTTTCGTTGATGTCTCCGGCCATGCTTTTAGCCAGGGTGTTTAGCCGGGTTTTCAGTTCTTGGGAGAGGGCATCGGTGCTATCCGACATTGCCACCTGGGCAATTTCCTGATTGGCCCCGGCTGCAATCTGGGTAATATTTTGGCTGTTGCGATAGCCGACAAAGCCGACAATTGACAGCGGAATAAGCGAGGTTGTCAACAGGATTAGGAGAATTTTGGTTGAGATTCTAAGTTTCATACTGTTTTCTCCCCCGGAAAATATACCAGAATAAAGTGTATAGTTTCCTGTGAGACAGATTTATTGATATGCCACTTGAAGACTTACTGGGTCTTTCTTTGAAAGGTAAGCCAATAACTGACGTGATGTTTGCCTGGTAGTCCCAGCCCTTCGACCACATCGCTGGGAGCGCCATCTACATAAACGCGATACTGCGAATCAGGCAGATAGCCGTACAATCCGGCGTTGGCAGCGTATTCAGGGATAGGTTTGTTTTCGGTGATCAACTTGGCCTGATCGGTTCCCCAAGCCAAAATAACCGTCTGACCGACAATTCGCTGACCATTTTCATCCACTACTTCCACGAAAACGTGATGCAATCCCTGGGATTCGTTTTCATCCTGATAGCGGGCTGACACCAGCCGAAAAACGGTTTGCCCAGGTTGTGTCTGTGCTTGAGTCAGTTTGATCCCTAATGGATCGAGGCGTGGATCCCATAATACCCCATTGCCATATCCTCCGCTGTTGGATGGCGTAGGAGTGATAGAAGGTACAGGGGTTGGTGTAACGGGATAGGGCGATACCAGGGTTGGTTCAGCAGTAGTGGCGGGAGCGCGCTGGAAAGTAAGCAAGTAATTGACGTGATGCTTACCCGGCAAGCCCAACCCACTCACCTTATCACTGGGAGCGCCGTCTACATAAACTTCATAGGCAGCATCTGCAATTTCCCCATAGAGCGGGGCATTAGCCGCATATTCCGGAGCAGGTTTATCTTCGGTGATGAGGGTAGATTTTCCATCGTGCCATGCCAAAGTGACTGGTTGCCCCACGATTCTCCGCCCATTTTCGTCCACTACCTCCACAAAAACGTGATGCAGTCCTTTGGACTCATTCTCATCCTGGTAGCGGGCAGACACCAGCCGATAAACATTCTGGCCAGGCTCTACCTGGGCGCGAGTCAATTTGACTCCTAACTGATCCAGTCTGGGGTCCCACAAAACCTGCCCGCTTTGTACGGTGGCAATCGGAGTGGTCGTGGCTGTTGGGGTAGCAGTGGGTTCTGACGGTGTTGGGGTAGGAATAGGTGTAGCTGTAATAATCATTGGGGTGGGAGGAACGGATGGAGCAGGGACCGATCCGGGTGTGGGGGTCGGCGCTCCCGGTTGGTGTAGAGCCGCGGTTTGAGCGCCAGCGGCGGGTGTCTGGCCTTGAATAGGGGCTGCCCCATTAGGTATAGAGGCTACAACTCGCCCGGTTGGGTCAACCAGAGACAATGTCCAAATTCCAGTTTTAGGCGGCAGCGCCGAAATAAAGTTATCCTGGAAAGGTTGCTGGGGTAGGAGTGAAACCGGCCAGCGCGCTACTTCTTGACCATTCTGCCCTAACACCAGATCACCATTGAGGGAATAGGTACTGGCCGCTCCCACCTCAACCATCGTGTCGGTGGGGTTGAGTTTCAGCGCTGCTTCTTCATTGGCCAAATCAAAGCCACCCATATTGCCGATGGCATACCAGCGCTCCTGCCAGGTGATCCATTCACCCGGGTTGAGAGTGGCTGTATCGGCAAAGGTAGGCGCGACTCCTCCCCATAGTTCAAAGTAGCCACTGCCATCGTCGGTCCAAAGGTTCGGAGGGAGATCGGCGGGCCCAAAAATTTTGGCACCTCGAGCGACCAGGTTGGGAAATATGCGCGCAACGCCTAAATTGTTGGCGTGATTGTAGGCTCCCATATAACTATCCTGGGCCGCTGGCGCTGCAAAAACTCCCAGATAATTTGTCCAGGCCCCATAATCGCTCATGTTTCGCCCGGCAAAAATGGGCCAGTCCATCAATTGATTTGCGCCCGGTAAAGTCGCGTCTCCTGTGGAGTGAACCGTCACCTGTTTACCTGGCAGTACGAATTCAATGCCCGTTTTGGGCTGCGGAGATCCCAAATTAAACATACCGTTGAGCCAGAATTTATAGGCTACCGGCGCACTCGTCGTGTTGGCAATTCGCGGAGCTAAGGTAAAGTAAGCATGACCGGCATCGAGACTAATCATCACTTCCGACATCAAGCCAGAGTGCTCCTCCACATCGGTCAAGGTGACGCCCACCATGCCATCGCCTTGGTGCAGAGTGTAACTCCAGGGCGAAGCCTCACTTAGACCGTGTTCGTCAGTCGGCAAGGCATACTCAAGACCGCCGGTGGCCAGCCACCAACCCCGATTGCCCCAACCGGTGGGTTTAATAACCGGATTCTGATAAAACAAGTTTTGCCCACTGGCCTTATCAATCCAGCGATAGATACGCCCTCCGAGATCAGGTAAAATAGTCAGTTGCAGATAACAATTTTCCAGAACAACGGCGCGGTAGTTCTGCGGTGCGGGCGACCCGACTTGGTCGTGATTCAGGCGAGGATAGGGATAAACCGGGTCATCCGCCGCAGTGGGAACAAGAGCTGCCTGATAATTATAGGTGTTGATAGATAAGGTCATCTCGCCAATGGTGGGCGCTCCGCAAGGTGCTGCCTGAGGCGCGGCGGCTGGCATAGAAGAGGCTGCAATTAACGTTGGGTCTTCGGGTGTAGCCACCATCGGTTGGAGGGTAGGAGATGGGACCGGCGTCGGTGGAACTGGCATGACCGTAACAGGGATAGGGGTCGGGATCGGTGTCGGTGGAACTGATACAACCGTAGCTGGGATAGGTGAAGGCACGGCTGTGGTGGGCAACAAGTCAGGTATCAAAGATACATCTTCTTGATGTGCTGCAGCCGTTGAGGTGGGGTAAATCAAAGCTGGCAGCGCAGTTGGAGCCAGAGCTGAATCTGTTGAGTGGGCCTCGGTCGAGGTGTGGGCTGCTGGCTCAGTCAAAAGAGGTGTGGATGTCGGTAATCCAGCCACCAGGGTTGACAGAGGGGTGAGCACAATCGTTGTGGTCTGAGAAGTACCTGTTGATACGGCCACAGTTGTCTCTGTACTCAACGGGGTTGAGGTTATGGACGTAGTCGAGGTGTGTGAACTTGAAGTCGGTTTAGGAGTCGAAGCGATAGCTTCATCAGTTGCCGATAGCCCATAGCCGGCCTCTTCCGATTTCCGACTTCCAATAGGAGTGTCTGTTGCCTCCTCGCTCGTCGCCGCGGTGGCACTAGGTTCCGGCTCCTCAGTAACTGTAGTTGGAGACGCGGTTGGAATATCAGTTGGCGTTGGCGTCGCCGTAGCAATAGGCGTTGGCGTAACCGGCGGCAGAGGCGGTAGAGCCGGTAAAGCAGCGGCAGGGTGTTCAGCCGATGCTTCATGAGAGACTTCCGCGGGTTCAGTCGTTGCTGACCTCTGGGTATTGACTACCAAAGTGCAGCCAGAAGTGCTGATTAAAGTAACAATAAAAATGGCATTGAATAGTTTATCTGTTAAGTTTCTAGGCATATCGCTATTTCTCCTCAACAATTACTGAGCGCCAGCAGCCTGGCGAAATCCCACATGCAGATCATAACCCTCTGCGCCTGTAGCTTGCACCGCCTGACCACTACCCCCGGCGACGCTAATAATGTAAGTTTCATCGGGTTCGGTCAGGGGCATTGAAGCCGATCCGCCCGGTTCGGGGACCAGCATGGCCCAGCCGTCGGACCAGGCCACCCGCACTTGCTGACCGCTATTGTTTAATAAGTTAACTCTCAGGCGAGGATATGGACTGGTTGCAGTCTGCCATTCAGCCTGAGTTACTTCCTGAGCCGGACCCGGACCCGCAAGGGGTACAATCTGGGCGACCGGATTTTGAGTTTCGGGCTGTGGATTCTGGGGTTCTGGGGAAGTATCCGCCCCTGTCATTGGCTGGGTGTTTTCGGGGGCTGGGGCAAGGAGGGGACGATAGCTCCAATCCCTCACTTCGACTCGCCGGGGGTCATTTTTGAAAGCATCAACAATGGGCAGAGTTGTGCCGTCCATTTTGTACCACGCTGCCCCTTCCCAGGCAGCATCCCAATGACCGCCGGCCCCATTGGCCATGAGCCAGGGGGTAAAGGCAAAATAGTAGGCCGGGGCGCTGTCGAGCATGGTATGATACCCACGCAGGGTTAAATTGGTCACATCCTCATCGGTAACGGCAGGATAGCGCGGATCCTGTTGATCGCCGGTCAGCGGGCCGCCTTCGGTGGAAATAATGGGGATATAAAACCCAAACTGATCGTGGAAAATTTTGGCATAGGCGTCAAACTTGTAAAAACCATTAGAGTCTTGATGAACGGTGTCACCCACGTAATAGCCGCCGGGCATACGGGCATTAGCGCGGGCGGTGTTGATGCTCTGAACTTGCTCAATACTCAGTCCTCGATGAGCAATTTCTTCAGCGCTCAAGGGTATGTTTTGTAGATTCACCGGATCGGTGGGATAGTCGAAGGGATGGTTGAAAAAATAGTTATGCAGCGGTATCCAGGCTCGCTGAAGTAAATCAGTCCGCCCTTGAGCAGCCAATTGACTTAAAAAGGTTCGCAAAAATACCATATCATCATAATCACCGCCTGCGGCGAGGGAAGGCAGACCCGGATACCCACCCGCATTTTGAATCGCCTCGGCGGCCGGCAGCCAAAGTTCCAGCATCCGTTCGACGCTAATCGCTTCCCCATCGTGCCATCCCCCTGGAAATCCGCCAATGTTCGGTTCGTTGTAAAGTTCATAATAATGAATGCCCAGGGGAACTCCACCACCTACGATGGTTCCAAGATGTTCATACGGTTCGTTGTAGGGTCTATAAACGCGCAGGATTGGCTCGATGTCGTGAGCTACCAATTGCTCGACCAGGTAAGGGTGTTCGATCTTGGGGATGTCGCCCTGCATAATCTTGACCCATTTGATATTCATCGCCAACAACTCGTTCACAAAGAAGTCAACCATTCCGGTGGGTTGACCCATAATTGTCGGAGCGTAATGAACACCGCGTCCATTGTCACCCTGTGGGCGCGGATACTGGGCCAGTCCACCCAGGGCTGACAGAGTTGAGATAGTTTCGGAATTGGGCGTGAGAGAAGAAAAGGCCGGGCGATCAGCCGCAGGTTGAATATGGGGGCCTTCACCCTGATCCCATCGCACTTGTCCTTTACGGGGGTAATTTTTCAGTGCATTGACCACCGGTAAATGATTACCTTTGCGATCGTGATACCAGGCGTTGCTTTCCCAAACTGTGCCGCCTCCGAAATCCAAGGCTTTCAGCGCAATCAGCCAGGTGCAGTTGGCAAAGTAATATTCGGGTGCCTCGTCGAGCATGTACTCATAAGACGCCAGCGTCCACTCCATTTGAATTTTCTCATCCACACACGGATAACGCGGGTCTTCACAAGAGCCAACCGTAGCCCCACCCTCGGTGCTGATGAGAGGAATTTCAAAGCCAAACAATTCGACAAACTGGTTGTGATAACCAATAAATTGTAAAAAGCCGGTCACGTCGAGGGTAGGATCGTCTCCCACATGATAGCCGCCTGGTTCATGCTGTTTCATTCGAGCCTGATTGATCGCCTGAACATGTCCTTCGGTCAGATGGTAGCGGGTGATTTCCTCGGCGGTGAGGAGGCGACCGGTCAGATTGACCTCATCCAGCGGATAGTTTGGGGGATGGTTGATAAAATAGTTGTGTACTGCCCCCCAACTACGATACAGAACAGGTGCGTCGCCGTTATTTTTGATGGCTTGCAAAAAACGCTGAAAAAAGCTGTTTTCCCAACCCTGTACATTCTTGCCCATCGGAAATATCGAAGGAAGTGAGGAATAACCACCGCGGGCCTGGATTTCACGGGCAGCGGGAGCCCAAACGCGGGCCAGGTGTTCCGGGTCGGGGTCAGGATCATCACACCAGCCACCGTCTCGTCCCCGGATGTCCGGCTCGTTGTATAATTCATAATAGTAAAGGCCCATAGGTACATAATGGTCAACCATCCGGCCCAACGAGCCTAAATCTAATGGGTCATTGCAGCCGATGTAAATACGGGCGATAGGCATAATATCATTTGTAACCAACTGCTGCACTAGGTAATCGTGGTGGCGACCTTCGGTTTGGTCATTCAGGAATTTGACCCATTTAATGCCCATAGCTTTGATTTCAGCCACAAAGTAATCAGTTGTTTCCGGTTCTTCGCCGTAAGGCGTACTACTCCAGTGGATGCCCATACCATTGTCATTTTTGGGTCGCGGATATGCCGATAAAGGCAGTGGGCCATCTTGCCCCGTTGTTCCTATAGGAGCTTGAGCCAGCATAATTGGTGGTTGAGCAGCCAGTACAACCAAAACGGTAGTGATAATAAAGGTCAAATTGAGTAGTCTTCGCATCATTTCATCTTTAACTTGTAAACAAAAGCCAGGACCTCAGCTACTAAAGCGTAAAGTTCCGGCGGAATCATCTGTCCAACATCGAGTTGTGCCAGGATTGTGACTAAGTCAGGGTCATGCCGAATAGGAATGTTATGTTCTTTCGCCAGGGCGATAATACGTTCAGCAATTTCGCCTTGTCCCGTTGCACTCACGGTGGGGGCCGGCATGGATGCGACCTCATAACTTAAGGCTACAGCACGGGGTCGTCCATCACTCTGAGGCTTCGGGCGAGAAGGGTTGGGTCGGTATGATCGGGTTGACATCTTCAGGCACTCACGTCTATTCCGTTGCTCAATGAGGGAGTTTGTTGAGGTTTTTGCGTTTCAGGTGTAAGTAAGGTGCTGGTCAGTCCATCAACGTGATAGCCCAGCTTATTCAAGCTGTCACGTAGTTCGCCTAACGATGTGTCCACTAACTGCCTTGTCTGTGGCTGCCCGCTCAGAAATTTGCCATTCAGATGATGTTTAAAGATTGTCAGATCAATGGCTATTTCACCTAAAGAGGGTAGGTCAAGCAACAAAGCCAAGCGCAAGTTCTGTGGGTCTACTTCCCGTTTCCCTGGTTGCCGGTACACTTTGAGCTGGGCGGTGTGGGTACCATCAGGCGTGGTTAGCGGAATCGGGAAAAAATAATATGGAGTGGTCGTTGGATCGGGGTTGCGCGTCAGGTTTGAAAGTTGGGTTGCCCCCAGGTCCTTTGAGAACTGTTCCAACTGATCAGTCAAACGATGCAAGGTTTGAGTAGCCCGGTCGTCAAGATTGGTTTGTGACAATGCCTCACGGATGACATGGGTGAGACGAGCCAGTTCTCCACCTTTGCCGCCCTCTTCTTCCAAAGACAGTAAATTATGGATTGTAGATGGGATAGGAAAATCAAAATTCTGTTTTGAGTCAACAATTTCCGGCAGATTGTTTATTGTCTGTTGGCTATTACTTATTGAGGTCAGGAGTTCGGCTTCTGGAGGTGTACCCAATTGGATGGTTAGCTTAGTCAGGTCCGTTGCCATTTCAGCCGTGGGTTTAGTCAGTGTAATTGGTAAATTGGCAAGCTGGTTGCGAGCAGAGAGCAAGGAATTACGTAACTGCTCAAGCGCTGGCTGGTCGGGTTGAAAACGGTTAAGTTGCCCAAGAGCATCATCAAGGGTACCTTGCAGGTTCGTCATTCGCTCAGTAAGGGCAGGTAGACCATCAAGCCAATGCCGGGCCAATGCTACCGATTCCTCATTTACCGGGAGTTGATGGACATGCAAAAAAGTCAGAGCTTCAAGTTGTTTTCCTTGTGCGCTGCTGCCGGTAGGCATAGTTTGAATAGCCGAGGGAAGTGTTCGCCATAAGGTGCGAATAGCCTCAATATCATCTGGATGGACAGAACGAGCTTGGGTTAGTAAGGCTTGGGCGATGTTTAGATTGGTTGGATCGGCTTCTATACCCCACGAGGTTAAAAGTGTTTCAATTCCACCTTTACCCTCGGCTATTTGGAGCGGAAGCGAAGAAGAGGTTTGGGGTTGCAGTTGCAGGCTAACCCGTTCAGAATTGGCCCCGGCCACTTTTAGCAAAACTTGCTGGCCTGGTTGTAACGGAACTTCAGTACGGGCTTGAAGAAGATGCCCATCAGTCTTTAGCCAAACAACTGAATTTATCACCTGTTGCACAGAAGCTTTAATGATCTGGCCCTCAGTAAAACTGTCGGCTATTGAGGGTTCGACATTTAAGGTTATACCCTTACCATTAATTGGTGTAACAGGGCTTAGACTGGGTGTAGCCAGGTCCATGATTTAACTTCTTAAAAAATAAAGCGGTCAGGATCAGCCTTTTTGAAGCTGGAATTCTGACCGCTTACGATTAAAGGCTAGTTAAGCTATTAACGTTTTAAGTTCACCAGGTCTTGTAGCATTTCATCAGAAGCGGTGATAACCCGGCTGTTAGCCTGGAAACCGCGTTGAGCCACAATCATACTGGTAAATTGTTGAGCCAGTTCCACGTTTGACATTTCCAGATAACCTGCGGAAACCTGCCCACGCCCATCCTGACCAGGCAAACCAATTTGAGCCGTGCCGGAGTTGGCCGAGGGTGCGAAAAGGCTCTGACCCATCTTTAACAAACCACCGGGGTTAAGAAATTTAGCTATTGAAATCTGGCCCAGCCGTCGAGTCAGGCCGTTAGAGAAGACACCGCTAACTTCGCCGGTGCTGCTGACAGTGAAAGTGTTCAATGAACCGGGTGGCAAACCATCCTGGCTTGATGAGTTGACGTTGCTCAAGCCCATCAATTGGGTAAAATTAGAATAGTCGAAGTTGGTAGTACTGGGACTGGTTGCGCCATTTGTAAAAGTGATTGCGAGAGATGCGGCCGGGTTAGTAGTGCTATAACTGCCGTCGGGATCAAAAGTGATCGTGTTACCGGCAGCGGTAATCCCCCCAATAGTTGGGTCGGTTGAGCTGGCGTTCCAGGTCCACTGGTTGGCAGTGGCTGATTTGGTAAAGGTCAAAGTAACATCGTGTGAGACGCCCAACGAGTCATAAATATTGGTCGTCGCAGTGACGGTAGTACCGGCTGCGGCTTCAGCATCAAGATTGCCTTGCAAATTCATCTGGCCGGTGGCGCGGGCCATACTTTGGCCAAAGGGAATTTGAATGTCACTGAGGGGTAAAGCTGTATCAATGTTACCAGAGGCATCAGCCGCCCATCCCATTACTTTCATTCCGGTGGACAGGTTGACCAGCGAGCCATCCAACCCGAGATCAAGGTTGCCGTCACGAGCGTATAGGTAGCCATCGCCGCTGTCGAGAGTAAAGAAACCGTCACCCTGGATAGCCAGGTCGGTTGACTTGCCAGTATCTTGCAAGCTCCCCTGAGTAAAGAGCGTATCAACACCACCCAAAGCCATGCCTAATCCAATTTGAATGGGATTAAGGCCACCAGTCCCACCGCGCGGCGCACTACTGCCGCGTAGTGTTTGGTTGAGCAGTTCTTGAAACGATACCCGACTACCTTTAAAGCCGGTGGTATTGACGTTTGAAATATTGCTGGAAATCACATCCATAAAAACCTGGTGATTTCGCAGAGCCGATATAGCGAGAGACATTGAGCGCATCATAATTTGGGGTTCTCCTTGTAATGTCCCCAGCCTCCTCAAGGAGGTCCAGCTGGGAGAAGATTGAAGTTAGAAGTTGGAAATTAGAATTTTGAATTTTTGATTACAGCTTGTCATCGGTTACTTTTTACATCAGTACAACACTATCAATATTGGTGAAGACATTTTCCTTCCTTCGGTCGGCGTCAACGGCAGTGACCACGACTCGATTTTGGATATTTACAACCAAAGCCAGATCATCCATCAAGATTAGAGACTCACGGGAGCCTTTGCTGGCTGCCTTTTCGACGGCTTGTTCTAACCGGACTGCTTCCTCACCACCAAAAGTAATGTTGTGATTGCTGAGGCGGCGCTGCGCATGGGCCGAAAGACGAACAGTAGATGGGCGACCCAACTGAGCCTGTAAAGCATCTTCAAAACTTGTCGAGGCGACCCCTGTTTGATCCGTAGATGAAACAGGCAGCGCACCCGGTTTAAAGTTGCTAGTAAGACTCTGTACCGATAGCGATGTCGGATTGATTTTGTCCACCATTGCTATTGTCTCCTTGATTAACTCTGAACTGAGTTCACCATATCCATAGACATATCACGTCCGTCCACGTCTAAGGTGACTTTTCCGCCTACCAGCCGTAACCCAGAAACTAAACCTGTTATTGTATCTCCATCGCTGGATAACCCGCTTACTGTTTTTCCAATCAAAGAACTGCCTTGGGCCAGCGTTTGAGTGGACATCAATTCGCTCATAGTTTTATTCAATTGGGTGAGTTGGCTGAGCGAGTTGAATTGGGCTAATTGGGCGATAAAATCCTTATCTTCCAGGGGTTTAAGCGGGTCTTGATTTTTCATTTGTTCCAGCAACAGCGTCATAAAGGCATCCTGCCCCAAACCTTCCATTCCGGTTTGATTTTTGCTTGTAGCTGGCTTTTCGGTCGTCGTTGCTGAAGTGGACGACGAAACCGGAGTAACAGACATAAAACCTCCTTAAACTTGATAATCTACTGTGCTCAGGCCGCCCCATGATTGGGAAAGTGGCCGAGCTGTAACTGATTGAGAAATTTCATTGGTTGAGTCATTGGTTTGCTGGAACACCATTGGGGACCGATAACTGGGTTGGCGGTTATTCCGGTCAAAAGTTGAGGCATCACTGCCAACAGCTACAGCCATATTGTTCAACTGCAAACCTTGAGCTGTCAAGGTGGCTTTAAGTTGGGGCAAATGATCCTGGATCAGGCGCTGTGCCTGGTGTCTCAGCCAACATCCGTACTGATACATCGCCATCCGCAAAGTGTAGCTGGATCAAAACCTGGCCAAGGGACTCAGGTTGCAAATGTAGCCGTACCTCTGTGCCACCATCTTGCTTCATTAAACTGATTTTTTCAACTAACTGATGGAGGGCTGGGATCTCGGGCAGTTGTGCCGGCGCTTCGGATGATAAGACCTCAACGGTAATGGGTGACTGAGGCATGTTAAAGACTTCAGGTTGCAGAATTGGACTCGGTGCCTCTGGCGTCACTTTGGCTTGAGGCTGAGATGTCGGTTCGGCGCTGGCCTTGATAACCACCGAAGCTGGATTTTTAACTTCAGATTCCTCGAAAACAGTTGAAGCTTGACCGGCAAGCGTTTGGGCAAAAGAGGTCTGAGGAGTTGGTGTTGAATTAGCTGATGCTGCCCCAGTTAGAGTAGTTGTTGCCTCAGATTGATGGGCCGGAACAACTGATTTCATTTTCTCGCCTTCGACCTTGCCTGCAATAGTGATAACAGGATTCTCGCTTATTAGAGTCTCAGTTGTGTCAGTTATCGTTTCTACAGAAGGCATAGCAACGGGCGCTGTCTGGGGCAAAACTGGAGGTTGAATTATCGCCGTGCCGGATAGCAGAGCTAAACCGGTCAAATCAATCTCTTTGCTGACTGGCTCGTCGCTGGTTTCTTCATCGGTGAGGAAGAGGGAAGGCAACGTTCCTTCGCCATCTTCATTAACGATAGGTTGTAAGGCAGCCATGATGTCAGTCAGGGTAACGGCTGACTCGGGTAGACCCGCAGCTATAGTTGATGCTTCC
Source organism: Anaerolineales bacterium (assembly GCA_012032575.1). The sequence continues at coordinate 70,113 of JAAUSP010000001.1, read as the reverse complement.
TCTAGGAGGTCCGGCATCAAACCAGCCTCAGTAGGTTGTTGACCAAGGATCTTTAGTAGAGCAAGCGAAAAGGCTGTTTTATTGGGAATTCCAGGTAAAATTGAAGCAAGATCGCCTGGTTCTCCCAAAGTTAGCCCTTTGAGCATCTGATTAAAGATGCTATCGCCATTCTCTGGGGAGATAGGTGTTGTCTGCCCATCCAGGACGACGGGTTGGTTAGATGTTCCGAAAAGTGCGTTAATATTCATTTCTTTTCACCTCCTTTCTTTAAGGGATTTGATAATTTTGGACCTGGGGAAACTTTTTCATGGGTAAACTTATTCCTTCAGGTTAGTTATTACTCTAACATGAGTAAGGGAGATTTGCAGTAAAAGATAGGTCAAGCCTGCGTAAAATTTTGGTAAACTAGCGACCCTCGCGAATAATAGATTTGAGCAGAGATAGCTTCATCCCTGCTAGTTGGGTCAAGGTTTGATAGCGAATGGCAGTTTCGGCCAGATTTGTCATTTCTAGATCAATATCCACATTATTGCCATCGTTACGGAGTTGATTGTTTTCGTGGTCAATGGCGATAGCAGCGGATTTGGAAGCTGCACCCGATGGATCAATATGACCAGCGTCGGTTATGTTGAGAGAAAAGGTTGTTGATTCATCACCGTGGAGCGCTTGCTGTAACTGGGTCTCAAAGCTGACGTGGTGAGCTTTGTAACCGGGGGTGTCAACATTAGCAATGTTGTGCGCTGTCGCTTTCTGACGCATCGAAAGGCCATCAAGGGCAAAGGATAGGGCATGGAGAGTAGTGTTATTGGAGATGGGTTCAGTCATCAAGAAATCCTATCGTTGTAGTTGTAAGATTAGATGGTCAAACCTGGGATTTATGCCGACCACCCACGATACTGGTTGCGTAAATCCAGCACACGAGGCAGGTAAGCCTGGGTTTCGCTGTAAGGAGGCAGACCACCCCACTTATCCACTGCACCGGGGCCAGCGTTGTAGGCGGCGATGGCGAGCATCTCGTTGTCGTCGTACCGGTCGAGAAGTTGGCGCAAAAACGGGCACCGCCTTCGATATTTTGGGCTGGGTCGAAAGAGTCTTGCACCCCAAGCTGGCGTGCGGTGGCATCCATGAGTTGCATAATGCCTTTAGCTCCGGCATGAGAGACGGCCTGAGGCGAAAAGCCAGACTCGGCATGGGCTACAGCTTTGAGGAGGGCAGGGTCCACTCCATGTCGTTGAGCCGCGGCGGTCAGGATGTCGTCAAACTCGGAAGCGTGAGCTTGCAGTCGGCTACCGGCCGATCCACTAAAACCGCCGCTTAGAAGACCTTGCAGATTTTTCAGGACAGATTGGAGAATTTGTTGTTGAAGTTGAGCAAAAATGGGTTCAAGCATTGTTTTTTACCTTTCACGGGCGTAGCGGGTGGTGACAAGATCATCAATAATACCGGCTTCGCGCCGGAGTAGAATTTGATATTGTTTAGTATCGTGACGTTCACGTAGTTTTTCTAAGGTCTTTTGATCCTGCATCGTTTTGACCAGTTCTTCGCGTTTGGCATCGGCCTGACGGGCAGCCTCTCTGACACGGACTGCTTGCCTGACCGCCTGATCAGCCAGGGCTTGCAGATATTGCTGGTGTACCTGGATAGCGTCACAATCGAGTGGACCGTTTTGCTGCTGTCGGTGCAGGGCTTCGATTTCTTGGGTACGACTGTTATGAAGCGCCTCTAATTTGGTTTCTTCGCGCTGGTGAGCCTGGCGTAGGTGGGCAAATTCGGTTTCGAGGTTATCTACCACGTTTGTCTTGAGGTCAAGAATAGATTGGAGCCGAAATGTGTTGGTATCACGCATCAGTTACGTCCTTTTTAAGTATTTGCAATGGTGTGGAGCCGGTGCAATGTTTCATCATATGGAGTGGGGTCATGTGCGCCTTGTCGCAGAAAGTCAAGAATGGAAGGCATCAGAGCAATGGCCCGGTCAATAGCGGGGTTAGAACCATGAGCATAAGCGCCGATATTGATCAGGTCACTGGCCTTGTGATAGGTGGCTAAGAGGTCACGGAGTTGGCTGGCTGCCACTCGGTGGGGTTTGTCGGTAATGGCAGGCATAACCCGGCTGACGCTATCCAGGACATCAATAGCCGGATAGTGGTTTTGGGTGGCCAGGTCTCGTGACAATACAATATGACCGTCGAGAATGGAGCGCACGGCATCGGTAATAGGTTCGGTTAGGTCGTCGCCTTCAACCAGCACCGTGTAGAAGCCGGTGATGGTGCCGCGCTCGCCAGCTCCGGTCCGTTCCATAAGTTTGGGTAACAGGGCAAACACCGAAGGGGTGTAGCCTTTCATCGCCGGGGGTTCGCCAATTGCCAGACCAATTTCGCGCTGGGCCATAGCAAAACGAGTCACTGAGTCCATCATAAAGGTGACATCCTGGCCCTGATCGCGGAAATATTCGGCAATAGCCGTGGCTGACCAGGCTCCCTTCAAGCGGAGTAAGGCAGGTTGGTCGCTGGTGGAAACGACTACTACAGAACGAGCCAACCCGTCTGGTCCCAGGTCGCGCTGGATAAATTCTTGTACTTCGCGGCCTCGCTCGCCGATAAGAGCAATAACGCTGACATTGGCACGGGCGTGGCGGGCAATCATGCCCATAGTGGTACTTTTGCCCACGCCACTACCGGCAAAAATGCCGATTCGCTGGCCTTTCCCTACCGTCAAAAAGCCATCAATTGCTCGCACGCCAGTTTCGAGTGGTTGACTAATGGGGATGCGTCCCAGTGGATGCGGGACAGATCCGGCTACTGGATAGGCAGTCGAGCTGGCAATAGGGCCTTTGCTGTCAATAGGGTTACCCAGGCCATCTAGAACTCGACCAAGCAAACCTTCGCCGACGGGTACTTTCAAGAGAGAGCCGGTGGCGCGTACAGTGCTGCCGGGGCCAATACCGTGCATTTCGCCCAGCGGCATGAGCAGGGTTCGTTCGTCGCGAAAGCCCATAACCTCAGCCGGAATGCTGGCTTGACCTTCAGCGGAGGTAATATGACATAATTCGCTGACTTGGGCATTTAATCCCTGGGCTTCGATAGTTAAGCCAATAACCTGAGTTACCCGGCCTCGCTTAACAATCGAATTTACCCTGGCTAATTTTTGATGATAAAGTTCCCAATTGACAGAAGTAACCACAATTAGTAAGCTTCGACCTGATGATAAGAGATGTTTGTAGGAATTCTTGGCCTCTGCCCTTTGCGCATGTTGTCGGTGTAGATCAAATCCTGACTAAGGGGCCGGGCTGTGCGAAGATTAATTGTTGAGATATTGGCTGTCGGATGGTCAACATCCCATAACTGCTTAATTGTTTTTTCGACGTCGTAAGCTACCCGTCTAAATTCGATATCGAGATTGCCCTGTGGTTGCAAGTGGATGAGGATATAACTGGCGCTTTGCTTGCCATCAAAGGGCAGGCCGACACTGCCAGTATTTACAATACGTCGCCCGTAAAGCATACGATCAACGGGGATGTGGGTGTGAGCACAGAGCAGCAACTGATAATCTCTTTCAGTTATTGATGTAGAAGGAGTAAGATTGAGCATAGTGGCTAGTTCTGTATCGGATGTGTTAGGACGGATGTTATCCTCATCACTACGAGATGAGCCGTGAACGGCAAGAACAGTGTGGTCCTGGCTCAAACTCAGAAGTTGTTGAGTAGGGAGTTGGGTTAAAAACTGTAATTCGGCTGGGCCTAATTGTTCTGCTGTCCAGGGAAAACTGGCTAAAACCTGAGATTGCCAGTCCTGACCATCTGGATGACCGGGATATTGTTTTTCAATTAAATAACGATCGGTATTGCCTCTTATGTGAAAAATGTGGTCTTGCTTTTGAAGTAGGGCGAGGACCCCAACGGGATCTGGACCAAAAACGACTAAGTCGCCTAAGATAATCATAGCCTCCACTCTGCCGTGGTTCTCCAGATCGGTCAGAACAGCTTCCAAGGCCACACTGTTCCCATGAATATCGGACAGAACAGCAATTTGCGTCATATATGTATTTCCTTATCGCAGGAGTTGATTAAATGAGTAACAAGTCATACAGACAATAGTGTAAATTAATGGTACTCTATTGAAGTAAGCCTGTCAGTAAAAGAACCATCAAGACTAGGTAAAGAAAAGGTAAAGATGTATAATACTGTACCAAGATAAAGTGCTGGGAGTGTCTTCGTATGACTGATAATTTGGATACCAAACAGAAATCGGTACAACTATCTGCTTCATTGACTAATACAGTGGCACTGCCCTCAGTGGCAAAGTGGTCAGGTTTTCCAGTAGCTGACTCAGAGCCACGATTATCAGTAGAAACTCTGGTTGAAGTAACTCAGGCCCTGACTTCACAAAGCAGCTTGGCTGTCGTTTTAAAGGAGATTTTGCGGCAAGCGCACCGTCTGGCCCCCTACCAAACAGGTCATATTGTTCTGGTAGAAGATGACAAACTTCGCAGTGCAGCTTGGCACGGTTATCAAGCATTTGGTAGCGATGCGTTGATGTCTAAACTGATACAGTCGTTGGCAGATTTTCCCCTGGACTCACAAGTAATACAGACCCGGCAACCTATGCTCATCTTGGATACTCATCAGGAGCCATTGTGGACGGTTCAAGATGAAACAAGGTGGGTTCGATCAAATCTGATGTTGCCCATATGCTTGGGAAATCAAGTGCTGGGTTTACTTCGTTTGGATGCGGATACTCCTGGCGCTTTTTCGGCGGATAACATTATCAGCTTGCAACCATTAGCCAATATTGCAGCTATTGCATTGGAGAATGCCCGGCTGTTCGATCAGGCGCGTCAAGAAATTAGTGAACGCCAGAGGGTTGAGGAGGCGTTGCAATGGAGTTTGAGAGAGGCCGAATTAGCTTATAAGCAGGCTATGGTCTACGCTCAGGAGCTGAATGAAGAGATTAACGAGCGTAAGCGTTCTGATCAGGAACGCCGTCAGTTAAGTGCCGCTATTGAACAGACAGCCGAGAGTATTATTATAACCGATACAGAGGGGATTATTTGTTATGTCAATCCGGCCTTTGAACGTATTACCGGTTATAATCGGGACGAAATTATCCAGAAGACTCCGCGTTTGCTCAAAAGCAATCACCAGAATGCCAATTTTTATAAGGAATTATGGGCAACTATCCAGGCTGGACAGGTTTGGCAAGGCCGGATTGTAAATAAAAAGAAAGATGGTTCTCTATACACGAGTGATACAACAATTAGTCCAGTGCGCGACAAAACAGGAGTTATTGTAAATTATGTAGCGGCAGGACGTGATATCACTCAAGAATTGAAGATGGAAGAGCAATACCGTCAGGCCCAAAAAATGGAAGCGGTCGGCCGACTGGCCGGAGGCGTTGCTCACGACTTTAATAATTTATTGACAGCTATCAGCGGGTTTGCCGAAATGACGCAAGCCCAACTCCCCCCTGATCACCCCAGCCAGGAATTTGTAGAGATTATTCTGGACTCAAGTGGCAGAGCAACTGAGCTAATTAGGCAACTGTTGGCTTTTAGTCGTCAGCAGGTCATTATCCCAAAGGTCTTAAGTCTTAATACAGTGGTAGCTAATCTTAATAAAATGTTGACTCGACTCATTGGCGAGGACATTGATTTAAAGACCAATTTGGCGCCTGATTTGGAGGCAGTTAAAGTAGACCCAACCCAAATTGAACAAGTTATTGTCAACCTGGTTGTTAATGCTCTCGATGCAATGCCCAACGGAGGACAATTAACTATTGAAACATCCAATATTGACCTGGACGAAAATTATGTAGCCGAGCGTCTTGATGCACAGCCAGGCGAATATGTTTTGTTGACTGTGAGCGATAGTGGTATTGGTATGACTGAAGAGGTTAAAGCGCACATCTTTGAACCTTTTTTACCACCAAAGAGCCAGGGAAAGGTACGGGTTTAGGTTTGGCTACAGTTTTTGGCATTGTTAAACAGAATGGTGGTCATATTGGGGTTTATAGCGAACCAGGACTTGGGGCTGCTTTTAGAATTTATCTGCCGCGTGTCAAGGTAGCCGCTCCCCCTTTAGTAGAGCGGCCTGCTCGTCTAGCTGATAACTTGCCACAAGGAACAGAGACAGTTTTGCTTGTAGAGGATGAACCGAAAGTGCGTGATCTCGCGGATCGTTTGCTGCGTCGGCAAGGTTATAAAGTTTTGACAGCAACTAACGGTGAAGAAGCGTTACAGGTGGGTCAAGCGTATGAGAGGGAAATTCACCTTTTGTTAACCGATATGGTAATGCCTCAAATGAATGGCAAAGATTTAGCCGACCGATTCAAGATTTTGCGCCCTGACATAAAAATTATTTTTACATCTGGGTATACTGATAAAGCCATCGTGCATCAAGGTATATTAGATGCCGATATTGCGTTTATTCAAAAGCCTTTTACAGTAATGGATTTAGCTCAGAAAGTACGGGCGATACTGGATAAGAAGGATCGGTAATCGTTAAAAATAATGGGAGCAGTTTTGAAATATCAGGCTTGTAAGGCTGCCTCTATTTGCTCCAATTGTGTTCCGATTTGAGCATCAATTGTGCCGCCGTTAGCTTCGATAATACATCCACCCAGTTGAATATTCGGGTCGGGAACCAGTTCCCATGTTTTTCCAGATGGCTGTAATGACGGGATGGCATTCCAATATGGCTCAACGATTTCATAATCTTTTGGATTGAGTCGAATGCAGCAGGCTCCACGAATGCTGGCTGCCTGGAGTGCCTGGGCTACAATGTCTGTAACAGCTTTGGGATTAAGGGTTAATTCTTTGCCCATAATTTTTTTTGCAATGGCTACGGCTAACTGCCCTAACTCCCCTTGACTCTTCTGCAAGAATTGATCATAAGCCTCTGTAGCTGATTGAGCCAGTTGTAGAATTGTAGTTACAGACTCACTCATTTTCTCCTCAATTGCCTGCTGACCGGCCTCATAACCGGTCTGCCACCCTGCTTCCCTTGCTTCCTCTTGCCAGCAAGATACTTGCACCTGCGCCTGATTAAGCATCATTTCGACATGATTTTGAGCTTCGCTTATTAGAGCCGCAGCTTCTGGGTGGGTAATTTCCTCTTTGTCTTGAATGGAATCACCACCTGCAAGGTCAAGATCAACATTCTCCTGATCAAAATCCAGAGGGGACGTTTCAGTCGCCTCCTCCAAACTTAGAACTACACTATATTCAGATTCAAAGGCAATTGACTTAAATACTTTTGACATACTATCAGGATACAAGTTCGTCTTCACCGCCGCGCGAGATAACAATTTGTTCGGCGGCTTCTAGCTGTCGGATAACATTCACAATACGTTGTTGCGCATCTTCTACGTTGCGTAAACGCACCGGCCCGCTCATCCCCAAATCCTCCTTAAGGAGTTCGGCGGCTCGTTTAGATAGATTACGGAAGATCAGTTGTCTGACTTCTTCGCTGGCGCCCTTGAGGGCCAGAATCAAATCTTTACTATCCACATCACGCAAAATGCGTTGAATGGTGCGGTCGTCCAGAGTAATGATATTTTCAAAGATAAACATCTTCTGGCGGATTTCTTCGGCCAGTTGGGGATGTTTTTCGTCCAGAGCATCCATAATAACTTTTTCAGTGGCGCGATCGACTTGATGCAGAATATTGACCACTGACGAAACCCCGCCACTGGTAGCATAGTCTTGGGTAAGCAGTGAGGATAATTTACCTTTCATACCGGCTTCTACGGTCTTAATCACATCAGGTGAAACCCGGTCCATCACTGCAACCCGATTAGCCACTTCTCCTTGAGCCTGCTCATCAAGACTGGAAATTACGGCCGCAGCTTTGCCTGGCTTTAAATGGGATACAATCAAAGCAATGGTTTGTGGATGTTCATGTTTTAATGAGTTTGCCAGTTGAGCCGGGTCTGCTCCAGCCAGAAAGTCGAAAGGAGCGCCCTGAGTACGAATACGCACCCGTTCCATGAACTCAACTGCCTTTTGCGTCCCTAAGGCTCGCGAGAGTAAATCACGGGCATATTCAACGCCACCGGTCGCTACCCCTTCGCTGACAAAAGACATATGATAACACTCTTGCAAAATGCCTTCCTTAACCCCACTTGGCACTGAACCCATGTTGAAAATTTCAAGGGTTAACTGCTCAATTTCTTCGTCAGTAAAATGTTTCAGAATTTGCGCTGCAGCCTCAGGACCCAGAGTAATAAGTAGAGCTGCTGCTTTTTGCCGACCAGAGAGTTCTAAGTCTTTCATCATTTATTCTCGTCTTCAGCAATCCAGAATTCGATAATTTGAGCCAAAGTTTCGGGGCGATTCTTGGCCATCAATTGCAGTTGGCGTAGCATTTGGGCTTTTTCAGCCGCTCCCTGTTGTTGCGCATCGAAAGTAGGTGGACCAATTGTATCTAGACCTTGCATTCTATCTTCTGGGATGTCAGCATTGGCCTTGCTAACTTCTTCCAGTAAAGCCGTTCGTGCATCAAGGGGGACAGTTGGGATAGTCGGAGCAGGTAACTCTCTAGGTACAATAGGGATAGGCTGTGGACGCAGAGTACGCTGCGTACTTCTTACCACAAAGAATAGTGCCAACAAGGCAATAGCAATTGCACCCCACTGGGCCAGTTTAAGATAAAATTCGCGCTGTTCTGCTGTTTCCAGGGTGAGTTGCTGTTCAGTATCAAACGTGCGGTCAAAAGGTACGCTACTCACGGTTAATACATCGCCTCGGGCCTGGTCAATGCCAGCGGCGGCAATAGTTGCCTGCTGAATGGCATTGAGGGTCACAGTATCAGTAATGTTATCTACCATAACTGATACCGATAAACGTTCGATCTGACCTGTAGCCGGAACAATGTGGGAAACAGACCGAGAGATTTCATAATTAGTGGTCAAATCGGTACGGATATAGCCGCTTCCGTTAGTACCGGAGATGGCTGTTTGATAAGTTGAAGCAGCATCAGTAAGGTTAGTGGCTGTTCCCGGAACACCACTAGCTCCATCTTCACTACCTGCTTGAGTTTCGGTGATATATCGGGAACTTCGGATGACACCCTGTCCCCCTTCACCGGGCTGATAGGTTTCACTTTCCGTTTCCACCTGATCCCAGTTCATTACTGCTGTAACACCTACGGTAGCTTTATTTGGTCCCAGGACATTCTTCAGCATAGCTTCAATCCGCTGTTCAAGACTTCTTTCAAAATCGTGTTGAGTTTCAAGCTGACTAGCGGTCAAAGCCAGTGGAGCTGTGTCAACTGAACTGGAACCATTGACCAGCATATTACCCTCCATATCTACCAGGGTCAGGTTTTCAGGGGTAAGGCCCTCTACTGCGCTTGAGACAAGATGACTAATGGCCAACACTTGTTCCCGATTTAGTTGCTGTCCCGGCTCCATATCAATGACAATGGAGGCAGTAGTTTGTTTTTCTTCATCACTGAAAAGGGTAGGTTGGGGAATAACTATATGTACTCGTGCTGACCGTACTGCCTCCAAACTGCCAATCGTTCGCGCCAATTCACCTTCCAAAGCGCGTTGGTAGTTGACCTGCTGCGTAAAATCGGTCATGCCCAAGTTAGCTGTATCGAATAACTCAAACCCAACCGTACCCTTATCGGGTAACCCCTGCCCAGCCAAGGCTAGACGAGTTTCATGGACTTGGCTGGTTGGCACTCGGATGGTTTGACCGTTATTGGTAACTTCGTAAGGGATATTGTTTTCCTTAAGATATTCAATAATGGCTGCTCCATCTTCCGCCTGTAAGTCGGTAAAGGCGGTGGCATAACTGGGGGTTTGCATCCAGGTACTAAAAAAAATTAATCCACCCACAGCTGCCGCAATGAGCACTGCCAACCCTATTTTGCGGGCAGGGCTTAAATGATTCCAGCCATCCATGAATTTGGTTTGGTTAAGGGACGCAAGCGATTGTGTCATCCGATTTCACGCTTTAAATTTTCTGTATGGGATTAAACTTGTTCTGTTTTGCAAGAAAATCAAGAATTTATACTTTCATTAATTGCTAGTGCATTATCCAGGCTTAAACTTCGGGTTTTGCAGTGGAAATAACCCGAATTTTTAGCATAGACGATGCACTAGACTTGCATCCGCATTACTTCTTGATACGCCTCAACGAGTTTGTTACGAACTTGCATCGCCAATTGAAAGGCCATGTCCGCTTCTTGCATTGTCAACATTACCTGATGCAGTTCAAGGTCTTCGCCTGCTGCCAGACGAGTTGTCATTTCATTTGCGGCATTTTCTTTTTGGCTCAGTTGACTGAGGGCATTCTGTAGCATTTGACCAAAGCTGTCAATGGATGAAGTTGTAGCGTTAGATTTATCCGCATTGCCCGAAGTAGTAAGACGCGCCAACTGGGCGATACTGGTAATAGGTTCAGTTGACATAGGTTTATCTCCCTGTTAATAAGAAGCGATCATTAGTAATTAATCGTCTGCAACCCATAATTTGGGCCTAACCACGCCCAATATCCAGGGCTTTAAGCGCCATGCCTTTGAGAGAGTTAAAGACAGTTACATTAGCTTCATACGAACGGGTTGCCGACAACATGTCAGTCATTTCTGTTGCCAGGTTGACGTTAGGATAGGAAACAAAACCGTCTTCGTCGGCATCAGGATGGTCAGGATCATATACTCGATTGCCTGGTGTGTCATCGGTGAGAATGGTTTCCACTCTTACGCCGGCCAGCGTTGTCTTATTGCGGGTTTCCAATTGGGTAGTGGAAGGGGCATCGGTATTGGAGGTAGGGGAAAGAAAAGAGGCAAAAGAAGTTTCTTGGTTGGCTGTAAAAACAACTTGTTGACGTTTGTAAGGGCCACCCTCTTCGGTGCGTGTTGTTTCGGCATTAGCGACATTATTAGCCAGTACATCCATGCGTAATCGTTGGGCAGTGAGGGCTGAAGCGGCAATCCGAAAGGCTGAAAAGATACTGCTCATATCATTTCTCCTGAGTTCATCTTTTTCAAGGCTTGAGCCAGGGCTGTGGGGCCGTCGGGACGAATAAGAGCATGGGCGTCCCAGGCTGCGTCATGGCCGTTAGCAAGAATCCAATAAGTGTAGGCAAAATTGTAAGGTTCACGCTGTCCCATATATTTGTAAGCCCCGGTGACCATCTCGACTTGTTTCTGTTCCGATACATGCTCGGTAATATGGGTGCCGCCTTCAGTGCCGACAATTGGGAGTGAATGGCCCAAACTCGCCCGGATAATAGCGTCATACTGGCGAAAGCGCATAAACCCGTCCGGGTCGTTGAGGGGGCGTGGGCCGGTGTAGTTGTGCATCGCCAACCAAGAGCGACCCAATAGATGAGATTGGCCTCTTGCTTCAAGGCTATTCAATGCCTGGCGTAAAAAGTCTCGATCATCCATTTCCCCCTGAGGACTGAGCGCTCCAAAACCAGGTAATCCGCCGGCTTTAATTACCTCCTGAGCCGCGGGTATCCAGAGGTCAAGATACTTATCAACACTAGGGAACTGACCACCAGTTTCTACCATTAAATTAGGTTCATTATAAAGCTGGAAATAATGCACCCCCATTTTGGAGTAGTGCCGAACCATTTCTTCCAAACCACCGCTGATAGGAGTTAGCCCCGGCGTGTAGACGCGCATGACCGGTTCAATACCTGCCTCGGCTAGCCGTTTTACCAGATAATCATTGGCTCCGACATTTGACCCTTCATTGAGAAATACCACCCATTTCATGCCCATAGAGACAGCTTCATCAACAAAACGGTCCACCACTTCGGGTGTTTGACTCACCGTTGGGATCCAATGAATACCCCGGCCATTATCTCCAATCGGATGGGGATAATCCGCTAAGGATAACTTTGGAGCTGTAGATAATATTGAAGCGGATGAATCGACCGACTGAACCTTTGGGGCTTCGATCTGTGGAGTCGAATTAATCTGGCTGAGGGTGTTTTGGGTCCAAGGCCAAGGGCTGGGTGAGACTGCATAAGTTTTCAAAAAATTCAAGCTGCGCCACATATTGACCGGGGCTTTTCCAGCGGGCACTCCCGCTCCAACGGATTTTTGAGTTTTAGCCAAAACTTCGGCAAAATCTTCAATGCTTTGCCCTCCCCCGGAAGATAAGGAAGTGAGGGAGGGCAAGCGGACGCCGTTAGCGCCCTGAGTAAAGATGGGGCGAGAGGAAGATGTATTTTCAGAAGGGGGTTGAGTTATAGGGTTGCTGATTGGGGTAATCTGATCCATGGATGAAATTCTCCGTCTTTACTGGCAGAACTATAACACGTCACACTGGAAGTTTCAGTAAAATTGACGTGAAACGAGCATGAAATTTGCGTAAAGTCTCGTGATGATCCCTTTTACGCAAATTTTATGCCCCATTGACGTGCGATTTACTGACATTTGGTAAGGGGAATGCTATAGTTGGGTTTGAATTTGCGGAGGAAAAATGATCAAAGTTACCCGTCTCAACCATAGTGAATTATGGGTTAACGCTGAGTTAATCGAATTTGTTGAAGCAACCCCTGACACGGTTATTTCCCTGGTAAACAACACCAAAATCATTGCTAAAGAGTCTCCGCAAGAGATTGTCGAGGCCATCATAGCGTATCGGCGACAAATTCTTGTTCAGAGACCTCAGATTACCGAATATAAGGAAGCATAAGGGATGGAAATTTCGACTGTAATCGGTTTAATTTTGGGGCTTGGGGCTATGGTAGGCACAATGCTAATTGAGGGTGGTAACCCGTTGTCGTTGTTAAACCTACCTGCAGCGGTAATTGTTTTTGGTGGAAGTGCTGGTGCGCTTTTTGTTGGCTTTCCATTAAAACAGATTATGACACTACCTGTTGTGATCGGGCAAAGTTTTCAGGCTTATAAAGGTGACCCACTGGTCCTGATTGAGTTATTTGTCAAATTGGCCGATCAAGCCCGTCGTGACGGGCTATTATCTTTAGAGGAAGAAGCCCGCAAAATTGAAGATGACTTCATTAAAAAAGGGGTAATGCTAATAGTTGATGGCGTAGATCCATCGGTGGTACACGAGGTTATGGAAACCGATACCAACCTGGTCAGTGAGCGACATAAAGAAGGTTTAGAAATGCTCAAAGCTTTGGGCGGTTTTGGGCCGACCATGGGGATTATTGGTACCGTGATGGGCCTCATTAATGTGCTGAGCCACCTTTCTGACCCGGAGAATTTGGGGCATTCGATTGCTGTGGCTTTTATTGCTACCTTATATGGGGTGGCTATTGCCAACATCTTGTGGCTGCCGATGGCCAATAAGTTGAAGCAAAAGAATCAGACTGAGATTATGTCACGCGAAGTAGCAATCCAGGGTGTTCTAGCCGTTCAAGCTGGTGAAAATCCTCGGATCGTGCGCGAGAAACTTGAATCCTTCCTGGCCCCGAAACTGCGCGGGAAGGAGAGTGGTTCTGGTAAAGAATAACTATGTCAAAAAAGCATAAACATGAAGAAGGTCATGAGAATGATGAGCGTTGGTTAATTACCTACGCTGATATGATTACCCTGCTAATGGTCTTTTTTATTGTGTTATTTTCTATGGCCAATACCGACCTGAAAAAGTTTGCCCAGGTTGCTGAGTCAATGCAACAGGCATTTAACGTTACCAGTATCGGCAAGAAACCAGGCGGTCGCATTGTGGGTAACACGGGTGGAAATAGCTCTATACCATCGCCTTTTTTTCAGTCTTTATCACCTCAGCAGCGCGATTTTATTTCGGTTACGTCCGAGTTGACAACCTTTGCTGCACAGGCGGGCTTGGAAGGTGATATAAGTGTAAACATGAATATGGAAGGGTTAATTATTAGCCTTTCTGAGGGCTTGATTTTTGAGGCCGGTAGTCCGGATTTAAAACCCGAGTCGCTTGAGACACTCCACAAAGTTGCGGGAATTCTTAGACCGATTACTAATCCAGTACGAATTGAAGGCCATACCGACAATTTGCCGACCAATGATCCGCGTTATCCAAGCAACTGGGAATTATCATTAGCAAGATCGGTCACCATCATTCATTACTTAATAGATCAAGAGGGTATTGCCCCTGAGCGATTGCTGGCGGCTGGCCATGCTGAATTTGACCCAATAGCCCCAAATGACAACCGTGAGAATCGTATGCGCAACCGTCGGGCAGACATTATCATTATCTATCCTAATGAGTCGCGTAAGTTTTCGCTTGATATGCCCGTCCCGCAAGCTAATAATACTACCGAGGAAGCCCCTGCTGCTCCAGTTTCTGAAGATGCCCCAGCAGCTCCGGTTGCTTTGGAAGAAGGTGTGCCTGACGAGGCTGAACCGTCTCAGCCATAACTAACTTGGAAAGGTTATTTCAATGAAAAAAGTTCTTAATCCCAAAATTATTATTCCCGTAGCTGTAGTCTTAGTCTTGGTTGGCATGGTAGCCTATATCCTGTTTGCACCGGAAACTTGGTGGAAACCCATTTACATTCGTTTTGATGCCGCTGAAGCTTCGGCTGATAATGGAACTACTCCAACTACCGAAGCGGAAGCTTCAACTCACGAAGCGCCAGGTTCAACAGAAGAAGGCCACTCAGCACCATTACCAGCGGCTCTTGACCCAACCCATACCCAACCAGCCGTCACTGGTACGCAACTGGTAATGCCAGCCATTCAACCTGGCCAGGGTATCATGTATGAACTTGAAAGCAAAGTGGTTAATCTAGCTGAACCAGGAGGTCTGCGTTATTTGCAAGCCGGAGTAGTTTTAGAATTCCATCCCAGTGTAAAAGATTATTATGAGGCCAAAATAACAGAGGAAGCTGCTTCAGGGCATAGTGCCGAAGGTGAAGCTGTGGCAGATCCTTTCCATGAAGCGATAGATGCTATGCGTCCAGTAATTGATGATATTGCAACTACGGTTTTATCAAGTAAAACCTTTAATGATGTTGCCACTATTGAGGGTAAACAAATACTTAAGCAGGAATTAATGACGAATATTAATACTGCCTTGGGATATCAAGGTGTGATCAATATTTACTTTACAGAATTTGTGGTGCAGTAATAAATTAAGGGTGATAGCTGGCCATGGCCCAAGAAAAATCCCTGACACAAAAAGAAATTGATGCTCTCCTCTCTATTTTACCAGCAGACGGAGCACCAATACCTGGTGGAGATCATTTTGTTGGTTCTGTCCGGGCTTATGATTTTCGCTCACCTGATAAGTTTTCCAAAGAGCAAATCCGCACTCTGCAAATGATCCATGAGAACTTTGCCCGGCGGATAAGTTCATCTTTATCGGCCTATGTACGGGCCACGCTTCAGGTCAACTGTGTTCATATCGAACAGGGCAGCTTTGCTGATTTTATGCAAAATATTCCGGCCCCGTCACTTATCACAATCCTTAACATGGAACCCCTGCCAGGCCGGATGATGATGGCGATTGACGCAGCTACTGTTTCCATTATTATTGATCGCTTGCTTGGTGGTTTTGGCCGTCCTGCTGAAGAACCTCATGAGATTACCGATCTCGAGCAGTCACTTATGGGTGGTGTTAATGAATATATAGCTCAAGAATTGCAGGAGGCTTGGAAAAATGTGATTACCCTTAGTGTTGGGGTAACGGAGACGACCTTGAATCCAGAATTTGCTCAAGTGGCTCTGCCGTCCGACGCTGCCGTCTTTTTAGGATTTGAAATTAAAGCGCGAGAAAACACGGGTATGATGAGTATCTGTTTGCCCTATGCCATCCTGAAGCCTGTTGTTTCAGAATTAAGCCCGCATACCTGGGTAGCGGGTGAAACCAAGGAAACAGGCCTATATCATGAGGCCTTACGAAAACATGCCAAGCAAATGCATGTAGATTTATCGGTACTGCTGGGCGAAATAACAGTAAATTTTGAGGATTTGTTACATCTGCGTCAGGGTGATGTGCTCATGCTCAATACTGTTGCTGGAAGACCTTTGCCAGTATTGGTAGGCAATTGTCAAAAATATCAGGGACAACCTGGCTTATCGGGTAGTCATCTGGCCGTTCAGATAATGAAAGTTTTGGAGGAATCTACAAATGGATCAGTTGGCCATCACGCCTGAAGAATTGGCACAACTTACTGGTATTACCCCGGAAACCAATATCGCAGACAAACAAATTACGGCGCGACCCGTTCAATTTGCCCCTCTAAAACCTGCAGCCACAGCTTCGATCCCTACTAACCTCGATTTGTTGCTGGGTGTAACGTTGCGGGTAGCAGTTGAACTGGGGCGTACCAAAATGAGTATTGAGAGTATTTTGAAATTAGGGCCAGGTGCTGTCATAGAGCTTGATAAGCTAGCTGGCGAACCTGTGGATGTACTAGTAAATGATCGCCTGATTGCTCGTGGTGAAGTTGTTGTTATTGATGATCGTTTCGGCGTGCGTATCACCGATATTTTATCACCCGCCCAGCGAATTAACTCGCTTCAATAGGTCTAAATATGTTTGGTCATCAGCGGTTGCAGAGACGGAGATTCAATTTCGGTTGGTCTATCTGGTTAATCATTTTTAGTCTGGGATTTCTTTTATTCTTTGGTCAGTCACTCTTATATCCTGTTGGAACCGAACCTTCTCGGTCATTATCTACTCCGACGAAAGAAGAACTTGTTAAAGAATCCTCTGTTGCTATTTTAGAAGAACGTCAGGCTGAGGTAGATGAAACCGAAGGGGCTTTTTTAGATGAATACGACTCTGAAACCATCCCTTTTTTGGCAGAAAGTTCTGCGGATGATAAACCGTTATGGATGAGCACAGGGGAGCTGGCACTGAAACTGCTTCTGGTGATAGGACTGGTTTACCTCGCTCTGACCGGCCTGCGTTGGCTGCAAAAGAGTCGAATTCAGGCAGATGCTGGTGGTACAACCATTAGAGTTTTGGAAACAACAGGCCTTGCTCCGGGGCGAAGCTTACATCTTGTAGTAGTTGGGGAGAAAACATTATTGATTGGTGCCACGGATCATCAACTATCGTTATTGGCAGAGTTGGCTGATGTTGCTACTTCACCGCTATCAGAAGAAATGTCATCTTTTGACGAGGCTCTGTCCCAAAGCAAATTTGATAACAATCTATCACGCCCCCTTGATTGGCAGTCGGCTTTTGAGCACTTGAGAGCGACCGTTCAACGTATTCGGCAACACCCCTGAAGGGAGGAATAACTTTGAAAATGCGTAACTCAGTGCAAATTGGCCTGTTCCTGC
Organism: Anaerolineales bacterium; assembly: GCA_012032575.1. The sequence continues at coordinate 52,916 of JAAUSP010000001.1, read as the reverse complement.
TTTTTTTCTGTTGTTAACAACAGGCTGCGCTAGCGATCCTGGTACCGCCCAACTACCCCTAAATTTCGATGGTACAAATTTAAACCTTGATAATCCTCAAGTGGTCAGTGGTGGGTTGCAGATTATGCTGCTTCTTACCGTACTAAGCCTGGCTCCCGCTTTGCTGGTGATGATTACTGGTTTCACTCGTATTGTCATTGTTTTATCCTTTGTTCGTAACGCTATAGCCGTGCCTCAACTCCCACCTAACCAGGTTGTTGTTGGTCTGGCTATTTTCTTAACCTTTTTCGTAATGGCTCCAACTTGGAATCAAGTTAATGAACAAGCCCTGCAACCTTACCTAAAAGGCGAAATTGATCAGCAGACCGCCGTAGTACAAGCTGAGATACCAATTCGTGAATTCCTTTTCCGGCAGACCCGTGAACGCGACTTGGCGCTTTTTGTTGATTTGGCTAATCTGACACGACCCAAAGTTCAGGATGATGTGCCAATCTATGTGCTTATTCCAGCCTTCATCATTAGTGAGTTAAAAACTGCGTTCCAGATGGGAATTCTTATTTTTATACCTTTTCTTATCATTGATATGGTGGTAGCCAGCGCTTTGATGTCAATGGGTATGATGATGCTTCCACCGTCAGTTATCTCACTGCCATTTAAGCTGCTTCTTTTTGTTATGGTGGATGGCTGGCACTTGATTGTCCGGTCATTAGTAATGAGCTTTGGACAGTAAAATGGAGCTATAAAATGAATGAATCGACTGTTATGACATTAGGGCGAGATACTATGTTAATGGTATTGATGCTTGGCACACCCATGTTGGGCGTCAGTCTATTAGTTGGATTGGTTATTAGCCTCTTTCAAGCAGTAACCCAAATTAATGAGGCAACTCTCACTTTTGTGCCTAAAATATTCGCCCTGGCCCTGGTACTAGTTATTTTTGGTCCCTGGATGCTGGAAGAAGTAATCGGATTCACTGTTAGACTATTTGACATGCTGCCCTATATGGTACGATGAACAATTCAACAAATTCTCAACCCGCCACTGTAGCAGTGATAGATGATGCTAAAGAAGTTTTGCTTCATCTGACTTTAATCTTGAAAAGAGCCGGTTATAGAGTTGTAACGGCAGTCAACGGCCGCGAGGGGTTGAGTCTAATCCAAAACGAACATCCGGATATTATTTTGTGCGATATCATGATGCCGCCCCCCAATGGCTTTGAAGTGCGGAAGACTCTGATGAGAGACCCCGTGACGGCTGCTATCCCTTTCATCTTTCTGACCGCTCGATCGGCTCAGGTGGATAAGCTAACCGGTATCGAATGTGGGGCTGATGATTACATTACCAAACCGTTTGATACTCAGGAGCTATTGGCTCGGATTCATGCGTTGCTCCGTCGTACTGCTCTTAGCCGTCAGCAGGGCCTGGCTGAAGCGAAAGCAGAGATAGATAGGCTTGGTTTAACAATATTTGATAAAACGAGTCAGGAGTTCCGGCCTCTGTTAGACAGGGTATTAGCTGCTCTCACCTTGACTCTCACGGAACGTTTTGCTGGCAACCCTCGCCAACAAAAACGCTTTGTTCAAATCGCCCTGGATAGCGCCTATCGCTTACACGCCCTCGTTCAAGAAATGGCTAATTCAGAGGGTCAGTTGAGACAAGATCAGATGGACGCCTTCATGAGTCAGGTTGTTGAGTTGGAAACTGATTTTTATAAGCTGGTTGAATAACACCAATATACCCCCGTTATCCCATATCGTATAACAGACGCAACTCTGCCTCAATTTGAGATTTTAACGAAATATCGGTTTCCGCTAAGGCAGAAGCCTGTTCATAATACTCATAAGCTACCTTGGCGTCCGCCTGATAGAAGTGCAATCGCCCTAAACGGTAGTAGTGATGAGGTAGTTCCTCCGGACGATCTCCCATCATTTCTTGAACAACTTGATAACATGTTGCTGCTAGAGCAAATTTGCCGGTAAAAGTACTGGCATCGCCCAGTGCTACAGTAAGTTTTTGGTAGATTTCGTTATCAGGTTCAGACATATCTTTGAGAACATTCCAGGCAAGTTGGAGATGATGATAAGCTTCCTCAAAATTTGCTTCATCAAGTGCGTGCTGTCCAGCTAACCAATTGTATGCAACCAATTTTTCTCTATCACCACCAGCCGCATAATGGTGAGCCAATGACTTTAAATCCGTTGGATCAGATAAAGCCTCTGTTTCTGTAATCTCGGCAATACGCTGGTGCAAATCCCGGCGGGTTTTACGGAGGATACTCTGATAGGTTACCTCACGCATAACTAGGTGATTAAATGCGTAGTTTTTCTCTGTAGTTTTGTTGTTATTGATATCAGGTACAATCAGGCCACGTTGCTCTAGCTCGGCCAAATGTTGGTCAAGTTCTGAAACTGGGGTGATAGCTGCTAAAAGTGAATAGCTAAATTTTGGACCGATCACAGCGGCATGCTGGAGTACGTTCCGGGTAACAGGATCCAGGGCATCCAGGTTGGTCATCATCAACCCTTCGACACTCTGGGGCATTTCAATTTGGCTGTCGGGCCGGGTGAGATGCCATACCCCATTTTGTCGTACCAACTGTTTTGATTGAATGATTCCTCGGGCAGCTTCAACCAAATAGAATGGGTTTCCTTCCGATTCTCGACTGAGTCGTTCCACTAGGGAGAGTGGCAAGCCTCGTCCGGGTAACAAATACCCAATCAAATCTCGCCGGGCAGTTTCGCTGAGAGGTGTCAGGATTATAGTTTCTATCGGTGACAGTTGTGTCAAGGCATCTGTTTGAGGCCGTGAAGCAACTAAGACCATAAGGCGACATGGGACTCGCCAGGTATCACGTAGAGCCGCTTCTTTGGCGGCAACCAATCGATTAAGCCATTTTACTGTTTCAGAATCTGTTCTTTGCAGGTCATCAATAATTAGCATTACCGGGCGGTGAGTTGATTGTTTCAAGAATAGATTGGCTGCTACTTCCAAAGCAAACTCTCGCAAGGAGTCAATTGCCAAGCGGGTATCGTTTCGATACCAGCCCAGAAGATAACCCATCAATGGTAAAAATTTGTTTTCACCTATACCCAGAATTCGTGCCCGATCTTCGACCTTACGTCTGCGAATAAGATCCGTATCCTCGGCTGTAAGTCCAAAAAGTTGATACAGCAGGTTACTTAGAGGATTATAGTCACCATCGGTTGTGGATTTACAATAGGTGTGCAATACCAACGGTTGCTTATCAAGCGTATAAGTATCAAGGCCATTGGCAAATTCAGCCAAAAGATGGCTTTTACCCAAACCGGCATCGCCGCGAAGAAGAACTATCTGGGGCGAACCGGCAATGGCTCGGGACCAGTAAGCATGGAGCATTTGTAATTCTTGGTCCCGCTCCACAAGAGGGATTCTTGTATCTGTTGGTCCGGCTGAGGTGGCGGTAACACGTTGGTGAGGATGAAGGGGAGCATAAATGGGGATCGTCCCACTTTTGTTTTTAACTTTGATGGGGTCGAGTACCTTAAATTCAAAGAGGCGTCTGGCACGGAGGTAGACAGCTTCAGAAACCAGAACTTGGCCGTCTTTGGCCGCCTGTTGTAAACGGCAAGCCAAATTTACTGCATCACCGATAACCGTTGGGGCTGTCCGTCCGGTTGGACCAGCTTGCCCCCAAACCACGTTGCCAGTATGGATGCCGATATTCAGCTTGCAGGCTGCACCTACTTTTTCACGCATTACCGGTGCTAACTCTTCCATAGCTGCTTGCATTGCCAAAGCGGCACGCACAGCTCGTACCGGATCATCTTCGTGGGTCTTGGGTGCGCCAAAAAGTATCATCAGTTGATCGCCAACGGTTTTATCGAGATAGCCCCCCTCCCGATCACATTCAACCATTAATCGGGTGAAGACATAGTTAAGCATATCAATTACATCTTCAGGGTCTGAGTTTTCACTAACGGCAGTGAAGGAGGCTAGGTCGGCAAATAAAATGGTCACTAGCCGCCGTTCTCCCAAAGACAAGGAGCCGGTATTTGTTTGCGGTTGTCCACAAGCTGGGCAATAGCTGGCACCAAAAGGGAGTGGCTTTTGGCATGAGGCGCAAGGAAGGAGTGAGCCGGTCATAGGGACAAGGTTGCTTCTACGGTAATATTGGACTCACGCCCCAGGTCTAATTCAATGGGCATAATGCGGTCTCCCTGAGGATTATACAGCAGGCGAACCAATGGGCGTTCTGGTTGCTTTTGATTTGTTTGGGCGACTACCCCTTTGTATCCGGTGTAGCGTCCAGTTTGGACTACTATTCCAATACCCAGGGGCAAAGCCGGTAACATTGATAGAAAGAGCTGAGTAATTTCTCGATTGAGAAATGTTCCGCTGAGGCGATGCATAGTGTCGGTAATTTGCTGAGGGGTTAAAGCAGATCGTCCTGGCTTTTCAGCGCTAAGTATATCGTAAACATCAGCCACGGCAGCAATCTCAGCAATAAGCGTCACATTTTGAGGATCTTTTGAAATCCGTTCTACTTTATTTGTACCGCGTAAACCTCGTGGGTAGCCACGACCATCCTGCCGCTCATGATGTTCGAGGGCGACGTGATTAATCAAGGAAGCATCAGGGTTGCGGGTACGTAAGAGTTCATAACCCAACCTGGGGTGTTCCCGCTGTAAAGTAAACAGTTGAACCGGATTTAATGAAGAACTTTTGTGCTCATGCAAGATAGTCTGATCAAGAAAAATTTTGCCGATATCGTGTAATAGGCAGCCGGCCCCCAACCGTTCCAGGTCTTTTTGATTAAGATGCAGGCGCTTGCCAATCATTAGGGCGGTGGTTGTTACATTGACGGAATGACTAAAGATAATGTCATTATGGTTACGGATCTGAGCAATACTGGTTACGGTATCAGACTCAAGTAAATTATCCAAAATTGTGGAAACCATCTGTTCTAACTGCTTAAACCCTTCATGCCCACGTAGTGCATTTGCAACACCTGGATCATGCAGATCGGCTACAATGGCTTCACTTTGGGTATGGTTAATATTGGTCGAAACTTGCTCGACAAAGTCAAATACGAGCGCCAGGGTAGCCTGAGCTTGTCTTTGAGCATCCTGAGAAAGAATCTCTTCAATCTGGATATCGTCTGTATCACCATCGTTGATATAGATGCTGGTGTACCCTCTGCGTTTAAGGGTAGTGATGTAATCTTGAGTTAGGGGAATATTTTGACGTAGGAGAACTTGACCTCGTTCGTTTATGACAGGTTTAGCCAGCACCATACCGGGTTGCAGAATATTAGTAGGTAGTCTTAGCATCTTAAAACCACTTTAGGGCATCAATATGGACGGGCAAACAAAAAGTAAATACTCGCCTGTTGATTGGTGACTCCCATCACTCAGCTCTCATAAAATACATTGAGCCTTAGCAACTTTTCGGCAGTTTGCTGAACTAACTTAACCTCTTTTGGCCCGATTTTGAGCCTCTTTACGTCAGTTTTATGCCCCTTTAACTAGAATTTTACTGACTCCTTCCTCAGTGCGTGATATAACTGAGATGTGCCTAATTCAAGCCTTTATCTACTTAATTTATTTCTGATCTTTGTGCGGGTTCTATCAGTTCTAATGACTGCGCCAATCTTTAGCCATCGCGGGACACCCTCCCTGGCAAAGATTGGGTTAGCTGGCCTACTCTCATTGCTTCTTTTGCCAGCAGAAGCAAATACAAAAATCCCTGTTTCTGCTACTCTGCCGCGTGATTTACCACCTTTTCTCCTGGTGATAGCTCAGGAAATCTTAATTGGAGTACTGATCGGTTTTGCAAGTAACCTGGTTTTTATAGCAATAGATGTGGCAACCAAAATTATGGGTCTCCAAATTGGCTTTCAGGCCGCAACCTTGTTTGATCCGATGAGTAATGCCCCTACTTCGGCTTTTGAACAATTTTATACTTTGTTAGCTCTGACTTTATTTCTGACTATTGACGGGCATCATTGGCTTATTGCCGCCCTGGCTCGAACTTTTGAGATTGCCCCGTTAGGTACATTTGTTTTGACTCAGTTGACCATTGAACGATTGATGCTATTAACCAATGAAGCTTTTGTTGCCGCAATACGAATAGCTCTACCCATTATTGGAACATTGATGTTAATGGATTTGGGGTTGGGTTTGGTCGCTCGAGCTGTACCGCAAGTTCAGGTTTTTTTCTTGGGGATACCTCTCAAGATGGCGTTAGGTTTTTTGGTTTTAGCACTCACCCTGTCAATTACACTGCCGCTTGTAAAAGAGTTGCTGGCAGATATGGTTACAAATATTCTGGTAATTACTGGTGGTTAAGGCCTCTATGAAGAACATTTTTGATAATTGTGGCTGGTTTCAGTTTTACATAGAGATTTAAGTATTTTCTAAATTTTCTTTTTAACAATGTCTGACCGTACTGAAGCCCCTACCCCCCGCCGGCGTGATGAAGCACGCCGAAAAGGACAAGTTACTAAAAGCACTGAAATCAACTCAGCGGCTATCTTACTGACAGCCTTTTGGATGTTGAACACAGTTGGTCCGAATGTCGTCGAAACGATGAACACATTGATGAAACGCAGTTTTACTACTATGTCGTCTACGTCATTTATTCATAACGAACTTACTTTCAATACTCTAAAGACAGGTGGATTAACAGTTGGTGGCCTGGCTCTTCAGTCTATAGCGCCCCTCGTTGGAACGTTACTCGTGGTTGGAGTAGTGGCTAATCTGGGGCAAGTTGGTTTCATGTTCAGTCAGGAAGCGCTTAAACCAGATTTTCAGCGGGTTAGTCCTCTGACGGGGTGGAAACGGGTTTTTTCGGGCCGGAGTTTGGTTGAATTCTTCAAATCGTTGCTAAAAATAGTTATTATTGGCTTTGTGGTTTACAAGGCTTTACAAGATAACTATCCTATGATTGCTTCAACCAGTCGAATGACCCTTTCCACTGCCGTGAGTACATTAACTCAAGTTGCTTTGGCTGTGGGGTTGCGCGTGGGCACAGTTATGGTTGTTTTGGCTGCGGCTGACTATCTTTTTCAACGGCATGAGTTTGAAAAGGGTCTACGCATGACGAAGCAAGAAATTATTGAAGAGGCAAAGAGCAACGAAAATCCCCAACTAAAATCACGCATCCGTTCACGCCAGCGCCAGTTAGCTATGAGCCGAATGATGGCTGCTGTTCCCAAAGCCGATGTGGTCATCACCAATCCTACTCACTTGGCTATTGCGTTACGATACGATCGCTCAAAAATGCGTGCCCCCCAGGTGGTTGCTAAAGGGGAGCAATTGGTGGCAGAGCGAATTAAAGAAAAAGCTCGCGAACATCGAGTGCCACTGGTTGAAAACAAACCACTGGCTCGCACGCTTTTTAAGGCAGTTGAAATAGGCCATGAAGTGCCGCCAGAACTTTTCCAGGCTGTGGCCGAAGTATTAGCCTTTGTCTTTCGCCTTAAGGCCAATCGTTTATAAGCAATCAGGTCAATTCAATTAGAAGAAACTGGAAGTAAAAATGACCCTTACCAAGCACATCAAACCCATTCTGGAAAGTGTTGACGGCCTTAAGCCGATGCCGAGTTCGGTATCAAAAGCTTTAAAGATGATTGAGGAACCGGAAGTAACGATCAGTGAAATTTCCTCTATCATTGCTAAGGATCAGGCATTGACTGCCCGCATTTTGAAATTTGCCAATTCGGCCTACTATGGCTTTCCTCACCCAGCGACCACTCTAAATGAAGCTATTGCCCGGCTGGGTTTTCGCCGCATAAAAAATATTCTGTTTACGTTGTCATACTCAAGTATGCTGGGGCGACGAATAGCCGGCTATAACTTGGGACATGGTGAATTGTGGCAACATTCAATAGCTGTCGCTATGACCAGCCAGAGAATATCGGAACAGGTGGCCTACTCTGCCCCCGACGAGGCTTATGTGGCCGGTTTACTGCACGATATCGGTAAATTACTACTCGATCAATACTTTAAAGTTGATTGGACTCATCTTCTAAGTATTGGGCAGGAAAACAATTTAACCTTGATTGAGGCTGAGGAAAATTTATTGGGCATCAATCATGCCCAAACGGGTGGGGAGTTGGCTCGTAACTGGGGCTTGCCCACTCGTCTGGTAGATGCTATTGCTTATCATCACACACCTGCGTTAGCTACCTGGCCCGACTTGGCGGCCATTGTCCAGGTAGCCGATATAATTTGCTGGCGTCTGAATATTGGCTTAACTCATCCTGACTTTTTGCCTGAGCCGGCTGAAATAGCCCTTGAACTACTTTCGCTTACCCTGGTTGATATAGATGAATTGACCGACATTTATTCTGATATGTTAAATGCGGCTCTTATCACCGATAACAGCCTGGTTTCAGTGACCCATTGAGGTGGAATAACAGATGACCGCTAACGCAACGACCCAATCTCCGGGCCTGCGCCGCCTGCTCAGTAATAGTGATGTCATTTTAGCCATAGCCGTAGTCGCTATTGTGGCTATGATGATTATTCCCCTGCCGCCGCTGCTCCTTGATATATTATTGGCCTTTAACATTGGTCTGGCGGTAACTATTATGCTCGTTTCTCTGTACATTCAAGAGCCGCTCGACTTTTCAGTGTTTCCGTCACTTTTGCTGATTCTAACTCTGTATCGCCTGGGTCTCAATATTTCGAGTACCCGGCTCATCTTGCTCGAAGCACACGCGGGTAATGTCATTTCAGCATTTGGCAATTTTGTGGTGGGGGGCAATTACACCGTTGGTATCGTTATTTTCCTCATCCTGATGATTATTCAATTTATTGTTATCACCAATGGCGCCGGTCGCGTTGCCGAGGTGTCTGCTCGTTTTACCCTGGATGCTATGCCGGGCAAGCAAATGAGCATTGACGCCGACCTCAATGCTGGCTTACTTACCGAAAGCGAGGCCAGAGAACGCCGCAAAGCAGTTCAACAGGAAGCCGACTTTTATGGGGCAATGGATGGGGCCAGCAAGTTTGTCAAAGGCGATGCTATCGCCGGTATTGCGATTGTGTTGGTCAATATTATTGGCGGCTTTGTTATTGGGGTTCTACAAAAGGAGATGACTCTCCTGGAGGCTTTACAAACTTATACCCTGCTTACCGTCGGTGAGGGCCTTGTTTCGCAAATACCGGCCCTACTCATCAGTACCGCTACCGGTATTATTGTTACCCGTACTGCCGCTGAAGAGAGTATGGGCAGCGACGTAGTACGGCAGCTTAGCAGCAAACCTCGTGCTTTGATGATTGCTGCCGGTCTGATGGGAGGCTTCGCTTTGATGCCCGGCCTGCCCAAAATACCGTTCATTGTCATGGGTGTTGCCGCCGGTTTGGCCGCATATTTCCTGCAAAAAGAGCAGGGCATTTCAAATAGAGATGTTCAGGCCAAAATTGAGGAAAAAACTCAGACAACCGCCGCAACACTCGATAATGAAGCAGTTATAGACTTGCTCCAAGTGGATACACTGGAAATTGAAATTGGTTACGGTCTTATCCCGTTGGTAGAAGGTGGCCCTGGTACTGGTTTACTCAACCGGGTCACGATGATCCGTCGCCAGGTAGCTCTTGAGTTGGGCTTTATCCTGCCAAAAATTCGTATTCGCGATAATTTGCAGTTGCCTCCCAATACCTATGCCATCAAATTACGGAATGAAGAAGTCGCCCGTAGCAATCTAATGCCTAATCATTTTCTGGCCATGGCGACCGGTCCTGTGGCAGAAGAATTGGCCGGTATCCCCACGTCTGAGCCGGCCTTTGGCTTGCCGGCCATCTGGATTGATAGTACTCGTAAGGAGCGAGCTGAAACGCTGGGCTATACCGTTGTGGACCCCGCCTCTGTGGTAGCTACCCATCTCACCGAAATCATCAAGAATCATTCGCCTGAAATTCTTACGCGCCAGGATGTTCGCAATCTGCTTGACAACTTGAGGAAAGATTATCCAGCTCTGGTAGAAGATACTGTGCCACAATTGCTCTCACTGAGCGGCGTGCATGAAGTATTGAAAAACTTGCTGCGGGAACGTGTTTCTATTCGAGATTTGGTAACAATTTTAGAGACCATTGGCGGTCTGGCCCACAGTATCAAAGACCCTGACCTGTTGGCCGAAGCTACCCGCCGAATCATGGCGCGGACAATTTCTAACCAACAGCGTGCTCACGATGGGGCTATCCACGTTACCACTCTCAGCCCTCGTGTAGAGCGACTCTTAAGCGAAGCAATGGATGACCCAAGCCGGGGTATTGCCCTTCATCTGGAGCCTCGCCAGGCTCAACAATTGTTAGAAGCAACTGCCAGACAAATGGAGGAAATGGCGGCCAGAGGCTATTTACCGGTCGTACTTTGTTCTGCTGCTGTTCGCCTCGCATTCAAACGGCTCACTGAGCGAATTTTACCTAACCTGTCGGTCCTTTCTTATAGTGAAATTGTTCCGGGAATTGACGTTCATGCTGAAGGCATGATTGAGTTGCCGAATACGTAATGCCACGAGCAAGTTGCAAGCCATCTTCTGCAACCTGTAACCTGCTAACTGGACTATCAGATGCGAGTTAAAAAATACCGCGCCCCTAGTATGCCCGAAGCAATGAACCTGATCCGCGCCGATCTTGGACCTGATGCTATCATTCTTCATTCTCAAAAAGTTCGGTCGGGCCGATGGTTTAAGCTGTTTCATCAGCCTATCCTCGAAGTAACCGCCGCTGTTGATACCGATTTGCGCGATTTTCCTCAACCAACCTCAGCTACCACTGACACGGTTCAACAGATGCAGCGTGAGTTATCTGCCCTCCGCTTGGCTCTGAGCCAGATGTCTCAGGCCAAACAAAATACTTCTATTCAAGCGGGGGATGAACGATTGGCGCTGGCTGGACTTGATGGCTGGTATCGTCAGTTGTTGGATCAGGGCGTAACTGGCTCACTCGCCCGGCAAATTGTGCGAGCAGCATCTGAAGAACTGAGCCAATGGGCGCTAGATAATTCCAGTATTTTGAATCCGCAACTCCATTGGCAACTGGAACGCCGCCTCCCTTCCACCACTTCAACCCTCACCCATAACCGCCCCTCCATCTTTTTTATCGTCGGCCCGACAGGGGTGGGCAAAACGACAACTTTGGCCAAACTGGCCGCGCAGTTTAGAGATAGCCCCGTACGACTATTTTCAGCGCTTAACCCATCAGGACAGAAGCCCCCTGGTCACCTGCCCGCCGATAAGGGTGGCGTACTGATTATCACTATTGACACGTTTCGGGTAGCAGCTTTGCCTCAAATTCTCACATTTGGAGAGATTTTGGGGGTACCGGTTAAAGTGGCTTATTCTCCGGCGCAGTTGGCTGCGTTGGTTGAAGCTAATAAACATTACAACTTAATTTTGATTGATACACCCGGTCGCAATCACCGAGCCGTTACTGCTATGGCTGAGCTAATGGATTTTCTGATGGCAGTTCCGGCCAGAACGGTTCATTTGGCGGTAGCCGCCGGGTCTCGGTACGAGGATATGCGTCAAACTGTCGCCGCGTTTCAGACTGTAACGCTTGATGGGCTGATTTTTACCAAGGTGGATGAGACAGTCTCTCTGGGGGCGGCCTATACGTTGGCTTGCGAAACGGGCCTGCCCCTTAGTTACTTTACTACGGGTCAACGTGTACCTGAAGATATTGAGATGGCTACGGCCAAACGTATGGTAAATCTACTGGTTAACTCAGGATTTGAGCAGAAGATATCCCCTGAAATCAACTCTGGGGAGTCGCCATCACCCGTTTACCGTCTGCCGAGTGAAAGGAAAAGTAATCTATATGAACTTCGCCCCTGAGATGGTAACGATAAATACCCAAATTTCTGAAACCCAAAGATTTCGTAGTCGCGTCATCGCTGTGGCTAGTGGTAAAGGCGGAGTGGGTAAAACAAATATCGCCGTCAATTTGGGCCTGTCCCTGGCCCGGCGAGGGTTACGAGTAGCTCTCCTCGATGCCGATTTGGGCACAGCCAATGTGGATATTGTGTTGGGGTTACAGCCCCGCTTTCACCTTCATCATGTAATCACCGGGCAGAAAACATTAACGGAGATCATCGTTGAAGGTCCATTTGGCTTGCAGGTAATCCCTGGCGCATCTGGCCTACCCGACCTGGCAGACTTGCCTCAGGCCCAACTAGAGATGCTGGTGCGCGCCCTGTTAGTGCTGGAAGGAAATGTTGACTTATTGCTGATTGATACCAGTGCTGGTGTTGGACATGGAGTCGTCCAGTTCATTCTGGCCGCGGGAGAAATGTTGCTCGTTACCAACCCCGAACCAACCGCTATCACCGATGCTTACGCGCTTATGAAGGTCCTGGCTGGTTATCAAATGCCCGTCTCTACCAAGCTGATCGTAAACAATGTCCACCAGCGAAGTGAAGGTGAATTTACCGGACATAAACTGGCAACGGTAGCCGAACAATTTTTGGGGCGACAGGTAGAAATGCTGGGCGCTCTTCCTCACGATCGAAGTGTCGTTGAAGCAGTTAAGTCGCAAGCGCCGCTTCTGCAAAGTTATCCCTATTCGCCAGCGGCCATCGCCATCAATCGGCTAGGTGAACGATTATGGGCCAGTTCCATTCCTGCCAACTCTTTGACAGGAATTACTAAATTCTTCCGACAATTGTTATTCGGAAATGGTAAATGACAGATTGTTTTACTGTATTCGTATCAAGGAGATTTAATCATGACTAAATACCAACCTGAATGGGTTTTTAACCTTTCGCTACAGTTAGCCGTAGCCGTTTGTTTAAGTATGCTCATTTTAGCCCTGGCTTTGGATATGCCCCCACTAACGGCTCTGTGGCGCAGCGCTTTAGTTTTTGTCGTTTTTAGTATCTTTGGCTGGATTACTTCTTTGGTGTGGCAAGCGCCCGAACCCAGTGAAGCCCCGGCTGAAGCCGAAAATGAAACTGCTCCCCTGACTGAACAGCCAGCTACCGAAGATTAGTCTATATCCTTGTTGTAGCCCAGCACATATTTCCACGATTAAATGCTAACCTTTAAGCCGGATGGTAACTGATGAAAGATGTAACAACTCTCTGGACCCGCTATACCCAACAGAAAGATCCCCAGGCTCGTGACGAGCTTATCCTCAATTATGCCCAATTGGTAAAGTATGTGGTTGGGCGCTTAGCATTGCGGTTACCACCTAGCCTGCAAGAGGATGATTTAATTGGCTATGGTACTCTTGGACTGATTGAAGCCATAGATCGGTTTGACCCTGGGCGCGGCGTAAAGTTTGAAACTTTTGCGGTATCTCGAATTAGAGGCCATATCCTTGACTCGTTGCGTCACCTTGATCTCTTATCACGATCAGCGCGACGCCATGCCAGAGAAATTGAAGCCGCGATTTCCTCACTAAGCCTGTCATTAGGGCGTTTACCGGTTGATACGGAAGTGGCTCATCATCTGGGCCTCGATCCCACTCAATATTATGAGCGGCTTCTCAACGCGAATTCGGCCGTAATTTCGCTCGATGAGCCACTGATGAGGGAGGGTGACGAACCCCTAACATTGTACGACTCACTGGAGGATACTACCATGCCCGCTCCATCTACTTACCTGGATGACGTAGAAATGAAATCAGAGTTAATGCTGGCAATTCGATCCCTGCCTGAACGTGAACAAATTATGATTTCGCTTTATTACAATGATGGCTTGACCATGAAAGAAATTGGTCAAGCTATGGATATCTCGGAATCGCGTGTTAGCCAGATGCACGCTAAAATAGTGCTAACTCTACGGAGTGTGCTGCGCAATCGTGCTGAACCCAACCAGGTTTTCTATGACAGGAGAGGAATCAGTGCTACAATCTATTCTGCTGCCCATTGAGTTTATCCTTCTCGCTGCAGTTGCTTATATGTACTGGCAAACCCGCCAGCTATCGGCCGAAGTGCGAATCCGAAATTCCTCAGCTTCAGTTGCGAAAGAGTCAGAAGGACACGCTGATACTACCCTACAGGCATGGCAGGTAGAAGTAATCCATGAAGTGGCTAATTTGCTAACTGAATGGCAAGCCGCTGCAAATACTGCTCGTGAAGATGGTCTTCGCCAACAAACTGAACTTCAACTTATTCTTAAGCAAGCCGAAACAACCATAGCCGAATTACGTACTCTGCTTGCTCAAGGAATGGGACCTTCTAGTTTGGATGCTAAGTTGCCGGAATGTACAGTCAAAAGCGCAACCAGTTCATCTTGCCTACAGCCAGCCGCTTCTGAAGAGCCACAAGCCGGGGTAACATCACGGCTCAATTCGGATACTTGGACAGAGGCCATTGAGTCCTTTGGCGAGCAGTTGCAAGTAGGCGGTTATAGCCAGAGCACTATTAGTCGAACTTTGGGCCACATACGGCAATTTGCAGCTTGGTTAAGCGGACCATTGTACGCCCAATTGCCAGTGCGTCGTTTAGAGCTGCTTGAGTTGGCCAGTTATCGCTGTTATCTTGAAACACAACTCACCCAGCCACATTTGATTGAACGTGAGTTGATTGCGATCAAGACTTTCGCTAATTGGGTTAATCCTGTACTGGGCAAAAATTTACAGACTTTGATTAGCAGTGGAGGTATCCAAAATTCGGGCCTCGCCGATACTTCACCAAAAAGCAACCACGTATCTCAGGCCCAAGCTGTAGACCGCTACCAGACAGTGTTTTCATTGGCCGACCAGGGATTTGATCCCGCAGCCATCACTGCCGAAACCGGCCTGGAACGAGAGGCAATCCGCTTATTGTTAACAATGGGGCCACGCACAACCAAGCAAGTAAATTAGTGATAATTGAATGATGAAGGACCAGTTTTTGATTTATTATCCAATTAAAAAAGGAAAGCAAGAACAATGAAATTTTTTATAAAATGGTTCATTGGGATCGTGATGATGCTTATTGTAGCCGGGCCGGTAGCAGCAAACGGCGCTCCGATTAAAATCTTCTTGAACTATTTGCCGGAATATTCCAATTATGGCTCCAATGATGCTACCGGGGTAGCCCTGGTTAGTATCGGTGAAGCTTGGGTAGATCTCGAAGTTGACGGTTTGCCGCAACTGAACGGTCAGTCTTACGAAGCCTGGCTGGTCGAAGCTGAAACAAGTACGATGATTAGTTTGGGGAAATTTAACAGTGATTCCACCGGGCAGGTTAAGTACCACGCTGAGTTTGAACAAATACCAGAGCTTGATTATCGTTATTTTGTTATTAGTGTAGAAACAGATCCCGACCCAGGTCCAGAGGCAGATGCGCGCCGTACTATTGCTGGTGTTTTTCCTAACGCAGAGGTTGTAGTCGTTAGTGGTACACCAACACCAACTCTTGTGCCCGGTATAACACCTACTCCGGCCCCACCTCCAACTCTGCCCGTTACGGGCGATTTAAAGTCGAAAATATTAAATTTGGGATTATTGATTATGGGCTTGGGATTGAGTATTGCCGGTCTGGTTTTATGGAGAAATAAACACCTATCCCAATGAAACTGAATTTTAACCATAAACGTAAATGTAAAACTCAAAAAAGGAGAAACCAATGATACGTGGTTTATACACTTCTGCGGCCGGCATGCTTAGCGGGCTACTACGACACGAAACCATTGTACATAACTTATCCAACCTGCGAACGGTCGGCTATAAAGCTGATCGTGCCACTCTGACTGATTTTCCCTCGTTGCTGCTTACTCGGATAAATGATAATCAGCCAGGTCAAGAAGTGGGGCGTGCTGGTACAGGAGTTTCGCTAGGCTCGCTCACGACTGATTTTAGCGAGGGTCCTCTAAAATTAACCGACCATCCTTTTGATTTTGCTGTAGCCGGTGATGGTTTCTTTCAGGTCCAGACTCCAGATGGAGTACTTTATACCCGAGATGGACGCTTCTATCGCGATGCTGCTGATGGTCGCCTCATGACTGCTGATGGTTACCCTGTACTGGGGGCCAATGGCCCGGTTGTTTTACCTGAAGGTCAACTGACTTCTACCCCAAACGGTCAGCTTTACGTTAATGATACTTATGTGGATCAATTAAGCCTGGCTCGCTTTGATGATCCAACCAATCTTTTAAAAGCGAGCCAAACTTTGTTTGCAAATCGTGGGCCAGAACCGCAACTGCTTGCAGGTACAGAGGCGCAAGTCTATCAGGGATATTTTGAAGAATCCAATGTTGACGCCTCCCAGGTTGTTACCGAAATGATGGCTGTCATGCGGGCCTATCAGGCCAGTCAGCGCCTGGTCCAATTTCAAGATCAAATCAATGGACAGGCTGTTAGCGAATTAGGGAGAGTATAATGCCTACAGTGTCACTCAATACTTTATTGCATATTGCTCGTTCGGGCTTGGTTTCTCAACAACAGGAATTGATGTAGTAGCCAATAATATCGCTAACATCAATACGACCGGCTATAAATACAATCGTCCCGAATTCCACGAGTTGCTTAACGCCCAGCTTAACCCTCCCCAGGCTGGTGACAATCGAACTTCAGGACAGGCCGCGGGTACACTTCTGGCTGCTACCCAGAGCATTTTTGCTCAAGGTCAAATCCAAATGACTGAGCATGAGTGGGATATGGCGATTGAGGGGGGAGGGCTTTTTCCAAATACAGCGTCCCGATGGCTCCATAGCTTACACTCGGGATGGCTCTTTTCAACTGGATGGAGAAGGTCGTTTGACAACCGCCGATGGTTCCCTGCTCTATCCAACTGTTACCCTGCCCCCCGATGCCGAAGATACTCTGGTGAATTCCAATGGTGATATTACAGTGCGTCGCACAGGTCAGACTGAACCCCAAACAGTGGCTACGATCACTTTGGCTCGTTTTGCCAACCCCGGTGGTTTAAACAAGATTGGTGATAACCTTTATCAACCGAGTGATGTGTCCGGTCCCGTTCAGGAAGGTCAGCCCGGTCAAAATGGAGTGGGTCAGATCATTAGCCATGCCCTCGAAAGCTCAAATGTTGATCTTAGTCAGCAGATGGTTGATCTCATCAGTGCCCAACGGGCCTATACCTTATTGGTCCGGGCCATGGAAACTTCCAACGAGATGTTGGGATTAGTCAATCAAATGCGTTCATAATTGTAAAGAATTTTCGTATCCCTATGGTATAGGGGCGTTACTTCTGCCCCTATACCGCCACTTTTCCTTCTTCCCCAGCTTTAATCAATCCAATAAGAAATTTAGGCCAGTTGCTGGTTACTCCTTCTAAAGATTCCCTCAATTGTGCCGATAAACTTTATAGAAAATAAGGTATCAGTATCTCCGGCTTCTGGAGAACTTGTCGCACCTTTCTGTTTTTGGCAATACTTGGCTCAAAAGCTAAAAGCAGACAAGTTTGGCAGAAAAAATTTTGGAAAGGCCGTAACTTATAATGATCAATAAAATTCAATCCAGCTCTTCCGCTGGTTATACCAACGAAGTTAATCGTCTTGAGAGTAAAGGAGAAGTCGCTCGGCCGAAGGCTTATCAAATTGATAATACTTCAGCGCAAGTAAGTTTATCAGGTGACGCCCAAGCTTTACAGCGTGTTTTTCAGGCAGTAAAAGATACACCTGATATTCGAGTTGATGTAGTTGAGGCGGTGCGCGATAAATTAAACACCGGCACTTATCAAGTCAATGTTGAAACTCTTGCCGAGCGCCTGCTACCACTGTTATAAACTGGCCTTAATGAAAGGAAGCCTTATGACTCTGCTAACAACCCCAATCGTTGACACTTTACATCATAACTTGGTCAATGAGGTTGAAGATTATCGGCAGCTACTCTCACTAACACAATGTGAACAGATTGCATTGCAGAGTGGCAACTTAACCGATTTAACAGCAACAACTGAGGCCAAAATTAGTTTATTGCAGCGACTGGCTGATTGGGAAAAAAAACGCCAACAGATTATGGCCAAATTGGCGGAAAAATTAAAGCTTCCTGCCCCCCCTTCTTTATCTGAGCTTATTGCTTTTTGCGATGAAACCGTAGCGGAAAAATTGGCTACTTTACGCCAAGAATTTATAAATTTGACCGAGCAGGTATACCTGCTCAATCAAGGAAACCAACTATTATTACAAACCGAGTTGGTTCGAGTTAATGCGACCGTAAATTATCTTCTTTCCGGTACAAGTGCAGGCGTGGGTTACACTACCAATGGTATTTCTGCTCATCTTACACCCCCTTCGTCAGCCGGGAATGTTTTTAATTGGCAGGTGTAATTATAGCTATAAAAAATCTAATTCCTTGTTACCGTTTTTTGTTTTACCTACCTAATTTTAAGATAGGATACTGACAATGACTTCAACTTTTGGCAGTCTTAATGTCGCTTTGCGAACTTTGCAATCCATGCAGCGTTCTATCGAAGTGACTGGTCACAATGTCTCTAATGCGGCCACGCCTGGCTATTCTCGTCAGAAAACCTTGTTGACTGCTGGGGACCCATATTCAGTACCGGCTGCCAATCGTAATCAGACTATAGGTCAAGTTGGTACTGGGGTCACTGTTGAAAAGATACAACGTTACCGTTCTGATTTCCTTGACAGTCAAATTCGTCAAGAAACATTTATGCTTAAAGGTTGGGAAGTTCGTCGGGATGCATTACAGCAAATTGAAGTAGCTTTTAATGAACCTTCGGATACTGGTATTAGTAGCAACTTAAGCGCATTCTGGAATTCTTGGCAAAATCTGGCTACCAGCCCGGATAGTGCTGCGACGCGTGCCCATGTAGCCGAAACTGCTACTGCTTTTACTTCTTCGATCCGCGAAACTTTTCGTCAGCTTGGTACCTACCAGGGAGAATTAGATGATCAAGTAAGCATGCAGGTTCAACGTATCAATGATTTATCCCATCAAATTGCTGAACTGAACGGAACTATTCGCGGAGTACAGGCTTTAGGCCAACAACCTAATGATTTGCGAGATGAACAAAACAAACTGCTGAATGAATTGGGTGGTATTATTAATATTGATGCGCACCAAACAGAAACAGGTTCTGTAACAGTCAATTTAGGTGGCAAGTGGCTAATAGTAGACCAGGCTGTATCAGAACTCGCAGTACAACCTGACCCAACTAATACTCAGGCAAGCACGGGTTTCATGCTCAATAAGGTTGTTTGGGCTGATACAGGTGCTACAGCACAAATTAATGGTGTTGTTCTTGAAGGGGGTCTATCATCCACAGCAGTTGATCGCTTGGGTGGCGAACTGGGCGGAACGTTAATTGCTCGCGATCTTTTGTTGTCAGAAAAAATGGGTCAACTTGATACAATGGCAAACGCTCTTATTGGTGCTGTTAATGGACTTCACCAAACGGGTTTTGGTTTAAATGGTGCTACGGGCGGAGGGTTGACCGGATCTGGTGCTGTGCCTGGTACTGTGAATGGATTTTCCACGGCACCCGTATGGTCAGGTTTAACCGGGTTAGCTGATGGAACCTATAGTGTTGAAATTCGCGATAGCAATAATGTGCTCGAATTTCGGCTGGTTGATTCTACCGGTCAATCTGTCACAATAGACGATGCTAGTCAGGCCGGCACAAGCACCACTTCAAATTGGCAAGCTTTTAGTTTGGTTCAAGGAAATACATTTGATACTGGGCGTGGTTTGGCCATCGATTTTGCTCCTTTAGCTGATCACAACTTAAGCAGTATCAATACTAACATAAACGTAAGCGGCCTGACCCTGAGCGGCGTAGCTCAGGGTACACCTGAATTGCCGAGCGATACTTATTATGTTGAAACCCGGGATAATGCAGGTACACCTGAATTTCGTTTGGTCAACGCAGCGGGCAATCCAATCTCAACTTACGACAGCGCTGCTGCCGATGGTTCCCTGACCAGCAACTGGCAGTCTATCCCTGGGGCACCAAACAGTTTCAATACCCAACGAGGCTTAACCATTCAGTTTAGTGGTGGCCCTTATGTGGACGCAATCCGTGGCGGTTCAGCCACCCCACCCCCTATTCCAGCCGCAAATGCTGCTTATACAGCTCGTGGTACTCAGGTAGGTACTCTGGGGTCCGGTGCAGCTAGCGTGAGTCTTGGTAACTTTTTCAGTGGCACAGGGGCACGCAATATAGACGTCAGTGCTTATATCACCGCTGATTACAATCGCATTGCCACTGCCGCCGCAGCTAACAGTCCTGGAGATGGTTCAATTGCCTTAGGAATTGCTCAACTACAAAGTGCAACTCTACTTAACGGTGGCACTACTACTGTTGGCGATTTCTATCGAGCCACTGTTGCTGAGTTGGGCCAAGAGGCTCAACAAGCTGGTGTCGTGACTCATAACCACGAGTTGTTGGCGCAACATCTACAAACAAGACAGGATGAAATCGCTGGAGTGTCGTTGGATGAGGAGATGGTTTACATGCTCGAATACCAACGTACTTACCAAGCTGCTGCCCGTGTAATGACAACAGTAGATGAAATGTTAGATAAAGTTATCAATGGTATGGGAGTAGTGGGTCGCTAATATAGGGCAAAGCCAAGGAATATATCTTATTAAGGCATAGGCTCTTCAATTAATCGTTTATTTTATTACTCTGACCTCAAGGATTATCATCATGCGTATCACTCACCAAATGCTTAATCAAACCGCTATTGACGGAATGCAGGCTAATATGCGAAGATTAGCCGATATCCAAAAACAGGCAGTAACTACAAAACGAGTACTTCGTCCTGAAGATGACCCTTTTGCGGTAGAACAATCGCTTGGGTTCCGGGCGCGTCTTCAAAATGGTGAAGCAGTATTACATAATGCCTCGATGAGTTCTGACTGGCTGAATGCCACAGATAAAGCTTTGAGTGATGTGGGAGATATTCTGATTCGAACTCAAGATTTGGCTCTTCGCGGGGCAAATGAAACTCAAGGACCAGATGAACGACAATCCTTGGCAACTGAGGTTGAAGGACTGTTGGAACAAGCTGTTGCGCTGGGAAACTCTCGTCATGGTGATCATTACCTTTTTTCGGGGTTTCAAATTGATAGTCCCGCATTTAGTATCAACCGTGATCCAACTACCAGATCCATTACTTCTGTAAATTACGATGGCGACACAGGACAAATCATTCGGGAGGTGGAACCCAGTGTAAATATGGCCATTAATGTTCAGGGAGACTCTGCCTTTAGCAGTATTTTTAGCACTCTTCTTGATTTGCGTAACGACCTTCAGACCACTCCTTTTGTTGTTGGAGATGTAAATGCAAAAGTCACAGATTTGAAAAATCAAATGACTGATTTGTTTGATTTGCAGGCTGGCGTTGGTACTAAGATTCGCCGTTTGGAAACCACTACTAGTCGTGTTGAAGCGGCTCAAGTTGGGTTGCAGGAGTTGTTATCTAAAGCCGAGGAT
The DNA here is from genome assembly GCA_012032575.1 of Anaerolineales bacterium. The sequence continues at coordinate 31,580 of JAAUSP010000001.1, read as the reverse complement.
GCTGATATGGCCGAAGTAATCAGTCAGTTGAATCAGCAACAGTTTGCCTATGAAGCGGCCTTACAGGTTAATGCCAAAACCTTAAATATGTCACTATTAGACTTTTTGAGGTAGACTGATTTATATTTCCTTTACCTTACCTTCACCTAAAGTTTATGCAAAAAGGTGAAGTTGTGTGTTAAAGTAACCGATAAAGTAGAGAGTAGACAAAAAATTTTGTCTATCTACAAGAGGAGTTTATAGAATGATGACAAATTCTGAACCTGCCTTATCGGTTGAACTAACTGAAGAGGGTGTGTCCATTGAATTCCCAGCCGGACTTATTGGTCTGACCGAGTGGAAACGCTTTGTCCTGATGAAACATCCTGACGGTGGTCCGCTATGTTTGCTCCAATCGCTCGAAGATACGCGCCTTTCTTTTATCCTCGCTGACCCCAGGCAAATTATCCTTGATTATCAAATTTCATTAACCCAAGCTGACCTTCAAGCACTTCAACTATTATTCAATAACAACCGAAAAGATTGGCTACAGGAGAGTGTTCTTAGCCTATACTGTATCTTATCAGTACAGGAGGAGCCTTTCTTTGTAACAGTAAATTTGCTTGGGCCTTTAGTAATAAATTGGAATGCTGGAATTGGTCGCCAAATAATTTTATCCAACTCAGGGTATGAGACTCGTTACACTTTGTATTCTGCTGAAGACTTGCCTGTAAAGTCGCTGTTATCGCAAGAAGGAAAGGAGCAAAACTGATGTTGGTCCTGGGACGTAAAATCAATCAAAGTGTAATGATTGGAGATGAAATTGTTATTACTATTCTGGCTGTGGATGGCGAGCAAGTAAAAATAGGTATTCAAGCTCCTTCTCATGTGACTATTTTGCGGCAAGAATTATATGAAACAGTAAAAGAAGAGAATCTTCGTGCTGCCAACGGTCCTATTCGATCCGGTGGTGAATTATTACCGGTTTTGCAACCGCTGTTTCACAAAAAGTAGAATAACTCGCAAAGACCTACTGCTCAGTTATGTTAGATTTTACACTTTGCGCACTCGACTAAAATGCCTAACAAAAATACGTAAAATTCAGCCTAACTGAGCAGTATTGCTTCGTTAAGTTGAATTTTGCACCTTAATAACTGGATAGAGACGTCTAAGTTTGATGCGAGCATCAGAGGTGGTGAATTGCCACTGGATGGGTACCTGGGCGGCATTTCGTTTCTGCTCCCAGGCCGCCACTTCGGGAATAAGGGTCTCCTTATCAGGGATACGGCGATTTAAGCACTGACGGGCTAAGACCGACAATTCACATTCAGCCACATTGAGCCAGGAACCGTGCTCGGGGGTGTAATGCCACTCAAGTTTGGCGGCAATCCGTCGGGCTTCAGCCGGTGGGAAAGCTTCGTACAGGCAAGCCGGGCTATGAGTGTTAAGGTTATCCGTGATCAGCACGACCACGTCGGCCTCGGGATAATCCTCATCCACCAAACTGCGTAACTCCTCGGCAAAATCGAGACTGGTCCGACGATCCGTCACCCGGACTTTCCGCCAGCCTCGCAGGGGTTCAACTTTCATAAACAGGTTGATACTGCCATTGCGGGTGAATTGATAATCCTGGCGAGCCACTTGACCCGGCTCCATCGGTAACGTGCCCTGCGGCGTATCGTGCAAGGTTTTGCTGATTTCATCCAAGCAGACCATGGGGCGTTTGGGGTCGTAAGGGCGATGATACACCTCCAGGACATCTTCCATCCTGGCCACAAATCGCGCGGAAGGTTGACCAATGCACCAGCTTTTTACCCGCCAAGGCAGTAATTTGTTTTTTTTAATCGCTCCCACACGGCCACGTGGCTGATGGCTTCCACCACTTCTAGTTCCACCAGTTTATCGGCCAACAGGCGCATCGTCCAGCGGGCATAGCCTTCGGGTGGATCACTACAGGCCAGCAAGGTCAGTTTTGCCTCTACCTCCCCCGTTAGTTTGGGGGTCTGGCCCGGTCGAGGTTTGTCATACAAGGCTGCCTCCAAACCTGCCTCGACATACCGTTGCCGCACATTGACCCCCGTTTTCTGACTGCATAACAAGGCCGCCGCGATGGCTTTATCGGTCCAATGCTTCCCTTGACTGTGATCCGTCAGTAACAGGATCCGTGCTCGCGTTTGCGTTCGAGCCGGTTCATCGCCACTAGAGATGATCCCTTCCAGACGTTCTCTTTCTTCGGTTATTAAAGTTACTTCTCTATGTTTGCTCATGGGCGTAACCTTACGCCCTTTTGTAATTTAAGTAAAATCTAACTTAACTGAGCAGTATATCCAATCTCAATGATTTGGTCTAATCGCATTATTGGTTGCCAGCGATTCCAAATATTGTGGACCTTTGTTTATCGCACTGGCAGCGGAATGACCACCGGCATCATCCCCACCCGCCAGACCGGATCATCCAATAGATCAAGCTGGGCGTGGCGGCGGAGGCTCTTGGTAAACATCCCGGCCAGCGTGCCCACCCCAGTCCAGCCGTGGATCAGCATAAAAGCAATTTCGGTGCTCCACTTGGCGACGACCCCGTTTCTCGGCCTGGGCCAGCGACTCGACCTGCATCTGTAACTCACGGCTGGCCGAAATACGGGATAGAAAAGGTATCGTATCCAGGGCGATATCGAGCCGGGCTTTGGCTTCGAGTTGCCAGGGCAGGTTGCCCGGTTGCGCGACCGGCGGCCTGGTCGCGGCCATAATTGTCACACAACCATTGTAAAACCCGGTCACGCCCGGTCCATTCATCGTCGGAGAGGGATTGGCTGTGGAAGAAGGTGGATCCCGGCTTCATTTTGGTCACCAAATCCAACAGGTCGGAGCCGATCATTTCGCTTTCGGCGGTGGAGACAACAATCAGGTGCTTGCCCTCCAGCGACCCGTTATCGCGCAGTCCCTTGTAGGTGCGCAGCACAGCCGGTCCCGCCGCCGCCAGTACCGATTTTATCTTTGGGCCAATGCCTTCCAACCGGGCCAGGTCATCCGGTGCGACCAATTCGCCCGCTGCCACCCCCGGTGTGACCGTTCGGGTGGCAGCGGGGGGCGGGTCTTCAGGCAAAAACGTCACCACCAGGCCGGATGGGGTCAGCGCCTGCATGGGCTGGGTGACGGTAAAGGGAACCGGTCCATCATGTTCGATCTCCGGGCGCGGGTCGAGGCGGCGCAGGTAGATGCGATTGGCGATCTTGTCGGTGATAAGGGCAACCCCAATAAACCCAAAAATCACCAGGGCAGGCGAATCTCGGTTGCACTGGATGGGCCGGTTATCTTCACAGTTTCAGAAAGTTGTGCAAAATAGCCATATATTGGGCCGGTTTTTCGACCATTGGCAGGTGGCCGCATTGGTCAATCCAGCGAACCTGGCAGTCGGGAATTCGCTGGGCGCTGTATTCGACGTTTTCCAAAGGCATAACCTGGTCCTGGCGGCAGGGAATTAAAATCGTTGGAACCTTGATCTGCGCCCCGGCGGCTTCGATGCGGGGATCGGTGGCGTTATTGGCGCAGGCTACCGCCGTATCAAAATCCAACTGCAAATAATCCAGGAAGCCCTGGCGCAGCAGCGCCTTATCGCGTGGAATGCGATAAAAATAGCGGGTCGCTATCATTTGGGGCAGGCCGGGCAGGGATGCCATCCACTCATACCGGACACGCATGCCGAGCTGAATAAAACTCATAATGGAAGTGTAAAGTTCCATCTGCTGCTTGTTCAAGAAGAAACACATCGAGGTCAGCGCCAGCCGCTCGACCCGCTCCGGGGCCAGATCGGCCAGCAGCACGGCCATAGCCGCGCCCATGGAATGGCCGACCACCTGCACTTTGTCAAGGCCAAACGCATCCAGCATGGAGTTGAGCGAGGCTACCTGGGCGAACATATCCTGGGCCGGCCACACCGGCTGCGAGCGCCCCGTTCCCGGTAAATCCGGTACATAGACACGGGCGGTCTGCGACAGCGAGCGGGCGGTGCTCTGCCAATAGCTGCCGGTCCCACCCCAACCGTGGATCAGGAGGACCGGCGTCACTGCGCCGGGGGTTCGGGCCGGCCAAACGTCCACGACCAGCGGACCTTGAGGCCGGTTGAGTGTCACCGTTTGCTTTTCATTGAGGCTCTTTTCGTCCGGGCCGGTTAGCATGGTGCGATCTTGCAATACGCCTGACTCGATCAGATGGACCACTCATCCGTTCGTGAATAGGTCTTTCCACCTATCAGGAACCTGATCATTGTTGTAGGGGTTGTACTGCTCTTTACCGGCCAGTGGTACCCCTCCTTAAAAATATAATATTGTAAAAAAGGTAACAGAAAGAAGTTAATAAAAGGTCTTTGTTACCAATGATACAGTAACAAATTACGAATCAAAGACTCGCCGACCGTTTTACCCAAATGCTGTAGATTCTGGTGGAGGATAATAAAAAAGGGGAAATCAGGTTTTGTTTTTGACCCCTTACTGGGGTCAAATGCTTCCTGATAAAGTTTAACTTACATTAGACAAATATTCATTCAAAGTCTAAAAACCTAAACCCGTCCCCCCAAAAAAGACTTTGAGTACGTGAATAAGTTAAATTTTATATTATCAAAAGTTAACTAATTGTTCATAAGTTTAATTTAGCTTTAATTTTGTGTCAAATTGGTAATGTTGAAATGTCAGTTTGATGAGCAAAAGTTAGTTAATGGGTATTTCTGAAACATCACCCACCCTCCGGTTAAAGGCCGTTAACTTATGAAAATTCGGGGTTTAACTTGAGAATTGGAGTTGGAACGAGGTGGCAGCGCAGTTACAAACTCTCTACCAGGCGGCGAAATTGACTGGCGTTCGTTCGCAGGTCCGGGCCGGCGGCATACAAACCGCCGGCAATCAGAAAAATAACCTGAGCGCCATAGAAGCTGTACATCGCGGGGAGGTCAGCCAGGGTCATGCCGCCCGCCGGAACGGGAAAGATGGCCGGGTATGATCCCAGAGAGGTTGTCGCCCCCTGCACAATTTCCCGGCAATCCTGCTGGCTAAAGGGGAAACGTCCGCCGTAATTAACAAAGATAGAGGCATCAGCCCCGGCCAGGCGGGGAAGCTGTCCGAACACAACCTGATGGCTGAGGCCGTGATCCGGGCTAACAACCAACGTCCCCAGCCAGGCCGGGTGGTTAAAAATGGGCAGCGCGAAATCAGAGTCCGCGGCCAGCAGCCGAACCGCATCCCATCCCGCCAGGCCGGGGCAAGCATGACCCCTCCGGCACCCCGCTGTTTGGCTTCGTAGGCGCGGGCCACAAGCTGGTCGGCGGGGGCGGTGATGTTGGGCACGTAAAGGCAGTGATAGCCAGTTTGGTCATTGGCCCGGTGGATGGCTTCAGCGCAGCGGGCTACCCGCTCCGAAAACCGGGCAAAGGCTTGATCGGTTAGCCCGTGGTCCTCTTTGATGATGTCCACCCCGCCCAGCGCGATCTGCGAGGCCAGTCCGGCCAGGTTCGCGGCGCTCAGCCCCAGCGGTTTCAGGGCTGTACACAGCAAGGGGCGCGAGTCCACCCCTACCAGCCGACGCAGCCCGGCCCGGCCAAAGCGCGGCCCCGGAAATTGGGCCAGCAGGGGGTCGGGGACATCCAGGCGCAACACCCGAATGCCTTTCTGCATGGCTGTGTTGCCGAAGATAACATTCAGAAATTGGGTGAATTCGAAGGCGGTGGTTTCGATGGCATAACTGATGGCCGCGTGGTAGCAGCCGGAAACCGCCTCGGTTAGCGTCTCAAGCCGGCCCACAATTTGGCCGCGCAGATCATCCTGCCCCAGTAATTCGGCGGGCACTTCGACGGTCTGCTCCAGGCAGATGCCGTGCGCGCGTGTTTGGGCTTCAGTGGCATCAGCGGCCTGTAGCCGATAATGAACCACAAATCGTTGGCCCGACAGGTTCAGAAAAGTTTCAGGGAACTGCATTGCTCGCAACGGGACCGGGCTTACTCAGGAGTTTTGGCTGACATGCCGCACTGTTTGCTGGATCAAGGGCTGCAAAGGTGGATAGGTGTTAATGTATTGATCCACAAAGAAGCGATAACGTTCATGCGCCGCCGGGTTTGGCTCGATGCGGCTGCGCACGCGCACCATCTGACTGGCGGCGCTTTGAATGTTGGGGAACAGTCCGGCGGCAACCGCCCCAGAATGGCCGAGCCGAGCGCGGGACCATCCGTTACCTCAGGCAGGGAGATGGGCACATTGCTGACATCGGCGTGGATTTGCATCCACAATTGGCTCCTGGTTGGCCCGCCGGCCGCCACCATCTCTTCGACCACATACCCATTCTGGCGGAAGGTCCGCAGGATGTGTTCGGTCCCGTAGGCAATCCCCTCGATGATGGCCCGGAACATGTGGCCGGTGGTGTGTTTGAGGGACAACCCGCGAATGATCCCGCGTGCTTCGGGGTCAACATAGGGGGTGCGATTGCCCTGCCAGTAATCCAGCACAATCAGGCCTCGGAGCCGGGGGGATGGGCACGGCCAATTCGGTGAGCACGGTGTAAATATCTACCCCGCTCTGGGCTGCCTGGGCTGCTTCCTTGCCGCAGAAATTTTCTTTGAACCATTTGACCACCGAGCCGGTGGAAACCTGGCCGCCTTCGACCGTGTACTGGCCGGGCAGCACGGCGTCGGTGTACGCGCCGAAAATACCTTTGGCGTGCAGTGGCTGGGCGCTCTGGCCCAGCATCAGGTGAGACGAGCCGGTGATGAAGGCCATTTTGCCCGGCTGAAGCACGTCGAGGCCGACCATGGCCACAAAGGCGTCGGCCCCACCCTCGGCCACGGGAATGCCGGCGGGCAGGCCCAATTCCGCTGCTACGTCAGCCCGCAGCCCGCCGACAACCCCGCCCATATCCAGGACTTTTGGCGGAAATTTGGGAATCAGGTCGCCCAGGCCGATTTGCTCGTAAAAGCTCTCCGGCCAGCCGCCCTCGGCCCGGTCGTAATACCAGCGGATGCTGGTATTGTTGATGCTGCCCACCCACTCGCCGGTCAGGCGATAGGTCAGCCAGTCAATAAACTCGCCAATGTGAGCCGCCTGCCGGTACAGGTCCGGCTCATTTTCTTTGAACCAGAGGGTTTTGCAGGGCAGCCACTCGGCGGAGACGTTGCCAAAGCCATTGTATTTCAGGGCCGGGTGGCCGCTGGCGGCAATGCGGCGAGCCTGATCGGCGGCGCGCACGTCCATCCAGATGATGGCCGGGCGAACCGGCTGAAAATTGGCATCCAGCGCCACCACAGTGCAACTGGTGCAGTCCGCTCCCAGGCCGACTATTTCTTCTTTGGCTACCCCGCTCTTGGCTAAAACTGCATGGGTGGCGGTGACCAGCGCCGTCCACCATTCGCCGGGTTTCTGCTCGGCCCAGCCGGGCTGGGGATGATACAGCGGGTATTCCTGCGAAGCAAAGGCCACCGGCTGCCCGGTGGTATCAAAAATACCGACACGCACGCTTTCGGTGCCAAAGTCAATGCCGATAACGTAAGGTCCTGACATACAAATCACCTCACTTAAGAAAAAACCTGGCAGTTTCAATTTGAGCGATGTCTGTTTTTGTCCATGGGGAAACAGTCAACAAGGATTGCCGCCAATTTTCTTGAAAAGCAGTTTCCAGATGATCCGCTTTTTGCCTGAGATTCTGGCTTGGCCTACTCAGGATGCTTAACTTAATGACATTGAGTCGGTGTTGATGCGGTGGTTGGCGGCTTTTTCCAATGAAACCCTGCTACAATTGGGTCAAATACTTTCTGATAAATCTTTGCTTTATCGTCATATCGCCAAGGGCCGAACACTAAAAACCTCATTCTCGGTTAAGGGAGCAATGGCCGACTCCGGCAAGGTTATTACAGCGATAGTATCACCTAATACATTGAACACTTCTAATGAATATCCATCTTCTCCATCAGGCCAAGAATGATGTTCAACGATGGTCACAACATCCCCTTTTAATAACCCTTTCTCAATGACATCTTCTCTTAAAACTACTTCTTCAAATAACTGATAGCTCATTTCTTCTGCCCTTTATCGGGGTATAGGGTAATAAGTTTGGTGATCCCCGTTGCCCTTTCTGTCATCCATATTGTACAGATAGCCAAAATTTTACCGTTTGGCCCTATCAGGTTACCTGTAATTTCATAGGTCTGTCCATATTGGGTCATATCGGTCGGTATTGCCTCAAGCGATAAAATCTGTTGACGTAAATCCTTTTCTAAACCCTGCCAGTTATCAAGGGTATACCCTGCTTGAGCCAGCCATTTGGACTTATCATTACGTTTTCGTAGGCTCAACAAATATTGGGTTAGCTTTTCAGGGGCGATCAAAGTATGGGGGGTAGCTTCATAAAAATCCAATTATTTCCAAGAGTGATATAAGGATTTTAGCATTTCTATTTAACTGATGTCAAGTAGAGTTGAGGTAAATATCAAACCGCCCAACTTTTTAGTTGGAGTACCCCCGCATATTTTATTATACCGCAAAGGTAGCCTTTAGGATCGGACATCCCAATAATACCAACAATTCCTTCGAGAATTCCACATTATGATAAAAACACCAGCCCACAATCTTGTTTTTGTGGGCTGTGTAAAAGTTCGAGAAGTTCTTATGAGATTAGCAAATTTTACTGCTTCTTCACCACTACCCCGGCCTGTTCTTCGAGGCTCTGGATAAAGGCCGAAGCGTTCAACTCACCCCAGCCCTTGTTGACCGCACTCTTGATGACTTCGCGGGTGGCAGCGGAGGCAGGAACCGGCACGTTCAAATCCTGGGCGAACCGGGCGATCAGGTTGGCATCCTTGAGCATCAGTTTCAGGGCGAAATGGGTGCTAAAATCGCGGTTAATCAGGGCCTGACCCACGCCGTCAAAGATGGGTGATTTGAAATCGGTCACGTGCAGCACGCCCAGCACATCTTCGGGGTTGAGGCCGGCCTTGGTCGCCAGGGTCATGGCCTCGCCGAGCGCTTCCAACTGCGCTGCCACCACCAGATTGCCGACCAACTTCATCGAAGCGCCCATAGCCGTGCCGCCCATGTAGTGAGTAGTTTCGCTCAACAGTTCCAGAATGGGCTTGATCTGCTCATACAATTCCTTTTTGCCGCCGACGACAATCCACAGGCCGCCGTTGGCCGCTTCGTTTTTGCTGCCAAACACGGGCGCATCGAGAAATTCTACGCCTTTTTCGGCGTAAGCGGCGGCTTCTTTGCGGCTGGTATCGGGGTGGAGCGTGGTCATATCTACCACAATCTGGCCTTGCTTGACCGCCGAGAGCAGTTGGCCGCTGCCAAAGACCAAATCTTCCACGGCCTTGTCGTCGCTGAGGCAGTACATAATGACTTCAGCGCCGGCCACAGCTTCGGCGGGGGTGCCGGCTTGTTTAGCTCCCTGAGCTACCAGGGGGCAGCGCGTTCCGGGGTCCGGTTCCAGACCGTCACCTCGTGACCGGCCTTGAGTAAATTGCCGGCCATGCCCCGGCCCATAATTCCTAAACCAAGATATGCAATCTTTTTCATAAAACCTCCAACTATATTGAAGATGAATTGTTGTGATAAACTGTTATGATTCGCCGGATGACTTTGAAGTTGCTTGCCGGCTGCGCCGTCTTTCGGCATAATAGTTGAGCACCATCGCGCCCAGGAGCAGCCCACCCCAGGCGAACTGACGGAAGAAAATAGCCGCGCTGGAGGGGAACCATTGCAGCATCAACATGTTCAAGCCGGTGGAAAGGAACTGAATACTCAGTACGGATAACACCAGTCCCGAAACCGTGCCAAAACCGCCGGTATCCTTGATCCCGCCCAGGATGGCAATCAGCACCGTCAACAAAATAAAGGATGCACCAAAGTCGGGTTTGGCTGAATTGGTGCGGGCCAGGAAGATAATCCCGGCCAGTCCGGCGACCAACCCGGCCAGCCAATAGGTCCGCAGCAGAACGCTGTCGCTACTGATGCCGGAAAAAAGGGCTGCCTTCGCATTTGTCCCCAGCATAAAAACATTGAAACCAAACACGGTTCGATTCAACAGAATGGCAAACACAATAAGGACAACAACAAACACAATGATAGGGATCGGCACGCCCAGAACTGAACCATTACCGATGAAGGCCAACTGCGTGGTAGTGATGGCCGGCCCGCCCGTAATGACAAAAGACAACCCGGTGTAAACAGCGCCTGTCCCCAGGGTAGCCAAAATCGGGGTGATGCCGATGCGCGACACCATCAATCCGTTAATCAAACCGCAGATTGACCCAACCAGCAGCGCCCCTAACACGGCCACGACCATGGCCGCCGGAAGCGGTACACCTTCACTCGCCGTCAACCCGGTTAAAATCATCGCCGCCACGATAGCCGCGAGGTTGGCCGTCCCAACGATGGAAAGATCAATGCCCCCGGTCAACATGGTGATCAAAATGGCAAAAGCCAGAATGCCAAACTCCGGCAACTGCACGGCCATTGACTGCATATTGAGCACGGTAAAGAATTTGCCCGGCAGCAATACACTAAAGGCAATAAAGATGACCAGGGCGATGATAAACAATCGCAGCGTGTAAAAATCAAACGGAAGGCTTAAAACGGGTGACTTACGTGAAACTGATTGGTTCATGATGAACGGTTTATCCTGCTTGCAAGCTAGTCTTGGGGTTGAGTATTTACTCGCCAGCCAAACTAATGATTGGCGATAAGGCTAAGGCTGAGGCTAAGATTTGTTAGCCTTAGCCTCAGCCTTAGCCTTAGTGAGTAATTACATAGTTTACGCCTCGGCCAGACCGGCAACGACCTTTTTGGCCCGGCGTTCCTGGATAGCCGGGATGCCTGTGCCAATCAGAATGATGAGGCCAATGACCACCCGCTGCCAGACCGTAGGCACGCCGATGAGAATCAAGCTGTTGTTGGCAATTACCACCAGAATGACTCCCAACAGCGTCCCCAGGACCGTGCCCCGGCCGCCGGTCAGATAAGCGCCGCCCAGAACCACCGCGGCAATAACATTCAGTTCCATCCCCACAATATCCTGCGGGTTGGCCTGACGCGCCAGCGCCCCAAACGTCATCCCGGCGATGCCCGATACCAGGCCGACAAAACTGTAGATAAAATATTGAATCCAGGTCACGTTGAAACCGGCGCGTTCGGCGGCTTCGCGTGCGCCGCCCAAAGCATAGATACCGCGCCCGAGCATGGTATACCTGAGCAGAAACCACACGATCACTACCATAACAACCCAGAGAAATACCGCCGGGTGCAGGTTGGCCATTCCGCGTTCCTGGGGAATCTGGACCACTACGGCGCGGGCAAAGTCGGTCAACGCCGGCGGAACGTCACGAATGATCTGGTTACCAATGGCAAACAGCAAAAAACCGTGGAACATACTCAACGTGCCCAGGGTGACAATCAGCGTCGGCAGCCTGAACTGGGCGATGAAAAAGGCGTTGATCAAACCCAGGCCCAGCCCGATGATGGCCGCAATGACAAAAGCCACCCCGATTGGAGCATTGGGGGCATAATTGAGCATCAGCTTGACCGTGGAATAAAGCGCAAAAACACCAATGGCGGTGAAGGAAACATCAATCCCACCGGAGATGATGACGATGAGTACCCCCATGGCAAAGATACCGGTGACAATGCTGCTGCGCAGCAGCGTAAAAACATTGCCTACGGTAAAAAAGGTTGGATTATTCAACCCGATGACCAGACAGAGAATCACCAATGTCCCGGCCACCAAAGTTTCATTTCGACGCAGCAGACGTTTCACCTTATGAGTCCTCAATTAGTTTGGCCGAGAGTTCATTGGCATGGGTATCTTTTGATCTGATTTCCTCGACGATGCGCCCGTGGCGCATGAGCAAAATTCGATTGCAGGTTTGCAATAGCTCGGGAATGTCATCAGAAATAACCAACAAGCCCATGCCTTCACCGGCTAAGTCCTTCATTAAACCGTGGAGTTCCTCTTTGGAACCCACATCCACCCCGACTGTTGGGCCATTCAAAATCATGATCTTGGGCTTACTGGCCAGCCACTTGGCCAGCACTACCCGCTGCTGATTGCCGCCGGACAGCGTTTTGACCGGCAGGGCCGGGTTCGCGGTTTTGATCCGCAGCCCCTCCACCCACTGATTTACCTGGCTATTAATTTTCTGGGGATCGGTCAACCCCAGCGCCCCGCGCAAACTGTCAATGGTGCGAACCACCACATTGCGAGCCACCGATTGTTCCAAAAACAAGCCCTCGGTCAGCCGGTCTTCCGGCACATAACCAATCCCGTGGGCGATAGCATCCCGATTGGAGCGAATGGCCACAGGCTTTTGACCCACAAAGATGCGCCCGGACTCAATCGGGAACATGCCGTAAAGCGCCAGGGCCAGTTCGGTGCGACCAGAGCCTAAGAGGCCGGTTACGCCGACAATCTCGCCGGGGCGTAGTTCCAAATTAATATCCCGCAGCAGCTTGCCGGCGTTCAAATTTTCTACCTTGAACAGGGCCGGCTGGCTCAAGTCAGGCTCGAAGTCGTACACTTTTTCGGTAATGGTATGCCCGGTCATTTCAAAAATCAGGCGGGCGGTGTCATATTCACCCCGTTCACCGACACTGACAATTTTGCCGTTGCGGATGACCATAATACTTTCGGAAATCTCGAAAACTTCATCCAGTTTATGGCTAACAAAGAGAAAGGCAATATCCTGTCGTTCCTGCAACTTCCGAATGACCGAAAATAGTACCCGGATTTCCCGTTCGGTCAGGGCGCTGGTTGGCTCATCCATAATAATCAGCCGCGCCCGCTGGCGCATAGCTTTGGCAATGGCGATGAGCTGCTTATTCGCCACCGACACCTCGCCCACGGTCACATCCAGGGGGATATTCACCTCGATTTGAGCCAGCGCATTGGCCGCAATATCGCGGACGTGCCGCCAGTTGACCAGGCGGCGTCCGTCGGCCAGCTCGCGATTCAGGGCAATGTTCTCGGCCACGGTGAGGTTAGGGAAAAGAGAAAAATCCTGATAAATAACCTGGATGCCTTCACGAATGGCATCAATGGGGTGCAGATGTTCAAATTCCTTGCCGTTGATCACCACGGAGCCGCTGTCACGTTGATACACCCCGGCGATAATTTTAATCAGGGTGGATTTACCGCTCCCATTTTCCCCGGCCAAACAATGAATCCGGCCTTGTTCGATAGTCAGGTCAACACTCCGCAGTGCGTGGACGCCGGCAAAAGATTTGGTTATTCCGGTCAGACGTAAAAATTCGTTAGCCATAGCGATGATATTTGAGCTTTACCTAGTTTGCATGTCATTTCGAGGCCGGAGGCCGAGAAATCTCTATCGCGCTACCTCGGCCTCGGAGATTTCTCCCTTCGGTCGAAATGACATGGCTGAGGAGTTACCGATTATATATAATTGCATAATTTTAAGATACGTGCTGCGTGTTGCGTAAGCCCCTCAACGGAACACGCAACACGCAACACGCGATACTAGCAAAGACGCATGCTTAGAACGGATAATCCTTGGCGTTGGTCTCGTCAACATAGACGGCAGCAGCACCGTAGAGGACTTTGCCCTCACCGATCAGCTTTTTGTAGCCGTCAATGCCCAGGTCTGCGCCGACACCCACTTCTTCGCCCTTGATCTTCATCAGGGCCATTTGATTGCAGGCCGCGCCGGCCACCGCCGGGTCCCAGAAGCCAATGGCGTCAATCGCGCCGCTAAAGAGCAAATCGCCGGCAATCGAGGGTAGGCTGGTGCCAACCACCGCGACTTCATCCTGCAGGCCGGCTTCCTCAATAGCGCGGCCAATACCGGCCACGTCGGTGGAGGCACTGCCCTGGAAGCCCTTGATGTTGGGATAGCGGCCAGGATTTCTTTAGCTTTCTGGTAAGCCACTTCGGCGTCGTCGAAGCTTTCGTTCTTGTCGCCGACCATTTTCATGTTGGGATAGCTTTCTGCTGCTGCTCAATGCCGCCATCTGCCCACTCGTTGTGGGTTTGGGAGCCGAGGCTGCCCACAAACACGGCATACTCGCCCTCTTCACCCATTTCGGCGGCCAGGCGATCCATCAAGCCGGCCCCGAAGGCCTTATTATCGAAGGCTTCAATATCGTAATCCATATTCCCCTGGTTTGAAGCTTCGTGGGTCACGACGACGATACCGGCATCCATAGCCTTTTTCAGCACCGGATCGAGCTGGGTTGGGTCCATCGGGATAATACACAGCGCGTCCACACCCTGAGCAATCAAATCTTCGATGATCGGAATCTGCTGGGCGGCATCGGCTTCGGCCGGGCCAACCAGGGTGGCATTGACGCCGTTATCTTTACCCCATTTGACCACGCCTTCTTCCATGCGGTTGAACCAGTTGATCCCGGCAATTTTCACTACGGTTACAAAGGTCAGGTCGCCTTCGGCAGCAGGGGCTTCGGCAGCCGCTTCTTCGGTAGCAGCGGGAGCTTCAGCGGCCGGTTCTTCGGTGGCAGCGGGGGCTTCGGCCTTTGGCTCTTCAGCCGGCTTTTCGGCAGGAGCCGCTGGTTGAGCACCGCAGCCTGCCACAATAACCACCAACAAGGCAATCAATAAAATTGACAAATACTTTTTCATGGTTTTATCCTCTTCTACTCTGAGATATTTCTACTTTAAAGTTAAGCATAAACTATTTTTAATTGGTTTTGCTATCCGGTTTGCTTTAATTTACCTCCTTTGTAAAAGTAGACAGCAGACGGTAGACAGCAGACAGGGGTGATATGTCCCTGCGACTCTGTTACCTCACCCCTTCGGGCACCGTACCCGGCGCGGTATGCGCCGAAGGGCGTACTACCTTATTCATTATTGGCAGCGTGCGCCAGCTATGAAATCACCGCTTTCAGCATTACTACCAACGCCTCGCAGCCGGGGTCAACCTGACCCTCGGTGCGTTCGCCCACCCAACTGGCCCGGCCGATTTTGCTGCGCAGCGGGGTCACGCTGTCGCGGCCCGCTTCGGCGGCGGCCAATGCTTTGGCCCCGGCTTCGGCCAGGGAAGCGCCCTGTTCAATGGCGGCAGCAAAAGCTTCATACGCCGGGTGCAAAGCATCAATGATGGTTTTGTCGCCGGGCTTGGCCTTGCCGCGTTCCTGCATCCCCAGGTCGGCGGCCTTGAACATAGCGGCCACATCCTGGCGGGAGATTTCGGTTTTACCTACAACTTCTTTGCCCGCGCGCATCAGGGCGGTAGCCAGCAGCGTGCCCATTGTCGAAGGGGCAGCTTTGTTAGCGGCCATGCCAGCCGCCCCCAGAAACTTACCAATATCGGAAATGGGGTTGGCCTGGAGATAGGCCAGCACCCCGTCGGCTACTTTGGACAGGGTAATGCCGGTATCGCCATCGCCCATGGCCTGATCGAGCGCGGTTAAATAGTCGCTCTGCGCTTTCAAGGTGTTGGCGGCTCCGGTCAGCGCGGCCACAACCGTTGCTCCTGTGATTAGTTCATCTGTCATAGCTTGAAACCTCTCGGTATTAGGGATTTCTCCCTTCGGTCGAAATGACATACCTGAGCAGTTACACCTGTTTGAAAAAAGGTGTGTTGGCCGGATGATCCAGCAGTTCGGCCAGTTCGTCATCCAGGCGGAAGAAGGTCAGCGAGGCTCCGGCCATTTCCATCGAGGTAGCGTATTCGCCGATATAAGCCCGGTGGATGGTTAAGCCGCGCCCGGTCAGGATTTCATGGACTTTACGGTAAATCACATAAAGCTCTTCGGGAGGAGTCGCGCCCAGGCCGTTGACCATCACCGCCAGGCGGTCGCCGCCTTGGGGCTGCAAGTCATCCAAAATGGCGACGGTCATGCGCTCGGCAATCTGATCGGCGGGTTGAAGTTTTTCCCGTTTCATACCCGGCTCGCCGTGAATGCCCATGCCGATTTCCATTTCATCCTCGCCGATGGTGAAGGTCGGCTTGCCGGCCAGCGGCACCGTGCAGGGCGACAGGGCCACGCCCATGGTGCGGATATTGGCCAGCGCTTTTTCGGCAATGGCGGCCACTTCATCCACCGAGCCGCCTTTATCGGCTTTGGCTCCGGCCGCTTTGAAGGCAAAAACCATGCCGGCCACACCCCGGCGGCGATCCGCTTCGGCGGGTGGAGCAGAGGCGACATCGTCTTTGACCAGCACGGTTTGACGGTGATGCCTTCCATATCGGCCATTTCGGCAGCCATATCAAAATTCATCACATCGCCGCCGTAGTTGCCGTAAATATAAACCACACCGGCCCCCCCGTGAATCCGCTGCGTTACAGCCAGCATTTGATCGGAACTGGGGGAAGCAAAGACATCGCCTACGGCGCAGCCGTCGAGCATACCCTGGCCTACATAGCCCAGGAACACCGGCAGATGGCCGGAGCCGCCGCCCGTCGCCAGGGCTACTTTTCCCTGCACCGGCGAGTCAGCCCGAACGATACAATGAATATCTTCGGCGTAAGCCAATTGAGTGGGATGGGCTTTAACCAAGCCATCAAGCATTTCCGGCACAAAATCTGCCGGGCTGTTGATAATCTTTTTCATCAGGGTTCTCCTTTTTTAGAGTATCAGTATATCCAATTTTCGAGGAGTAAGGCACGCTGCGCGTCAGATGCCGAACAGAGCCGCATCTGAGGATGCTGGCTCCTCAAATTTTGATTCGCTGAGTATGAATTAAGGCGCAGCAGGTGTTCAAACAGAAACACCTTTGGTTTCTTCCAAAACGATCCCAATCAGATCGTTGATACTTGAGATTGAGGTGCGTTCCAGCACCCAGCGCCGGCCAATCCGAATCGCCAACCGTTCGGCTACGGCCCGCTTGCCCGGATCGGCGATGCTGGTCAAATCCCATACGCTGACAATGCCCATCATGCGGCGCAAAAACTTTACGCCCCCATGTCCGGCCGTTTCGTGCAGAAGCCGCTGGAGATAACGCCGGCGATATTCGGCAAAGGCCTTCTGGCCGCCGGGGAAGTCCCAATATTTCTCCAGGACAAGCTCGCCCCGGTTGTTATTGGCCCAGGTTTCATCGAATTTGCGGGCAAACTGCTGCCAGATGTCGCGGATCAAATCCAACAGATAAGTTTGATAAGCTTCTCGTTCGGCCCGATCGGGGGTGTGGCCGTAATGGGACAGGTAATTCAGGACGATATTTTGCAGGATAGCCCCGATGTCGTAAGCCATCGGGCCAAAAAGGCAAACTCAGGATCAATGACGCGGGTATCTTCGCTGTTCAACATAATGGAGCCGGTGTGCAGGTCGGCGTGGATCAGCGCCTCGCCGTGGGTCATGTAGGCTTCTTTCATCTCGGCCATAGCGATCTTTAAGGTCGCATCGGCCCGGACAGCCTGAACCGCGTCATCAATCAAAGGATTCCAGTTGTTCTCCTTCGATTCCATATAAGGATTGGTGTAAACAAAATCTTCCTGCAATTTACGCAAATGTTCGTTGACAAAAGTGGCCTGGAGCTGCTTTTTTCCGGGCCGGTCAAATACAAATCGGAGGTAAAGAACAGGACATTGACCAAAAAAGTCGAGATATGGTCGGCAAAATAAGGATAATGTTTGCGGGCCACCAGGCCTTTGCGCATAATTTCGTGGCTGCGGAGATGCTCCATCACCACCAGCGACATCTCCGGGTCAAAATCATAGACCTCCGGGGCCAGTCCGGGGGCCAATTCATTGTATTTAAGCAGCGACTGGGTTTCGTAGCGCATCCGCTCACGGGTTAGCGGCCATGAATCGCCGGCGACCCGCAGAAAAGGCAGCGCCTGCTTGAGAATGACCGACTCCGCCGGGCTGGCTTCATTCTGAACGATAAAAACCAGGTTCAGATTACCATCGCCAACCTCGCTGACCGTGAGCCGGTCAAAGCTGGAAAAAACCTGGGCCAGGGGCTGGCGTTCTTTAATGTAGGAAACAACACTGGATTCGTCTAAAGGACGGTAGGCCATAAACTCATTTCCTATATGTTTTTTCGTTTTTCAGGAAACAGACCCAGAATACCTTCTTCGGTTGCCGGGCAGATTCCCCGTTCGGTAATCAGGCCGGTCACCAACCGGGCCGGGGTCACATCAAAAGCATAATTAGCGGTCGGGCTGTCGGCGGGGGTCAGCAGAACCTCGACAATCTCATCCTGATAGAGGCCCTCGATATATTTAACCTCGGTTCCCCCCCGCTGCTCAATCGGGATTTCGCGCACACCATCCCGTTTTTCCCAGTCAAACGTGGAGGAGGGCAAAGCAACATAAAAAGGAACGCCATTATCCCGCGCCGCCAGCGCCTTGAGATAGGTGCCGATTTTGTTGGCTACATCGCCAGTGTACAGGGTGCGGTCGGTGCCGACAATCACCAAATCTACCAGACCGTGCTGCATCAGGTGCCCGCCGACATTATCAGGGATGACTGTATGCGGAACCCCATGCTGGCCCAGTTCCCAGGCGGTCAGGCGAGCGCCTTGATTGCGCGGGCGGGTTTCATCCACCCAAACGTGGGCCGCTATCCCGGCATCGTGCGCGGCGTAGATAGGCGCTGTGGCCGATCCGTAATCAACAAAGGCCAGCCAGCCGGCGTTGCAGTGGGTGAGCACATTGACCGGCTCGCCCCCTTTTTTAACACTGATCTCCTCAATAAGCGCTTTGCCGTGTTCGCCCAGGCGGCGGCAGTACTCCGCATCCTCGTCGGCAATGGTCTGAGCCATTTGCAAAGCGGCCTCGATCATTGCCTCGATATCCGGCCCGGCCTGCTCGATGGCCGCCAGTTGGCGGTTGACTGCCCATTCCAGGTTGACTGCGGTGGGACGGGTGCTCTTCAACCTGTCGCCGGCGAGTTTCACCTCGGTCATAAAGGTTTCTTGAGATGACCGGGAAGCGGTTAAAGCCGCCAGATACATGCCATATCCGGCAGTCGCGCCGATTAAACCAGCGCCTCGGATGTGCATATCCTTAATAGCCACCGCTACTTCCTCAACGGTGGTCAGGTCTTCGATAACGAGGTGGTAAGGGAGTTGGCGTTGCTCAATGATCTGTACAATAGTAGGGTTGTTGGGGTGCAGCCAGATGGTACGATAATGTTTTCCGTGAACGTTCATTGTTTTTTGTCGGCCTCAAAGAAACTGTGGATCGCTAAAACATTTTGGGCAGTAAAGCGTCCCAAATCAGTTTTTCATGCTGGACAGCGCTATCAATTTTATTCAAAGCTACGGTCACATAGAGCGCATCGGCAATGCTCATCTGGGCCAGCCGGGAGGCAATCCCCTCGATCCGGGCTTCGCGGGCCACACTCAGCAGGGTAACATCGGCATATTGGGTGATAGGCGATTGGGCATTGCCGGTAATACAGATGGTGGACGCGCTGTTAGCCTGGGCTTGTTTTAAGGTGTAAACAGGGTCTTTGGAACTGCCGGATTGGGAAATCCCCACGACGACATCGCCTGGCCCCAGCAACGCCACTTCCATAAGTTGTAAATAGGAGTCGGTTTGGGCTTTGCAATTAAGGTCCAGACGCATCAGCATGTTATACATGCTTTGCACCACAGGGGCTGAAGTGCCGACCCCCACAATCAGGATGTGCCGGGCATTTTGTAACAGGGCAATCGCCTGGATCAGGGCCTGCTCATCCAGAATTTCGAGGGTGTCATACAACGCCTGGATATTTGACATGAAGACTTTGCGGGCCACAACTGCCGGAGGGTCGTCTTCGGTAATGTCGTTGAGAATCACCTGGGTGGGACTGGTAAGATCGCGCGCGATGGATAGCTTGAGGTCAATATAACCCTGGAAGCCGGTGTTTCGGCAAAACCGCAGCACTGTTGTATCGCTCACCCCGCATGTTTGAGCCACCTGCGCCATCGAGAGGGCCA
Organism: Anaerolineales bacterium; assembly: GCA_012032575.1. The sequence continues at coordinate 11,737 of JAAUSP010000001.1, read as the reverse complement.
TCACCTTCTCCGGCTGCTGCATAACCCAATTAGCCACGCGAGCTTCTGCCGCGGCTAACGCAGGTAATTTTGCCCGAATCCGGGTGAGTGAATTAATCCAAATATTCGATGAGTGGTCCGCAGATTGCACGCATCACATCCTTTGTGGTGGTACAACTTCCTTATGGGTTATAAGGTAATATTGCCACATCATAACCCAGACCATTCTCATTGTCAAATTAGCATCAAACTGGCGCGGGACTCTTTCAGGCCGGGGTCAGGTCTACTTCGAGCAGATAATCTGTGGTAGCCCAATCTTTATTTTGGGGTTCAAGGGGGGCGGCAATGGGTAAAGCGATGGTGAATTCAACACCCTGTTCGTCACTCAAATTTGTGGCAATTAAGGAGCCACCATGCTGCTGGATCAAGTTGTAGCTAACCCACAACCCCAGCCCACTGCCCTGAGCTTTGGTGGTAAAAAAGGGTTCAAAGATGTGGGGCAGAACTTCTGACGGAATAGGCGGGCCATTGTTTACAAATGAAATCATTACTTGATCCTCTTTCGAGTAAACCGACAGGTGCAGTTTGCCCTCGGTTGGGATGGCCTCGATAGCATTGATGACCATATTCAGAAATACCTGGGTCAGTTGATCGGGGGCGGCCAACACCAGGGGTACTTCAGCAAAATCGGTTGTCACCGCAATTTTACTTTGTTGAAGCTGCTTGCGGGTTAAAGCCAACACTTCCTGCACCAAATCGGTTACAAAAATGCGGCGGCGCTGGAGCGGGTGGGGCCGGGCAAAATCGAGGATACGCCGGGTTGTCTCGTTAAGACGCTCCACCTCGCGGCGCATGACTTGGGTAAGCTCCTTTTCTTCATCCGGCTCCAGCGAAAAATCAAGCATCAGCTCCAGATACGACTGGATCAATTGCAGGGGATGATTGATCTCATGGGTCAGGGCGGCTGATAACCGGCCCAGGGCGGCCAGCCGTTCAGCCTGTATCGCCTGCTCTTCCATCCGTTTCTGCTGGGTAATGTCTCGAACAATACCCAATACTTCGCCGGGACCGCTGACCACCAGCCGCGTTTCATAATCCTGGATATTTTGGGGCTGGCTTAGCCGATATTCAAATTCCTGGGGCACACCTGTCTGCAATGCTTTTTCAACACCGCCCAGAATAAGATGGGCAATATCAGGCGGCAGCACCTCTTGCACATTTTGACCCGGGTAGAAGATATCGGCGGGCAGGGCGTCGCGCCAGTGGTTACCGCGATGATAATCGAGGAGTTGACCATCACCGGTGATGCGGAAGATCAAATCCGGGATGGCCGTTAGCAGCGCCCTGTGCCGGGTCTCGCTCCGGCGTAGTTCTTCCTCCGCTTGCTTCCGTTCAGTAATATCAACGATGACTCCATCATACCCCATAAAGATACCCTGTTCGTCGTAGCGCAGGACTGCCGTATTTCTGATCCAGCGAATGGATCCCTCTTTATGAACAATCCGATGCTCCAGCGGCGGAGCAGCAGTACCGGCCAGGGCCTGAGCGGCTTGCCCCAATACCGCCGGCCGATCCTCCGGGTGGACCATCTCGAACCAAAGCTCTGGACAGGCTTCATACTCCTGCGGAGCATACCCCGTGATCTGGATTGAAGCCGGGCCATGGTAGGTCGCAGTGACCTGTCCGGCTTCAACTTTCACGGTATAAATATAGTCGGTGACGGACTCCAAGAGTCGCTTATAGTCCTTGTCCTCCCATCGTTGGGATTGTTCCTGAAGTTGATTTTTCATTGGTCCCATTATCCTGGCGCAACAAGAGGTCTTCCTTTAATCGGCCTACGCCCTGGCATAAAATGAATCCCCCAAGCTGCCTGGTTTATAAATTTAAGGTCTCAAGTGATTTTATTGTAACACAAAAAAGTGTGTAAATGGTTTGAATTTATATTCGAAATATTACAATTTTTATTCGATTTGCAAAAAAATTGAATCAAAAATCTTGCTCCAAAATCACTTTTGTTGGGCTGGTCTGTTTGTTAAGTATACCACAGACTGATAAAATTGGAGCGGATTTGGACCTCAGCCTGAGTTTATCCATAAATGAAAGGACGAATCTAAAATGAAGACTGGACGCAATTTTAACCTGGGGGTGATGTTCAGACGCGAACATGCGCCCGAACATCTGCCCGACTTCGCCCGCCGGGTCGAAGAGGCCGGTTTTGATGAACTGTGGGTCGTCGAGGATTGTTTCTACACCAGCGGTATTGCCAGCGCCGCAACAGCGCTGGCCTGTACCGGCTCCATCAGCGTAGGGTTGGGAATTATGCCGGCAGTGGTTCGCAATCCCGTTTTTACCGCTATGGAAATTGCCACCCTGGCCCGGCTTTACCCCGGACGGTTTCTGCCGGGGGTTGGTCACGGGGTTGCGGGATGGATGCGCCAGATTGGGGCTTTTCCTGCCTCTCAACTCAAGGCGCTGGAGGAAGTGGTGGTTACGGTGCGCCGCCTGCTGGCCGGCGAAACTGTATCGTTTGAAGGAACGGAAGTGCAGCTTGACCGGGCCGAACTGGTCCATCCGCCGCAGCAACCCCCGCCCATCTCGCTGGGGGTCAGGGGAGCCAAATCGCTGGCGCTGTCGGGCCGGGTAGCCGACGGGACCATCCTGGCCGAATATGCCGCCCCAGAATATGTGGCCTGGGCACGGACACAAATCAGGACCGGCCAGCAGGAAGCAGGCCGAAACAGCCCGCATCGCCTCACCGTTTTTGCCTGGACCTGCGTAGACACGGATGCTGCCGCTGCCTACCGGCAGGTACGTCCGCTGGTAGCCTCGGCCATTATGGCCGAAAAAATTGAGCTGTACCTGACCCCTTTGGGTATCCTGCCTCAAGTCGAGGCGTTGCGGGCCGGGGGTAAACAGCGGTTGGAAGCCGAGATGCCGGAGGCGTGGCTTGATAAATTGGCGATTGTCGGCACGCCCGAAGCCTGTGTTCAGGCCATTCACCGGCTGGTCGAAGCCGGAGCCAATACCGTCGTGCTGGTTCCGTTACCCCACAAAAGTGTCAGCGAGTTTGATGTTTTTGCCCGCCATCTGCTGGGGTAGCGGAAGTATTCGTTGAAGATGAAAGCGGTTCTCGCTGCTCCCAATCCAGAATCACCCCGACTGGCGCGGAGCAATCCTGCAATAACATTTTTTGTTCGTTGGCAAGACGGAGAGCGGTTGTTCTAAAATCGGTTTGACGGTTAGGAGATTTTACTCCATAATAACACGAGAGTAAGATTAAGTAGTTCCGAAAAAATAATTGTCCCAACCCTGGTGGCTTGGTCCGAGAGGCGGTCTTTTTGTGCGGATTATGATAGTAGACGACTACGCGGTTGTGCGTTTAGGCTTAAAGAACTTGCTGACTCGCCAGCCGGGCTGGCAGGTGATTGCTGAAGCGGGCACAGGCTCAGAAGCGGTTCGACGCGCGGATGAGCTTAAACCTGACCTCATCTTGATGGATGTGCGGCTGGGTCAGGACAGCGGGATCGAGGCGTGCCGGGAAATTGTTAAAAAGCATCCGGCTATAAAAGTAATTATGCTAACCTCTTTCGCCGAGGATGAGCTTCTGGTCAAGGCAATTTCGGCAGGAGCAGTGGGCTATATGTTGAAACAAACCAGCAACGACCATCTGCTCCAGACCATCCAAAAGGCAGTCGAGGGCAGCGGCTTGTTGAGTCCGGCAGCCACCCACCAGGCTTTGGCTGAACTGCACAACTCCACCCGGCCCGAAGCCTTTACCGAGCTTTCGGCGCGGGAATTAAAAGTGTTAAGCCTGATTATGCAGGGTAAAACCAATAAAGAGATTGCCGCCAGCCTGTATTTGGGCGAGGGCACCATTCGTAACTACGTTGGCAATATTCTGGACAAACTGGGCTTAGCCAATCGAGCCGAAGCCACAGCTTATGCCATTCGTCATAATCTTGATCTTTATTTAAGACCTTAGTTGCCAATTTGTCCTGACAAAATAGTTGATGCAATATGTGACAATTATTGATGTAGCCAGGCTGGCCGGAGTATCTCCGGGAACAATTCCCTAATTTTATCTATTTCACTAAAAGAGGTTCAACGATGAACAACCCTAAATCTAGTTTTGCGCTTTTCTTTGGAAACCGGGGCTTTTTTCCAGCTTCACTGATCGCCCAGGCGCGGGCAGACCTGCCCCAACTCTTACGCTCCTGGGGCCACGAAGTTATCATGCTGGACGAGAGCGCCACTCGCTACGGCGCTGTCGAAACCCGTGAAGAGGGTGAGTGTTACGCCAACTTTTTGCGGGCCAACCGGGGCAAATATGATGGTGTGATTCTCAGTTTGCCCAACTTTGGCGATGAGTTCGGCGCGGTAACGGCCCTCAAGGAGGCTGGTGTACCGATTTTGATCCAGGCGTACCCCGATGAGCTGGATAAAATGGGGCCGGCCCTGCGGCGGGACTCCTTCTGCGGCAAATTATCCGTCATGGATGTCTTCCAGCAATTTGGGGTCAAATTTACCACGCTCAAACCGCACGTGGTTGACCCGCACAGCGACAAATTTAGGCAAAATATTGACTATTTTGACCGGGTCTGCCGGGTGGTCAAAGGTTTGAAAAACCTGACCGTGGGCGCGATTGGCGCTCGAACCACCCCCTTCAAAACGGTGCGGATTGACGAAGTCACCTTGCAGCGGCATGGCATCACCGTAGAAACCCTGGATTTGGCCGAGGTGATTGCCCGGGTCAAAGCCATGTCCTCCGACAGCGCCGACTACCAGGCCAAAGCCGATTTCTTCAAAGCGTATGTTTCGTGGGCCGCCGTACCCGACCACGCCTTTGATCACATCATCAAATTGGGCCTGGTGCTCGACGAAATCATCGAGAGCTACCACATGGACGCCATCGCCATTCGCTGCTGGATCGAGTTGCAGCAGCAGTTGGGAATTTCGCCCTGTGTCCTGTTGGGCGCGCTCAACAATGACATGTTCCCGGCTGCCTGCGAGGTGGATTTGGGCAGCGCCATCAGCATGCATCTGTTAAGCCGGGTTTCGGGTGAGCCGCCGGTTTGCCTGGACTGGAACAACAATTACGCCGGCGTGGAAGACAAATGCATTCTCTTCCACTGCGGCCCGGCCCCCAAAGCCATTATGCAGGAGGGCGGCCAGGTGACGGACCATACCATCCTGCAAACCACGCTGGGCCCGGGTTGTAGCTATGGTCCTCATGTGGGCCGAATTAAGCCGATGGAGTTCACCTTTGCCAATTTACTGACTCACGATGGTGGGGTCAATGTTTACGTGGGCCAGGGTCGGTTCACCGCTGATCCGGTCCCGGCTGACTTTTTTGGCGTTGCCGGTGTGGCCGAAGTGAACCATCTGGAAGATGTGTTGATGTACATCGGCCGCAAAGGTCACCGCCATCACGTCAACCTGACTCGCGGCCAATACCAGGTCGCCCTCCAAGAAGCGTTGGGCCATTATTTAGGCTATCAAGTAGACTTACCTCAGGAGGTTTGACGATGCGCCCCCTTAAAGAAATCATGGAAAACGCCCGCCGGGCCGGGCTGGTCATCCCGGCCTTTAATATTCCCCACCTGCCAATGGTCCAGCCGGTCATCCAGGCAGTGGTGGATCAAAACGCTTTTGCCCTGTTGGAAGTGGCCCGCCTGGAATGGACCAAGTTCGAGTCCCAGAGTATGGCCGCTGTGTATGAGGAATTTTCGCGCTGGAGCCAGCCTGAGCATGTCCGGCTGCACCTGGACCATATTCCGGTCATTGATGAGGATAACCAGCAGGTTGACTATCTGGCCTGTATCCGGGAAGCCATTGCCCTGGGCTACCCGTCGGTGATGGTGGATGGCTCACGCCTGAGCCTGGCCGAAAATATCGCCGCCACGCGCCAGGTGGTGGACGTGGCCCACCCCGCCGGAGTGATCGTCGAAGCCGAATTGGGCGCGATTTTGGGCCACGAAGCCGGTCCGATCCCGCCTTATGAGGAACTTTTTGCCTCCGGTCGCGGCTTTACCGACGTGGCCGAATGTGCCCGTTTTGTGGCCGAAAGCGGCTGTGACACCCTGTCGGTGGCGATTGGCAGCATCCACGGGGCTGTTTCGGGGGTATTGAAAGACCAGCCCAAGGTCGAGGCGCGGCTGAACCTGGAACACCTGGAACGTCTCCACCAGGCCGCCGATATTCCTCTGGTGCTGCACGGCGGTTCCGGCATCAAGCGCGATTATCTACTCGCCGCCGTGCAACGAGGCATTACCAAAGTGAATGTCGGCACTGAAATTCGCCAGGCTTATGAAACGACCCGGCGTCAAACGCCAGATATAGCGGCAGCGCAGCAAGCCGTTTATGAACGGACGGTCTGGCTGCTGCGCGATTATTTTCCATCACCGGCAGCCGGGAGGTGGTCAACCCGGCTTAGAAGTCGTCCCCAAATAACTTTCCTGGGCCGGGAGATTGGAGATTGGTAATTAGACGCTTTGCGTAAACAATTGCCAATCTCTAATCTCCCACACCGAAAAGTTATTCACCGCCAGTTTCTCAGGACCGAGATGCCACCCGGCCTGGCCAGACTTCCGGGTTCAAAAGGTTGGGCGGCCGCTCGCCCCGCAATACCTGGAGCACCTGCTCAACCGCGCCCATGCCCATGGCCATGAACCCCAGATCAGTGAAAGAAGAAATGTGCGGCGTGAGCACTACGTTGGTCATCTGAAGCAGCGGATTGGTGGACAGGGGCGGTTCCGGGTCGAAAACATCCAGCGCCGCACCGGCCAGGTGTCCCTCGGCCAGAACCTGGGCCAGGGCGGCTTCGTCAACCAGCGGTCCCCGGCTGGCATTGATCAGATAAGCGCCGCGCTTCATCAGCCGCAACTCCCGCTCGCCGATCAGATGGTAATTTTGCGGGGTCAGCGAGGCATGCAGGCTGACAAAATCGGCCTGAGCCAGCAGCGTGTCCAGGCTGTCCGCCGGCGCTATCCCCATTGCCGTGACTGAGACCCAGTCGGCGCAGCCAGGATCGTAGGCCAGCACCCGCATCTTCAGGCCCAGGGCACAAATTTCACCCACCCGCCGGCCAATGCGCCCGCAGCCGATTATCCCCAGCACCCGCCCCCGCACCTCAGTGCCCATCAGTTGAGCGCGAGGAATGTCGGTTCCCCGCATGCTCTTATCGCCGGCCACAACCCGCTTGGCTGCCCCCAGCAGCAAGGCGACGGCATGTTCGGCGGTAGACTCGGTGGGCGCATCGGGCGTGTTGACTACCAGAATGCCGCGCTCGGTGGCCGCCGAAATATCCACGTTGTTCACCCCGATGCCATGGCGGGCAATGACTTTTAAGGATAATCCGGCCCGGTCCATAAACGCGCCATTGGCCTGGTTCTCGACCCCCATAATCGCCGCTGCCGCGCCGGGCAGGTTGTCCAGCGTCCCAGCGGCGATGATCTCGGCAGCCGGCTCCAGCCGGGCCAGAGCTGCCGGCACAATCTTCATATCAAGCCAAACTTTTGGTTTCATGCTCTTCTCTCCTGATTGGTGTGTACCGGCTAAGGCATCAACTGCCCGCCGTTGATTTCAATGATTTGCCCGGTGACATAACGGCTCATCGCTTCCGAAGCCAAAAAGAACGCCGCGCCGACACACTCTTCGGGCTGCCCGACGCGCCCCATCGGAATGGTTTTCACCATCGCCTCTATTTGTTCCGGGGTGCTGTAGCGTTCATGGAAAGGAGTGTCAATCACCCCTGGCGAAATCGCGTTGACCCGGATGTTTTGTGAAGCCAATTCTTTGGCCAGGCCACGGGTAAAGGTGCTGACCGCCCCTTTGCTGGTGGCATAGACCACCGCCCCCCCGCCCCCACCGAGACGGGCCGCAATCGAGGTCACATTAATAATATTCCCTTGCCCCTGCCGCTGCATCACCGGGATGATCTGCTGGCAGATTTGAAATACCGAGGTCATATTCAAATCCATAATGTACTGATAAAGCTCAGCCGGCATGTCGGCTACGGGCTGGCGTTTGATCAGGCCGCCGGCGTTGTTGATCAGAATATCAATTTGTCCAAAATGTTCCAGGGTTTGGGCGACCAACTGCCTGGCTTGCTCCGGGTCGGTGACATCAGCCCGAACCAGCCACACCTCTCCCCCGGCAGCCTCAATTTCCCCGGCGACGGCTTTGGCGGCGGCCTCACTGCTGTTGTAATGAAGCCCAACTCTGGCTCCAGCCGCGCCAAAAGCTTTAGCCAGCGCCGCACCGATGCCGGTGCTCGCGCCGGTAATTAAAACAACCTGTTGCTCAAAGCGAATCTCCACGTTTGTATCCTTTTTTGTAGGTTAAGGCGTTTCCAAGAAAATAATTACTCAATATTCGTGTTGCGCCTTACGTCTTGCGTGACGCGAAGCGAAGCAGACGGAACACGCAACACGCAACACGTTTTGGCGAATTTAAATCTTAGAACTGCCTAAATGATATCCTCACCCTGGCTCCCGCTGGGAGACTTGCCTTCGCCCAGCGCCTCCTTCATCGCTGCCAGGTCGGCAGCCAACGCCTGGCTAAAAGGGTGAGATCAGAGCTATGGACGATGAAGTTGGCCCCGGCTTTGGCCCATTCGATTTCCTGGTCGCGCCCGGTGGAGAAATGAATGCCCACCCCCACCTGATGCTGGCGGGCCTTGCCGATAATCGTTTTGATCGTTTCATCAAACAGCGGGTGGTGATACTGCTCCGGGATGCCCAGGCTGATCGAGAGATCGTGCGGGCCAATCAACACAGCATCGAGTTGGGGCACGGCCAGAATCTCATCCAGCGCCTCCAGCGCCGGCACGCTTTCGATGTTGATAATCAAGACGTTGCCGGTATTCCAGCCGTCCAGATAAGTGCTCAGGTCGGCGGGCAGAGGGGACTCGCCGGTCAGGGCCTGGCGCAGCCGCCGGCCCTTGAGCGGTCGCAGTTTGACTGCCCCCGCAGCGCCTGCACTTCCTGCACGGTTTCCACGTAGGGGGCGATCACCCCTTTGGCGCCTCCATCCAGCACCACGCAGGCCTGGTACGGGTCGGGGGCGGGGATGCGGACAAGGGGAGCCAGTCCCAGGGCATCATAGGTCTGGCACATCCAGGCCAGTTGTTCCCGGTCAATCGGGGTGTGTTCGGTATCAATAAACACAAAATCCAGGCCGAGTTTTTGCACTACCCTGGGCCAGCGGGCCGATGTCGAGAGAATCGCCGTGCCATAAACCCGCCGGCCGCTTCTGAGCGCCGCCGAAAGTTCCTGTCCGTTCATAAAGCCTGCCCTCGCACTTCTTTGATCCAGGCCAGTGTTTGGGCCACATTGCGGGTAATCGCCTCGAAATCGCCCGCCGCCACCGCTTCTTTGGTAATCAGATTCGACCCCATGCCGACACAGGCTACCCCGGCTTTGAACCAGGCGGAAAGGCTTTCTTTGCTTGCATCCACGCCGCCGGTCGGCATGATCCGGGTCCAGGGGCAGGGTCCGAGCACCGCTTTGACAAAGCCCGGCCCACCGACCGAACTGCCGGGAAACACTTTGACAATCTCCACCCCCAACTCCTCGGCCTCGGCAATCTCCGAGAGGCTGCCGCAGCCGGGCGAATAGGCAATCTTGCGCCGGTTGCACAGCCGGGCCACTTCGGCGTTGAGCAGCGGGCCAACCACAAAACTAGCCCCGCTGGCAATATACATCGCCGCCGTAGGCGCATCCACTATTGAGCCGACACCCAACATCACCTGCGGGGCGGCGCTGGCAAAATGACGCGACAACTCGGTAAAGGTGTGGTAGGCAAAGTCGCCCCGATTGGTAAATTCGATGAGGCACGCGCCCCCTTCCGCACAGGCGGCGATAATTTTCTTGGCCACTTCGACATCTTTGTGATAAAAGACCGGGATCAAACCCAGGTCAATCATAGAATTGAGCACTTCTAATCGGGTAAAACGAGCCATAGTCGGTATCCTTATTTTATGTAAGTTTATTCCAGCAAACCTATCAGCCCCGGTTGTGATGCGTGATGCGTGATGCGTAAAAAATCCTCACGCATCACGCATCACGCATCATTTTGTAAAGCTTTTAGCGCGACACTCTACCTGAAGCATCGCCAGACATCAGTTTTTCCACTTCATCCACGCTGACCAGGTTGAAGTCGCCGAAGATGGAATGCTTGAGGCAAGAAGCGGCGACGGCGAAATTGAGCGCTTTCTGGCGGTCCCCCGCATAGGCGCGCAGTCCGTAAATTAAGCCACTGGCAAAGGCATCGCCGCCGCCCACCCGGTCCACGATGTGGGTAATGTCATACGTGGGAGCGACGTAAAAACCGTCCGGCTGCCACAGCACGCCCGACCAGGTATTGTGGCTGGCCGAGAGCGAACCACGCAGGGTGATGGCGATGGTCTGCAAATTGGGGAAACGCTCAGCCAGGCCGGCGCAGACGTGGCGGAACTTGTCGGCCTCCACCTTGCCGCTGGTGACATCGGTTTCGGGCGCTTTGATGCCAAAAACCTTGTCCGCATCCTCCTCATTGCCGATGGCAATATCACACTGGCTGACCAGTTCGGGCATGACCTCGCCGGCTTTTTTGCCCCATTTCCACAGGTTTTTGCGATAGTTGAGGTCGCACGAGACGGTCAGCCCCAACTGTTTGGCCGCCTGAGCCGCCTCCAGGCAGACATCGGCAGTGCCGGCCGAAATGGCCGGGGTGATGCCGGTCCAATGAAACCAATCGGCCCCGGCAAAAACACGCTCCCAATCCACCATCCCCCGCTCGATGGTGGCGATGGCCGACTGGCTGCGGTCGTAGACCACTTTGCTGCCGCGCTGGGCCGCCCCCATCTCCAGAAAATAGATACCCAGCCGCTCGCCGCCCCGGACAATCTGGTCCACGCCCACGCCGAATCGGTGCAGAAATTGCACACAGGCGTCGCCCAAATCGTTTTTGGGCAGGCGGGTCACATAATCCACCGGCTCGCCAAAATTAGCCAGCGACACGGCCACATTGGCCTCGCCGCCGCCGTAGATGACATCAAAGCTGTCGGCCTGGTTGAAACGCAAAAAACCCGGCGGCGACAGCCGCATCATGATTTCGCCAAAGGTTACGATTTTCTTTTTCATCTTTGAAACCTCACAATAATAAATTCAGGAGATTGGAGATTGGAGATGGCATAATCTCCAATCTCCAATCTCCTTATTCGCTTTTAACTTCGGGATTGACCACGCCAGGGGGCCAGCGTCCGTGGAACACGTCCAGGATAATCTGGCAGCCGGTTCGATACAGGTTTTCCTGGCTTTCGGGGGCGCAGGCGGAGACGTGGGGGGTGATGGTGACTTGCTCAAACTCGCGCAGGGGCGAGTCGGGGGGCAGCGGCTCATGTTCCAGCACATCCAGCCCGGCCCCGCCGACCTGACCGCGCCGCAGGGCGGCCACCAGCGCTGCTTCATCAATGACCGGCCCCCGGCTGGTGTTAATGATAAAAACGGTCTCTTTCATCCGCTCGAATTCGCGGTAACTCAACAGGTGGTAGGTTTCGGCGGTGAGGGGGCAGTGAGCCGAGATAAAGTCGGAACGCTGTAGTAATTCGTCCAGTTCTACTTTTTGACCGCCAAATTGGGCAATGGTTTCGGCGTCAAGGTAAGGGTCGGAGACCAGCAGGGTCAGGTCAAAACCGCGCACCCGGCGGGCCACCGCCCGGCCAACTCCGACCCAGGCCGATCAGCCCCAGCATGCCGCCTTGCAGCAGGCGGGTCGG
>JAAUSP010000011.1 GCA_012032575.1 Anaerolineales bacterium | reverse complement strand
ACCGACTTCTTTTGTCGTATTCGAGGTTACATCTCCACCTTACGCAAACAAGGTTACGAGATATTACCCGCCCTGCTTTCTTTGTGGTCGGATACTCCCTTTTTACCTGTACCTGCTGAATAAATACCGGGTGGAATATGTTTATGATGAGGATGAGTGCTGGCAAGGGTGGGGTTATTGGGATGAGGAAAGTCATCATACCAATACAGCTTTTCTTCACCCCGATAAACTTCATAACCATATGCAGTAATTAAACCTGCCTCAAAATCCAGTTCCTCTCTCATTCGCAACCGGAACCCTTGAAAAAAGAAGACTTCTCCTTCAGCTACGCCGGTGTAAGGACTGGTAGACCAGACCGCTACTGTAACGCGCTTGACATCTGCACGGTCAAGTGACTCAGCCACAAAGCCACTATAGCTGTTGAGCGATTTTAAGGGATTATCGCTCATGCTCAGTACACAGGCTGAAACCGTAAACTATCAACCAACTCACGCTGTTTGATTTGGGTGGTGTAAGCTTGCTTTCGGCGCAACCACGTTTCGTAGATACCTTTCCACCGGCTAAAATCGGCACGAGTTTCATCGTAATCATCATATTGAGCTAATTGGCCTGACATCAGCGCCGCATAAAAATCTTCACTCAGAACTCCATATTTTTCTTCATAGAGGGTTAAGCGTCGTTCAAGCAGTTTCATTTCAATCACCAGTTCGTGCACTTCCATAGCCGCCTCCTGATAAGGTCAATCTTTCCAAACTAAATTTTACTACTGGCGAGTTTCAAGGGTGCGCCGATACTCTTCTTGTCGCCATGCCAAGTCATACTCTTTACCGCTCCCCCTGATTGTACCCATTTATGGAGCGCTAAACAAATGGCAATTTCATTACCCAGCAGCCTGGGGCACTGGATCAGAACTTTCTTGCGCTTTATGCACGGCGCGGAGCAGTTCAATCTGGCTGATCAGGAGTTGCGCCGCCTATTCCAGGGCATCCAGGACCAGGTAATAATTGCGGCCCAGCAGCCAATAGCGCATCGCAATAAACTGTTTGGTGTATTTATCGGGCATCTTACACCACCTGCACCGTAAATAAACCCCGTGTCATCGTATCCGCTTCCAACTCGACCTGCAATGCCTCGGCGCGAGAGCGGGGTATTAACATCGAAACCAGGCGCACCTGCGGTTCGGCGGAACTGGTCTCTTTGCGAAAAATGGCCTTGGTAAATTGGCCCTGCACGGGGATGGTAAAGCGCTGACCGAAGAACTCAATGGTGTAATTGCCTAATTCGTTGGTGTAAACTTCAAACCCACCAATACCCCATTCCGACTTGCTGCCGCTGGTCACCTGCTGCCGCCGCCCGCTGGGGCTGGTAATGGTAATCACGCCGTTGGCCACCCCAATATCGCCGACCAGCAGCGGCAGGCCCGTCCCCTGTGACAAATCCACCTGCCAGCCATCCGTCACTGCCGGAGCCGGAAGCTGCAAGGCCAGCGTGACCCGCTCCTGGCCGTTGTTGGCGACAGTCTGGCTGATAGGACTGTCGGCCACAGTGAGGGTATAACTGCCGGCGGCCAGGTTGGCAAAGGCAAAACACCCTGGGCATTGGTCGTAGCAGTCAAATTGACATTGTTACCGCTCAACTGGACAAACCAGGCCGCCACAGGCTTGTTCTGGTGGTCGCGCAGCGCCCCTTCGATAATGCCGCTGGGCTGGACCGGTCCCGCCGCCTGCCGAAAGACCAGCCGGGTGAACTGCCCATTCATGGGCACATCGAAGCGATAGCCCTCTATTTCCACTATATATGTGCCGATTTTGGTCGCGTAAACCTCAAAACCACCGGGGCCGTACTCCCGTTTGCTGCCGGTAATCGTCATCATCGGCACGCCACCGGGAGGAGTGACGCGGATAGGCACGTTGCCTTTGCCCCAATCGCCCACCAGCAAGGCCAGGCCCGCGCCGCGCACAATATCGGCGACAATGGTCGGGCGAGGCGGAACCGGCAGGGCCAGATTGACCGCTGCTTCCTGACCGCTGGCAACCGCCACATTGCTTTGCTTGACGCCATAAGCGGGCAGTTCCAGGTTATAAGTTCCGGCGGGCAGCTTGTCGAAACGATACCCCCCATCGGCGCGGCTGACGGTCTCCAGCGTTTGACTCCCGCCGGTCAGCAGAATCCGAATATTGGCGGCTGGCTTGCCGGTGTGGTCGGCAATGAGGCCGGCAATCACGCCCGGTTGGGGCGGGGTAATCGGTCCGAGGGTGACGCCGCTGTAATAATGCCTGACAATAGCCTCGTAAGGCTGGCCCTGGCTGGCCAGTGCCCGCGCCCCATGCTGGCACAAACCGACGCCGTGCCCATTTTGGGACCGGGATCGGGGCAGGGAACGCCGCGCAGATACGACACCGGCGCACCATTAAAGACTTCTTCATTATTAAAAGTATGGCCGCCGCAGTTGGCCGAAAAAACCCCGGTAATGGTCTGGCCGTTGGAACGGGCGATGATGCCTTTGGTAAGCTGTAGGGCTTCGTCGGACTTGGCATGGATTTTGGTCGGGTCGTAATTCTGGCAGTGGGCCGGCTTGGTGCAGATGTCGGCGTTGGGGTGGCGGGGTGCTCGATGGCGTATTGGGTGTAACTGCGCGCGGCAATAGCCTGGGCCTTGACCGCCTCGATGGGCCACAGAGCCGGCATCTCGGCGGGGACCACGGCCCGCAGGTACTCTTCCAGCAGCATGGTTTGCACCGTGCCGTCATCGAGCAGCAGGCGCACTGTCGGGTCGGCGGCCACCGCCGGCGGCGGTTCCTCCACCCCTTCCCCGGTCACAGGCACATCGGGCATGGCGGCCAGCCGGCCCAAATGGTCGGGCAGGTTGCGTACCCGCTGCACCCATGAGTTGGCGATATTGCCGGGGCTGTTAGTCGGGTCGAGCCACAAAAAGTAGGTCACGGCCAGCACCCGCGGGTCGCTCAAGCACTGCTGGGTATGGTACATAATCTGGTCGGTAAAGTCGGAGTCGGCTGCGCCAAAGTTGCCGGCCTCGTCAATAATTACTTTGGCCTGAAGCTGGTAGCGGGTTTCAAACAGCTTCAGCACCCGCCGCCAGCGCAGGGCATACCAGGAGGACAGGACCGGGTCGTACAGCCAGATGCGCTCGGAACCGCCAGCGTGGCCCCAATAGGAATGGAAGCAGATGATGTTATCAAAATAATCGCGCACGGTTTCATACAGATAATCAAAGCCGGCCCAGCCCTCGGTGGGCTGGCCGTCGTCGTCGGGCGAGCCGTCTTCGTGGTGGCCAAAGGCAAACGGCGGTGTGACCAGCTTCATTTCGGGCACGCGGCTTTTGATGACATCGGCGGTCATGCGGACCCAATCGGCGTACTTTTTATAAAATTCCGGGCTGGTATAAAGTGCCTGATTACCCGGATACTGATCGCCGTTTTCGTAATGCAGGTTCATCTCGTTAGCAAAATAAACATAAGGGTCGAGGACCTTCATGTCGTTCCATTTGCTGGCGACCTGCTCGCCCAATCGTTTAGCATAACCGACCGGGTCCTGATGCCATTGAAAGGGGTGTTGAAAACGGACAATGATTTTGGCGGCGGGGTTAGCGGCTTTGTAACCAAAAACGCCGTTCACCCCCAGATAATCGTAATAGCAGGTCAGCGCACCGGGACGCCAGCTCAACATTTGGGCGGGGTTTCCGGGGTGACCATTTGTGACCCACAAACCAGGCCGACGCATAGGGGGACTCCTCTGAGAATAGTAGACAGTAGACGGTAGACAGGGAAGGACTCGTATGGATGAATCGGCAACCCTGTTACCTATTTCAAAGCAGATTTACAATTTGAGGCAGTTCCGAAAAAATAATGATTCCAACCCTGTGATACGTGATGCGTGAAACGTGATGAATTTGGGATGATTTAAATTTCGGGACTCCATGAGTGAATCCTTAACATATAATTCTATTATGACATAAAATGAGGCAGATGCAAGCGTCATCGGGAATTTAAAACAAAAAAGCGGCGCAAGAAATTGCGTCCGCTTTTAGAATTTACCAGGGTGGGACAAACTGACAGCTTGTCCTACGGCCTATAACAGTTGGAAACGGCTGGTGGCCCGGACGATTTTGAAATTAAAATTGGTGACGTACTCAAACAGTTTTTTTTTGCAGTTTTTGCCAATCGTGACTGCTCAGGACAGATTGCATGCTAGACAGGTCTTCGGCCACGCAGCCGGTGAGAATTTGGGGGCCTTCGCCAAAAACGGTGTACCAGGCTTCGGTGGGCTGGACGCCCAGTTTCATAATCCCTGGCGCAAATTCGCGCACAATAAACTCAAAATATTCGCTTTCGGAACCGGGCTTAATATCCCAACTCATCAGTATCTTAACCATGCGGGTTCACCTTTTGGCAGACAGTATCGAGCTGCGTGAAACTTGTAACAGAGAGGATAGCAGAATAAAGGCATTTCTGCAAGTTATTTTAATGACCGCTGACCGGCGTTAGAATTTATAACTCCTGGAGTACAAAAGCAAAGCTTTTGCATTCCGGTTTTTACAATGCGACAAATTCCGCCTTGCCCAAAAGCCGGCCCAGGGCCTCACCCTGGCCAAAGGGCCGACGACGGCCAGGTTGTACCTATCGGGGGTGATGACTTTTTGAGCTACCGCCAAAACATCCTCAGCCGTGACCGCGTTATAGGCTGCCAGAATTTCTTCGGGGCTTTTGATCTCGTCCAAAACAGGGCTTGATAGGCCACCCAGGCCGCCCGGCTAAAGCTGTCTTCCAGCCCCAACACCAGCCGGCCCTTGAGATACTCCTTGACCTTATGCAGTTCGGCGGAAGGAACCGGCTCGGTGCGGAGGCGGTCCAGCTCATCCAGCACCGCTTGCAGCGCTTCCGGGGCGCGGTCGGGGTCAACCCCGGCATAAATAACCAGCGAGCCGGTATCCTGGAGCAGATTGAGGCTGGAATCCACGGCATAGGCCAGCCCCTTTTCCTCGCGGATGTTGAGAAAAAGGCGCGAACTCATGCCCTCGCCCAGAACGGCGTTGAGGACGCTCAGGGCATAGCGGTCGGGGTCGCGGCGGGAGAGGCCGGGCAGGGCCAGGCAGAGATGTCCCTGTTCAATGTTCCGATCCTCGACATGCCAGCGAGCCTGGGTTTGCAGCAGCGCTGCCGGCTCGAAGGAAGACGCGGGCTGTGGCTGCCAATCGCCGAGAAGAGATGTCACTTCGGCCAGAATTTTGTCCGGGTCAAAAGCGCCGCCAATAGCCACCAGCATATTTTGTGGATGGTAGTTGGCCCCAAAATAGGCAGTCAAAGCGTCACGGCTGAGACCGGTCAGGCTTTCCGCCGTACCAACAATATTATGCCCCAGCGGATGATCGGGCCACAGTACCTGGTCCAGCAAGACACTGGCCCAACTGTCCGGCGAGTCGTAAATCATATTCAATTCTTCGCCAATTACGTAGCGCTCTTTTTCAAACTCAGCCGGGTCAAACAAGGGGTGCCTGACCATATCACCCAACACATCGAGGGCGGTACTGGCCTGGGCCGCCGCCACCTTGGCATAATAGACCGTTGTTTCCTGGCTGGTATAGGCATTGCTGACCCCGCCCACGCCCTCAATAGTTTCGGCGATAATCCGGGCGCTGGGCCGGCGGGTTGTGCCCTTAAACAGCATATGCTCGATAAAATGAGAGACGCCAGCTTCGGGCTGGCGCTCATAGCGGGAGCCGACCCGCACAAAAATGCCGATGCTGACTGATTGAAAAATGGGTACGGGAATAAGATAAACTCTTAAACCATTTTCTAAAATGTGCGTTTGATACATTCTGTCTCGTTTCTGTATGATAAAAAATAGGCTGCGCTTGCGCGCAGCCCTTATGATTATAAACTGAGTTAGAGAAAGGTCAACTTTAAGCCGTAACCGGGTTGTCAATCCAGACGGCGATGCCGCCACAGGGTCACGCCGCTGCCCAAAACCAGAAATCCTAAAAACAGAATCGCTGCCGCCACCGTCAGCGGTGAGCCGGTGGCCGAAATATTGTGTACAACCTCCAGGTTCGACTGCTCCGGTGCATGAGCGGGCCGGGCAATGGCATTGGTTTCACCCGTCTCAGGCTTAACCAGCAGTTCAGCCTGGGTTAAATCCGCTCCCTCCGCAGTATCGAGCGAGGCGGTGGGCAAATCAATTTCGCCGCCGGTAGAAGGCATATTGCCGGGCGGCACAAAATCGTCCCCCGTGGCCGCAGGGCCGGAGGTAGTCGAGGCCGGTTCAGCCTGACCGTTCAGGTCGCCGCCGGTGGTTGGAGCTTCCGCCGGTGGCACAAAATCTGCCCCGCTGTTGTCCGCTCCAGCCGCCGCCAGGGCCGGCGCTTCATCACTGCCGACGGTAAAATCAAGGGTAGACTGATCGGCGGCGCTTTCGCGATAGAAAAGAGTGGCCGCGTTCTGAATTTTGGTTCCGCTCAACAAATCGACATCGGCATTGACCGTCAGTTCGATAGTTGCTTTGGCCCTTTTGGCCAACTTGTCCAGATTGACCACCACCAACTGGCCGTCGGGACCGCCATCTATGATGCGGGCGTCTTTAGGGTCAACCGAACTGGTCACTTTTAAGGCTTTGAAGCCTTTTGGCATCAAATCGGTCACAATCACGTTGCTGATTTCGGTGGGCAGACCGTTTTTTATGGTCAGGGTAATTTCAAAATTACTGTCGGGGACAACGGTTTGGCTGGGGGCCGACATCTCAATTGTTGCCGGTGGATTAACCCCGGCGCTGCCGGAAAAGGCAATGTTGGCAACAGTGTTATAGCTGCAATTCAAGTAGACACCGGCATTTTGAATGAAGGGCTGGGTGGTCTGACCGGGCGCAACCGGCACGTGTAATTTGGCAATGCCGGTGCCCAACCCACCGAGTCCAAAATTACCGTCGCTGGCGCTGCTGGTTGCGGCCCGCCAGCTTCCGGTTTTCAATTCAACTTCAACCTGTCCCTGCGGACCCAGCCCCCAGGTTGTCACCTGGCCGGTGAGCGAAGCGCAGCCGGGGGTATCCACACTGGGATTCACCGGCAGGTTGCCGGTCACACCATCACCGCCGTTTCCGACCGAGTCCGGACGCCACCGCCACCGTCCGCCGCCGCCGCCACCGCCACCGCCATTATTAACAGGTGGGCGAGGGTCTTGCGCCAGTGGGCCGGCGTGGGCCGGCGTCAACCAGTTTACTCCAATTAGCCCGATGACAATTAAGCTAATGATTACTCGAAATAGGCTACTGCTTTTGTTTTTCATTTGGCCCCTATTCCTTCCCAGTAATTGTGAATAGTGAATGATGAATTGTCCCAAAGGGATACCCCTGCGGTATGAATTGTGAACATTTTTTGAGAAACTGGTTTTTCATTCACAATTGGCTATTCGCACTTTACAATTCACAATTCACAATTTTTCCCATGTTACCATAACATGAAAGTTACGTCAATCTTACCTTATGTAAACTTCATTATGGTTGCCATCGCGGCGGCAGTTGGCTGAGATCGGGTAAGGCGCTGGGAACAAGGTCGGTTCCGGCGGTAACGTTAATAGTTTGCGAGGCCAGATTATTGTTCTCATTCGTTTCGGCAATTTCGACAAACGGCGCACCGTCAGCGTCAAAGCTGTCAACAAAGGCATACAGTTGATTCGTCCCGCTGGGCAGGCTGCCACTCCATTGGGAAAGCGGAGCGGGCGCGGGGGCAATTCCAACGGAACCGTCCGAGGTAAGGGTGACGCTGTCTCCGGCGGCCAGGGCGGGTACAGGCCAGGCAATTCCCTGGCTGCTGCCGGTTAATTCCCAACGGCGGTTGCCCCCCAGACTCGAATTATCGGGCAAGGTAGATGGATTAACGTAAAAGTCTACCCAGAAGCCTTCGCCGGTTGAAACTGTACCCGTATTTTGAACAACAACCGTGACCACCCGGTTGGGGTCGGAGCCGGTGACAGTGAAATTGGTGATAACTAAATCGGGGGCAGGGACAAACTCTTTTAGAATAATTGGCAAGAAACTATTAACGGTTGCTGTGGTTACGGAGTGACTCACAATATTACTGGTAGTAAATGGCGTCCGGCTGCTGAGGGCATTGGCCTGGTTTGACAATACCGTGCCGGAAATAACTGATCCGACTGTAACCCGGACATTGGCCGTCAGCACCTGTCCGATACCCAGGGTGGAAGTAGTCACGGTAACGGCATTGCTGGCGACGATACAGGTCGCGCCAGAACTGGGCGTACAAGTTCCAAACGTAACCTCTATCGGGAGAGCATCGGTGATGACCACGTTGGTCAGTATGGATGAGCCGGAATTGGTTGCTTGTAGAATGTAGTTGATGATATTGCCGGGCCGGACTTCTTGACCCGAAGCAGGGCTGGCCGTTTTAGTAATGGTCAGCGCCGGTGAATTGATAATCAGGTTGGTGGTCGTGATCAGGCTACCAACGGTGGCGGTAATGGTTACTGTCCCATCGCTGGCATTGGAGGTTAAGGTTGTGGTCGCTACCCCGCTGGCGTTGGTGGTACCGGTGATGGGGCCGAGCGTAACCAGCCCCGGATCACTGATAGTAAAAGTGACCACCTGGCTGGCCGAGGGGCCAAGGCAATCAAAGACCGTCGCCGTAGCAATGGCGGTATTGCCGCCTGTGGCCAGGGGATTAGGTACGGGGGTCAGAGTTATGCTGATAGGAATGGCGGGTGCGGTAACAGTGACGGTAGGAGGAGAAGAATTTAACAATCCCCCACTTTGTGCAGATAGCTCCAAAGTGCCAGAGATTCTTCCTTGTAAGGTTGAAGTAAAAAAGCCGGTTGAACCGGTATTACCCGCGTTTGGCGTTACTGTTCCGTTTGCTGGCGGTATCGTTGATATAAGACTAATATTTCGATTAGCAATGCGGTTTAGATATTGGTCAATCACCGTGGTTGTAACATTGGCCGTGCCACAGATGGGTATGGTGGTTGGAGCAACTTCCACAATGACATCATCAGGGTCATCAGGCAAAATTTCCACATTGACTGTACCGCTGATCGTGCCGGTGATGACGGTAATGGTCGTCGAAAGCGGTGTGGTGGCCCTGGTAATGGTGACGCTGGGCGTCACTACTCCGTTAGCCAGGGTCGCTCCTGTGGGGACAATCGTGCCGGTGGTATCGCTGATTGTTGCGGAATCATTAAATGTGTCTACTACGTTACCGTACTGATCCACAGAGGTGATGCCGAGTGGAAAAGCGACGCCGGCGGTTTGCGGCGAGGTGGCCGTAACCAGGAATCGGGCCACCGGGCCGGGAGTAAACGTAACCACCGTTGTATCGGTGAGGGTGCTGCTGGTCCCGGCAATTTCGCCGCCAAAAATGGTGACACCGGCTACGGTGGAAGAAAGAATAGCCGAAACCTCACCGCCTGTGGTATTGATAACCTGGGAGGACGCGCCATTGATGGTGCTGCCGGACAGGTTGGTGGTCAGGGTGATGGCGGTGCCGTCGAAAACAGGGTTGCCGTATTGATCGGTAGCGGTCGCGCCGGCCAGGACATCCAGCCCGACCTGCTGGGTTGAGGGCAGCGCAACGACGGTCAGGGTAAAGGGCAGGCCAGGCTGTCCTTCAATATCTACATCGGTGGTGGCTGAGTAGCCGCTGCCGGCCACGATAACGGTATTGGTAATTTGTCCCCCGGTTGAAGCCCAGGGGGAGGTAATCACCTGGCCGGTGATGGTAATGACGCCGGTCCCGCCATTGCCCGGCAGGTTAGAGTCATTCCAGACCAATTCGGGCAGCGCCGCGCTGACCAGTGTGGCTTCAGCGCTGCCGAAAATGATATTAGTCACACTGACCGGGAACGTATCGGTAATATTAACGCCCGGCGGTCCAATATCAACCGAGCCGGTATTGGTGTAAGTAATGGTGTACTCGATGGTATCGCCAGCCCGGATGACCCCGGTGGGCGAAACCGTTTTGCTAACCAACAACGAGGGCGCTTGCACCAGGGTGGTAATGGTACTGGTGGTAATAACATCGGCCACAAAAATAGCGGCCTCATTGGTCAGGATCGTGTTATTGGGCAGGTCAGAGTCGATTGTAACCGAGAGCGTTAAGGTCTGATCCACGCCATTAGCCGGTACCGACAGATTTGACCAGGTGACGACGCCATTACTGAAGGTCCCGCCATCCGATGCGCTGGGAGAGTTAACCCCACTCGGCAAGGTATCGGTAACAGTGACGCCATTGGCATCGGCGTTGCCGGTGTTAGAGTAAATGATGGTGTAAGTCAGGTAGCCGCCCGTTGCCACCGGGTCGGGATCGTCAAGTTTGATAATGTGCAATTCCGGGGTACTGGTGATGGTGGTGGTTTCGGTGGCCAGGGAGAGGCTGCTCACTTCGCTGGAGGTGATCGAGACCACATTGGTTAAAATTGTGCCCGGCGCTTGGGGCGAGAGCACATCCATGACCAGGGTGATCTCGCCTGTACCGCCTTCGCCGGGCAGCGAGGCCAGACTCCATTGGCGACCGCCAGAAATGGCGCTGCCCGGAGTGACCGAGGGCGTACTGCTTTCGCTGTTAAAAGTGGTGCTCGCCGGGAAGGTGTCGGTGATAATCACATTGGTGGCATTGGCGTTGCCGCTGTTGGTGTAGCGGATGGTGTAGGTTAACAGGCCGCCCGCTATCACCGGGTCGAACAGGTCACTCTTGGATATTTCGAGGGTGGGGGTGCTGCGCACGGTGGTGGTCACGGCAGGCAGTCCTAAAATGGTCACGGTTCCATTGTCGGCGGCGGCAGTATAAGCGGAATTGGTGATAACCGTGCCGTTATCCAGAGGAGAATCAACTCGCACAACCACAAAGACGCTGGCGGACTCGTTTCTGGAAAGTGGGTTGGGGCTGTTGAGAGTCCAGGTAACAACGGAGCCTAAATTATCAACGGTACCACTCGCCAAGCCCTCAAAACCGGCATTTACAAAGGTGGTGTTGGCGGGCAAAGTATCGGAGATAACCACATTACCCGCCGGCCCCTTGGAGGAGCTCTCGTTGGTGACGGTGAGGGTATAGGTCAGCAGTTCACCGGCGATCACTTCCAGGTCCGGGAAATCAGATTTGGTTACGGTCATGGTTACCGGGGAGTCAACGGTGATGCTGACAGGCAGACCAAAAGCCGGGCTAAAAACATTGCCGCCGGTGATGCTGTAGGTATTGTTGACAATTTCTACGGCATCGGTAATGGGGTCATCAACAGTAACAGTAAAGTTGACCGCCAGCGCATCATTGACGTCAAGGGTTGAACCTAAAACCCAGGTTAGGGTTGTGCCATCAAAGTTATCCTCGGTGGGAAAGGCTGAACCGGGCACATAAGTTGTACTGATGGGAATCTGCTCGGTGATGGTGTAGGTGCCGCTGGTAGCCAGGTGGCCTATATTAGTATAAGTGATGGTGTAGATTATATTCGAGCCGGCCTCGACCACCGGCGACGGGTTGGCCGTTTTGCTGATCTCCCACACTGGCGCGTTGACCAGGGTGTTAACGGTGTCCTGTCCCGTATCAAAAATAGTAGCGGCTGAGATAATGTAACTGGAAGACAGATTGGTGATAAAACTTTGATCAGGGAGCGGCTGCGTTACGGTCACCGCATAGGTCATAATAGCAACCGCACCGGGCGGAAAAGTAAAAAGTCCAGCCACTTCTTGGGGTTTGACCCAGAAAGCGATACGCTCTGGCCCCCGACACAACGACGGTTGAGCAGCCAGCCAATTGCTGTCGGGCGAGTCGTAAACATCAATACAGGTGGTGTCAGCCGGGACGGTATCGCTGATGATAATGGTTTCCGGCCCCAGGTCCAGGCCCGTACCGTTGGTAACAATGAGGGTATAGGTTAGAATACCGCCCTGGTCTACATCAGGCGCATGGGCTATTTTGGTTACGGTTAGCCCATTGGCAGCGCGCACAATCTCTGCCCCAAAGGGCAAAAAGGGCAGCATAGTTGCCGGCTGGCCGGAACGACTGGCAGAAATCGGCAGAAATAGTAGAGTTAAACTTGAGGCCAACGCCAGCATAACGGCAAAGCCGAGGCGAAACCATTTTTTTCGGGGAAAGTTAGGGGGGGGAAGCAGCTTTTTCATAGGTTAAACCTCCTGAAATCAAACCGTCATCCTGAGCATTGCTTGTAAAAGCTTCATCGCTTTTTTTGAACCCAACACGTTTTGATACGGGTGGGTCCTATTTTTACATTCTTAACTATAGAGTCTTACCCTTCACGAAAAAGATTCGCGAAGCTACCATCGAAACTTAATTTTAAGGTTGCCGCAAAATCAGATCCATTTGAGTAACAAGAGGGGAAAAATGAGGGTGAACGGTCTTTGAAATACAGAAAGGATAAGGTGAAGAGCGACTATTGGCGTAAAGCATCTAAATAACGTTGAGCTTCCTGGTTAGCTCGAGGGTCTTGACCCGAGTTACGGGCCAGAAAAGTTTCAAAGGACTCAATGGCCTCTTCCTTTTGGTTCATCGCATTATAAGCTACCCCCAGGCTAAAATAAGGCTCGGCCAGGTCGGGGGCCAATTCTCTGGCCCGCTGGAGTTGGTCTACTGCTTTCTGTAGGAGGTTGGGATTGGGGGTGGTATTGAGTAGGGCTTGCTGTAAATACAACGCGCCCAAATTGTAAGCCACGTCGCCATCCGCAGGGTCAAGTTCCAGCGCTTTTTGATACTGCGAGGCGGCCAGGTCAAGTTGTTCCAGTTGATAGTATACCACCCCCAGATTGGCATAAGCGCTCTGAAATTTGGGGTCCAGCTCAATTGCTTTTTGATAAGCGGCCTGGGCCTGCGGCCATTGGCCGCTTGAAGCATAGTCATTCCCCAACTCAAATTGAGCCTGGGCGAATTCGGGTTGGCCTGGGCGGTAGCCTCCGGGCCGTTCATCGGGCGCGCTTCTACCGGCGAGACCGGGGCAGAGGTGGCTGGACTCAGGCTGGATTGATTGCGAAAATATTGGTAGGACAAAACGGCAATAATGCCAAAGGCAAGCACAGCGATGACTATTTGCCAGCGCAGCCTTTGAATTTTTGTTTCTGTCAAAGCCGCCGGCCCGGCAGTCTGCTCAGAACGGGCCTGTTCGTCGTTCATTCTATGATTTTGCTTCCAGCAGTACAATCTGAGTTTCTTCAGGCAGACCCGTTTTAGTCAACTTGAGGACATCCAGCGTATCGGCTTTAGTTACGCCCATTTCTTTCAAAAATTTCTCGACCGGGTCCAATTTGACGGTCAAATCCGGTAAATGATAATGCATCGGGATAACAATGTAAGGCTCAATCAGGCTGATAACTTCGGCAGACTGGGCGGCACTGAGGGTATTTTGTCCCCCCACCGGCACCATCAATACCTCGATGCTGCCCAAATCTTCTACCTGATTTTGAGTCGGCACGTGGCTCAAATCGCCCAGGTGACATACGGCGATATCTTCGATGTAAATGACATAAATATTATTTTGAGCAACCTCGGCGGCCTGTTTTTTGGGGGAAGCCAGATGGATTCCAGTAATAAAAATACCACCGATTTCGTACTCGCCCGGTCCATCAATAACCTTAAAATCTCCCTTAAGGCCCGCCGTGTAATTATGATGCGGCACATCATGACTGATGGTGACAATATCGGCCTTGGGGTGAGGCAGCGGCAGCCCCAGCGTTTTATCGTAGGGGTCCGTTATTACGGTTGTCGTGCGATCTCTCAAACGAAAGCAAGCGTGACCATACCAGGTAATTTCCATAAGAAGCTAAAACTATTTCCTTTATTAATCTACCGACAAAGTGAGAATTCACGACCATTCTACCATGCTTTAAGGCAAAAGGGAAGTTTACAACTGTACATAACAAAAAGAGGTGATTGACATAAATTAGTGCATATTCGTGTAATTTGTGACAGAGTTCTGGCTCAACGTGGAAACAGCTTTACTTGGTATGAGCTAAATCAGGGGCTGCTCGGCCAGTTGGTCGGCAAATTTCATGATAACCCGGCGGAGGTGAGGCTTGGGGGTTAACTGGTACAGCATTTGATTGTCTGGACCAGGGATTTGTTCCAAAATCCCCAGTAAGGCCAGGTCGCCTAACTCAGGTTGAATCAGATAGGCGTTGCGCCCGATGTATTGGGCAATTTGTGCAGCCGAAGCAGAAAAGCTGGGGTTGCAGGCGAACAAGGTCAGGATATCCCACTTGAGCAAATCGGTGGCATACCGTTCTACAAATACTAAAAAATCAACATCAACCTCTTTGGTTGGAGCAAGCAACAAGAGTTCCATACTTTAAAAAACCTCAGTCATAACTGACCCTATAAGAAAACTCTAACTTTTCTTGAAGCAACTTACAATAGTACAAAGGTCAATCTGCATTGGAATTGGCTTATTTGGAACAAATTTTAAGCTTGGATAAAGCCGGGGCTGAGTATAGCCGGGTGCACTCCGTTCCGCCAAATCAACAGTCAAAATCTTAAAAGCTTTACGTTCACCTTATAATGAAAAACACCCAACCGGTCGAAAGAGTTTATAAACAGGATGATCTGTTTTTTTTCAGTATATCTCTGCTGGCACAGCCGGCTCCAGAGAAGTTAGTTCAGAGAAAAGGAACACTGCAACTATGAGTATCTTTCGAAATCTAAAAATTGGTATCAAAATCATCTTGGGCTATCTAATCGCCCTCGTCCTGATGATGGTTGTGGGTGGTGTCGCCCTCGTAAATCTCGACGAAGTTGATAGGGCGATGGTAAACGTAACTAAAAACTCGGCCAAAGAAGAATTACTGGCCCAAAATATAGTCGTCCAGATTTTATTGTCTCGTTTCTATGCCAACAAATATATCAACAGTCAGAACCCCGACGATTTAACCAGGCATAACGAAGAGTGGTCTAAACTCAAAGAACTGTTAACCGACGCCGAAACGTCTGTCAACAAGGCTGAACGGACCGAATTGCTCAAACAGATCAAATCGGATTTTGCCGCGTATGAAGCTGCCGTTGCCGAAATTGACGAGCTGATTGCTGAACGCAAGCATGTAACAACCAATGTACTGGATGAAAAAGGGCAGCAGACCCTTGACCTTCTGAACCAGTTACAGGACAGCCTTGCTCATACCTATAATCCGACTGCTATCAATCACATTGCCAATGCTCAGAAGGCCTTCCTGATGATGCAATTCAATGTCTACAAATATCTCGTTGAGGGCGATGAGGAGTGGACCGTTACGTTTGACCAGAACAAAGCCCAATTTCAAACTGCTATGGGAGAGTTGGACAGCGCGTTGAGAGATATGAACCAGCGCAAAATGCTGGAAACGGCCAAAGCCTCAGCAGAAGATTATATGGTGGCCTTTGAGTCGCTCAAATCGGCCTATGTCCGGCAGAATGAGCTACAAACCAATGTCCTGGATGTGCTCGGTCCGCAAATTCGCACAACAGCTACAAAAATGTCCGATAGCGTCAGAGCCGATATAGAAACCGAGATTGCGGCAACTGACCGTCTGGTTGAACAAACACGCTTCATACTTATTGGTACTATCGTGGTCGCTACTATCGTCGGTCTTGGGTTGGGTTTCTTTATCTCGCGCGGAATTACTCGCCCGCTACACGCGGTGACAGAGGCGTCGCAACAAATTGTAAATGTGGACTTGCCCAGCCTTGTCGCTGCGCTGGGGGCTATGGCCCAGGGCGACCTGACCCGTGATATGTCAGTTACAGCACATTCGTTATCTGTCACTTCCAGAGATGAGGTGGGCGTGATGGCCGGAGCCTTTAACACAATCATTGAACGCCTTCAGGAGGCTGATGCTGCTTTTAGAGAAATGACGTTCAATTTGGGCCAGTTAGTCGGCCAGGTGTCTGAAAATGCTCACAGTGTCGGTGCTGCTTCTGGCCAACTCGCGGCTGCCGCTGAGCAAGCCGGGCAGGCGACATCCCAGATTACCACCACCATTCAGCAAGTCACTCAGGGTATATCTGAACAAATTGATGGTGTCAATCAAGCTTCTCAAACCGTCGAACAGGTCTCGCGGGCTATTGATGGGGTAGCGAAAGGCGCTCAGGAACAAGCCGTGGCTGTCACCCAATCCTCAGAAATAACCAACCAGATGGCGGCAGCGATTCAACAAGTCGCAGCGAATGCCCAAGCTGGAGCGCGGGGCGCGGCTGTGGCGGCTCAAACCGCCCGCGATGGCTTCAAAACGGTCGAAGCAACCATCCAGGGGATGACAGCTATCAAAGCCAAGGTTGGTATGTCGGTCCAGAAAGTCCAGGAAATGGGCCAGCGCTCAATGGAAATTGGGGCAATTGTGCAAACAATTGATGATATCGCTTCGCAGACAAACTTGTTGGCGCTCAACGCAGCAATTGAAGCTGCGCGAGCAGGGGAACATGGTAAGGGTTTCGCTGTGGTGGCCGACGAGGTACGCAAATTAGCTGAGAAGTCGGCAGTAGCGACCAAGGAGATTGCCGGACTCATCCGGGGCATCCAACAAACTGTGGCAGAGGCTGTGACAGCTATGGAGGCCGGGGCAGCCGAGGTAGAAAAGGGGGCTGGGCGGGCCAACGAAGCAGGGCAAGCCCTGGTCGCTATTCTTGACGCGGCTCAAGCAGTCAATCAACAGGTAGAAGAAATCTCAGCAGCGGTGCAGGAGATGGGTGCCTCAGCTAACGAGTTAGTCAGCGCGATGGATACCGTTTCGGCAGTGGTTGAGGAAAACACGGCTTCTACCGAAGAGATGGCTGCCGGGTCAGGTGAGATCACTCAAGTTATGGACAACATTGCCAGTGTCGGCGACGACAACAGCGCTGCGATGGAAGAGGTTAGCGCCGCGGCAGAGGAGATGAATGCCCAGGTAGAGGAAGTAACTGCTTCGGCCCAATCGTTGAGCGACATGGCTCAGGTTCTATTGCAGCTTGTGGCTCAATTTCGTTTGGCTGAAAATGAAGCTCAACCGGAAGTGCAGATGCCACAACCTATGCCTGTCGAGCAAGTACAACCATCGTGGGCCAACCCTGTTCTCAATGAACCAATCGTGATGTCCAATGGCAACAGCAAAGCAGTTTGGGCAGACCCAAAATTGAGGAGATAGCCGCATCTAAAGATGTTGTCTCCTCAAATTTGGATCTCTGAGTCTATCTAAATGAAGGGGCGCAGACCTTTCCGGTCTGCGCCCCTTCATTTTTTACCAGCGCCTATACCGGCAGCTATCGTTACTCTGGCAGGTCAATTAAACCGGCCCGGACGGCGGCCAAAACTGCCTGGGCGCGATTGGGTTGTTGGAGTTTGCTTAAGATATGTTTGGCGTGGCTGCGAATCGTTTCTTCGCTGACAAAAAGTTTTTCGGCGATTTCGCGGTAGGTAGCAGGGGTAGCCATCCAGTGCAAAATTTCTCGCTCCCGCTGGGTTAATTGAACCTGCGGCGGCAGCGAGGGACGCCGTTCTGTTACCCGATTTAAGAGCCGCCGGGCCAGGCTGGGGTGTAAATAGGCTTCACCGCGGGCTACGGTGCGGATGATCTGAGCCAACTCATCCGGCTCGATATCCTTCATGACATAACCATCCACTTCGACGGCCAGCATTTCCAGCACCCGTTCCTCCAGGGCTACGCCGGTAAGCATCAGAATGCGGGCACCGGGCACAGCCGACTGCAAGGCTAAAGCGGTGGCCTGGCCATCCATCTCCGGCATAATGAAATCCAGCAGCACCAGGTCGGGTTGAAGCTGTTTAGCCAGTTTGACCGCCTTAGCTCCATTTTCGGCTTCGCCTACAATTTCAAAATCTGGCTCCAGACGCAGCATCATGACCAGACCTTTACGAACAACGGCGTGATCATCCACAATTAACAGGCGAATCTGGTTTTCAGTCACGATTGCTGCTCCGTTTGACCGGCAGGCGCACCAAAACCTGGGTACCCTGATCAATCTGACTGAGGATGTCACATGTACCGCCCAGGGCCTGAACCCTTTCCCTCATTCCCCGCAGTCCAAACCGTTCCCGGTTAACCTCGCGGGCCAGGGCCACTTTGGGATCAAAACCTTTGCCCCGGTCGGAGATACTCAAAAAAACCTCATTGGGTTCGACGTGCATAGTCAAACGGGCCGAGTCAATGGTGGCATGACGAGCCACATTAGCCAGCGCTTCTTGCGATACCCGATAAAGGCTGCGGCGAATCACCGAAGGCAGCCGGTCAAAATTGCCGTTGATGGTGAAATCAATATGAAAAGCATGAGCAGGGGCAAAGTGGGTTACGTATTTGTCCAAATCTCCTTTGAACCCCTCCCAGGTCAGTTCGGAAGGCCAGGTGTCGAGGATATACCGCCGAATCTCCTGGCGAACTTGATCGGCCAGTTGGCGCAGTTCTACCAACTCGTGCTGAACGGTTTCGGCATGCCGGGGCAGCATTTTGATACAGGCATCCAGGGTAAAAACCATGCCAAACAGCGATTGAGCCAGGGTATCGTGAATATCGCGGGCAATACGATTGCGTTCCTGTTCAGCCGCCAACCGCTGCGCCCGGTCAATGGTCCCCAAAGCAGCCGCGGCCTGGCTGGCTACAGCCGTCAAAACCACCAATTGATCTTCCGTCAGGCTGCCTGGGCCGGCTTCGACGGCTATCAGCAGCACCCCGGTGGCTGATCTTGCCCCACCAACGGCAAAATGAGCCATGGAACCTGGTTCAACCATTCATTAAAAACCTCGTCGGCCACCAGCAGCTCTTCATTAAACCACCACCGCGCCTGCCGGTCAAGCAGCTTGCGAGCAATTAATCCGTTTTCAGGAGTCAGCGGCAGGGCGGGCATCATTGAAAGCAGCGCTTCCTGGGGTGGGTAAGCGCGCCATTCACCCAAAGTTTGGGTGATGGGGTTGACCAAACCGATAACAGCCTGGGAAAACCCCAACTCCTGGGTGACTGCCCGCAGAATTCGCTGTTGCACCGATTCGATATCGGCTGCGCCTTGCAGGGCCAGGGTCCAATCGTGAATGATTTCCAGTTGGTTATGCGCCGCCGTCAGTTCGGTGTGCCGCCGAGTCAGCTCGGCGTAAGTTTGGGCCAGATGTTGGTGGGTTTCGCTTTCTTGCTTCAAGCAGGCCAGGCCATACCCAACCAAAAGCGGGACCAGCCAGAGGCCGGTCAGTTGGGTGGCTAACCTGTCGAATTGGCCCGCAGCCGGGTAAGGATCGGATGTAAATAAAAGGGTTAAAAGATAAAGCAGGGTCAAAGTGGTTGAAGCCAGCACCACCCCCCTGACCTGAAACAGCAAGGCCGCAACGAGCAGGGGGCTTAGGGCATACCAATAATAGGCATCCCCCCCAAACCCCAGCAAGGCCGCCGCGCCCAGCAGGTCTGCCCCCAAGAATGAAGCAACTTCAACCAGACTGTAATTAAAGGACCGACTTAAGGTGGTCAGCAGGAATGTACTGCCCGCGGCAATCAACAATAATAGCCACGCAGAAGGATCGGCTGTTGTTTGGAACAGCCACAACACAGGCAGCAAACTGGCCCAACGATAAACCCATAACCAGCGGAGCAAACGCACCTGCGGTTCAACCAGACTGAACCGGACCAATGGTAGCGCTCTGGTCCGCATTGGTATCTCAGCCGTCATTGGCGTATCAGCCGTCATTAGCCTCTCCACTAACCTTAAGAAGTCAAGTGAAGTAAATATAAAATTTGCGAATGGAAATCATAATCAAGTTTTCTCATTTTGGCAAAAAATCACCCCGGATAGCCAAAATCCCCCCAGGGGGTGAGACCTCTTGCCCCCCCAAAGGTGATGACACCTGGCAGCAGGTTTGTTAGACTAAGTAGCGCGAGGAACTAGTGAGTATGAGTGAAAAACCAAGATGGATCGGCCAGCCGAAAGTCAGGCACGAGGTTGAAACCCTGGCCGCTGCGCACGAAATTTACACGCCGTCCCCCGAAGTTGTCAGCAATGCCAACCTGCCCAATTACCTGGAGCTGCAAAAACAAGCGCTGAGTGATGTAATCAATTTTTGGGATGACCAGGCCAAAACCTTTATTGATTGGTTTGAACCTTACCAGCAAATTTTGGATAACAGCAACCCGCCTCTCTTTAAATGGTTCACCGGCGGCAAGGTTAATATTGCCTACAATGCCCTGGACCGGCACGCCCGAACCTGGCGCAAAAATAAGTTGGCCCTGTTATGGGAAGGCGAACCGGGCGAGGTGCGGCTGTTCAGCTATTTTGGTCTCTGGCGAGAAGTCAACAAATTTGCCAATGTGCTGCGCAGTATGGGGGTTAAAAAAGGCGATACCGTAACCCTTTACATGGGGCGTGTGCCCGAACTGATTATTGCTATGCTGGCGACCGTAAAAATCGGGGCCATTCACAGCGTGGTTTACGCCGGTTTCAGCGAGCAAGCGCTGGCCGACCGGATTGATGATGCCGGCAGCCGGGTGGTTGTAACCTGCGATGGGGCCTGGCTGCGAGGCAAAACGGTCAACCTCAAAGATATTGCCGACGCGGCCATTCATCGCAGCCCGGTGGTGCAGCAGATGCTGGTGGTCAAACGCACCGGCCAGCAGGTCCGTATGGCCCCCGGCCGGGATTTTTGGTGGCACGAGTTGATGAACCTGCCCATCGCCAGCCCCTACTGCGAACCGGAAATGATGGACGCCGAAGACCCGCTTTTTATCCTTTACACCAGCGGCTCGACCGGCAAACCCAAAGGGGTGGTGCATACCTGCGGCGGCTATCAGGTATTTATTGCCACCACCCTCAAATACGTTTTTGACCTGAAGGAAGACGACCGCTGGTGGTGCGCCGCCGACCCGGCCTGGATTACCGGCCACAGTTATATTACCTATGCCCCGCTCATTTTGGGAGCCACCAGTTTTATGTACGAGGGCGCGGCTGATTACCCCTATCCCGACCGCTGGTGGAACCTGGTTGAGAAATATCACGTTTCGGTGCTGTACACCACCCCCACCACTATTCGCCGGCTGATGCGTTTTGGCGAAGCCTGGCCCAATCGGCACGATTTGAGCACGCTGCGCTTGTTGGGGACGGTGGGCGAGCCAATCAATACCGCCGCCTGGCGCTGGTATTATCAGGTTATTGGCCGGGAGCGCTGCCCCATCATAGATACCTGGTGGCAAACGGAAACCGGCGGCTTTATGATTACCCCCACGCCGGTAGTGCCGCTCAAGCCGGGCAGTGTAACCATCCCCTTTGCCGGCATTGAAGCCGATGTGGTGCGTGAGGATGGAACCTCGTGCGAACCTTATGAAGACGGCGACCTGGTCATCAAACAACCCTGGCCGGGCCTGGCCCGGACCATCTGGAATAACCCGGAGCAGTATTTGAGCGAATACTGGTCTCAATTCCAATCAAAGGGTTGGTACCATACGGGCGACAGCGCCCGCCGGGACGACGACGGTTATTTCTGGATCATCGGCCGCACCGACGACATGATCAAGGTCAGCGGCTATCCGTTGGGGACCGCCGAAATTGAGAATTCGCTGCTCAGCCATAAATTTGTGGCCGAAGCGGCGGTCATTGGCCTGCCCGATGAAATTAAAGGCCAGGTGATCCACGCCTTTTGTGTGCTTAAAGCAGGGCTGCAAGGCGACAACCGGCTGGTGGATGAGTTGAAAGAGCATGTCCGGCACGAAGTGGGGCCGATTGCCGTGCCGGCCGCTATCAGCTTTGTAACCAGCCTGCCCCGCACCCGCAGCGGCAAAATTATGCACCGGCTGCTTAAGGCGCAGGTATTAGGCCAGCCGGCCGGCGATACCAGCACCCTGGACGATTGAGCAGAGGAGGGAAATTTATCGCTTAAACCCAAACTTAATTAGAAACTACAGACTTTAAACTTATTCAATCTTTAGGGAGGTTTTACACGATTATGGCAAACAACAGTTCAAAAATGCAGGAATACTGGCAGGGCAACGTCAGAATCATTATTACCTTATTGGCCATCTGGGCCGCAGTTTCTTACCTGATGGCCATTCTCCTGGCCCCAGCGCTGCAAACCATCAATATCGCCAGCGTGCCACTGCCTTTTTGGTTTGGACATCAAGGTTCAATGATCACCTTTGTGGTCTTGATTTTTGTCTATGTTAAATTGATGGATGATCTGGATAAAAAATTCGACGTACACGAGGTGAAAAAATGAGCGTTGAAACCTGGACTTATATTCTGGTTGGGCTTAGCTTCGCGGGATATATCTGGATTGGTTACAGCAATTCAGTGCGCGATACCAAAGGCTTTTATGTAGCCGGGCAGAACATTCCGGCCTGGGCCAACGGCATGGCAACCGGGGCAGACTGGATGTCGGCGGCCACCTTTATCTCCATGGCCGGTTTGATCTCGGTGATGGGCCATGATGGGACGGTTTATTTGATGGGCTGGACGGGCGGCTACGTGTTATTAGCCCTGTTATTAGCCCCCTACCTGCGCAAATTTGGCAAATTTACCGTACCCGACTTTGTCGGCGACCGCTACTATTCCAGCACGGCCCGCGCCGTAGCCGCCATCGCCGCGGTCTTTATCTCTTTCACTTACGTGGCCGGGCAAATGCGCGGGGTGGGCATCGTCTTTAGCCGCTTCCTGGGAACGACCATCGAAATGGGGGTAATCATCGGGGTAACCATTGTGGCCTTCTTCGCGATTATCGGGGGGATGAAGGGGATCACCTGGACTCAGGTGGCCCAATATACGGTGCTGCTGCTGGCCTATGTGGTCCCGGCCATCGCTATCTCCATGATCCTGACCGGCGGCAACCCGGTGCCCCATTTGGCCCTGACCTTTAGCAACGTGATCCCGAATTTGAACGGGATTTCGCAAGAATTGGGGTTCGGCTCATATACGACCCCCTTCACCGGCGGGCGGACCATGGTTGATGTCTTTATGATTACCCTGGCCCTGATGTGCGGCACGGCCGGCCTGCCCCACGTGATTGTCCGCTTTTACACCGTGCCGAATGTGCGCGACGCCCGCAAATCAGCCGGTTACGCCCTGCTCTGCATCGCCCTGGTTTACACCACTGCCCCGGCGGTAGCGGCCTTTGCCCGTTACAACATGCTGACCACCCTGAACGGGGCCACCGTCGGCGCGGTCACCGAAACCCCCAAGCAGAACATTTACGAAATTCTGGACAAAAACGGCCAGCCGATTGACTGGGCCGCCAAATGGCAGCGAACCGGCCTGTTGGCTGTAAGCGACCGGAATAGCGATGGCGCATTGACCATGGCCCCCGGCGCGGCTTTTGCCCTGGCCGCCGGCAAGCCCGATTTTACCAAACCGCTGCCGGCCGATGCGACCGACCCGAAAACAAATGCTCCGTTAGCCAATGAAGTCTACATTGACAACGACATCATCGTGCTGTCCACCCCCGAAGTCGCCAATCTGCCGGGCTTTATTGTCGGCCTGACGGCGGCGGGCGGTCTGGCGGCGGCGCTGTCCACCGCTTCGGGGCTGCTGCTGGTTATTTCCAGCTCCTTTGCCCACGATATCTACTACCGCCTCATGAATCCCCAGGCCGATGAAAAACGGCGGCTGCTGGTGGGCCGGATTGTCATCGGTGTGGCCTGTGTCATCGCCGGGTACTTTGGCATCAACCCGCCGGCGTTTGTGGCTCAGGTGGTGGCCTTTGCCTTTGGGTTGGCCTGCTCCAGCTTCTTCCCCGTCATCGTGCTGGGCATCTTTGATAAACGCACCAACAACATCGGGGCCATCGCCGGGATGATTGTCGGCCTGACCTTTACGACTGTTATGATTGGCATGATGCGCTCGGTGCCGTTGTTCGGCACTGCTACCCCGCTGCTGCCTAACTTTATGGGTATCGGGGCTGAAGGCATTGGCTCGGTCGGGATGATCCTCAACTTTGCCATTGCGATGGTGGTTTCGCGGGTCACGGCCGCCCCGCCGCAGC
The DNA here is from genome assembly GCA_012032575.1 of Anaerolineales bacterium. The sequence continues at coordinate 9,257 of JAAUSP010000011.1, read as the reverse complement.
ACGTGCAGGATATGGTCGAATCGCTGCGCATCCCGCAAGGGATGAGCGAAGGCGAGAAGGCCGGCGCTCCGGCTCTGGCGCACTAAGCTCAATCACTCAAACTCTGAGGTTATAGCCGTTCAAAAAGCTTCGCCGGGATTAGGGGATTGGGGATAAAAAAAGCAAAAAATCTCCTGATCACCTGATCCCGGCCCAAGGTCATCGAAAAAGTGCTTTTCTCGGCAGCTAACCCGTCGGGAGAATGAAAGATAAACGGAGTGCGGATAGTATCCGCACTCCCCTTTTCAGGAGTGGCGTTATGTTAGCAAAGAAAGGATTATTACGGCTGCTAGGGCTGCCGATGGGAGTGGCCGCCGGCTTTAGTTTTGTGATGATGGTTTTTCCCTATGGCATGGTCAGATTGTATGGCGACCTCCCCTTTGAACTGACCCAGTTAATGGGTCTGGCCGGACCCATTACGCTGATGTGGACCGTCGGCGGGGCCGTAGTAAGCTGGTATGGCGGCGGCTGGCGGGGTGCGACTCTGCTGGGCTTGTGCGGGGCCATCTCAGGCACAGCCCTGGCGACGGGGGTCGGCGGCGGCAGCGATGTAGCCTTTACCCTGTCCGGGGCGCTGGTGGGGCTGCTTTATGGCACACCGGCGGGAATTCTGCTGGGCCTGGCATTTCCGAGTGATTCTGCCGGTCAGCCAGCCTGAGGCCACTGCCAGTGATAAGGGAGGATTTAGCCGGATTTCAATTTGCCAAGTAGGGTTAGCGCAGTTACTATAGAAAGAGTTCTGGCTGAAAGCTATCATGAGCAGAGAGTGTGCTGTGGCAACTGTAGCTGCCCCCATTCAAAATTATCCACCTTTTGATCAATTAAGCGAAACCGAGCTAAAAGCGGTCGCCGAGACCCTGGAAGTTGTTCACTTCCCCAAAGGAACTTACATCCTCAAGCAGGATGGCCTGCCCAGCCAGCATCTTTACCTGATTCACCAGGGGGCGGTGCGCCTGGAGCGTGAGGGCCAGGTGGTGCAGGTGTTGGAAGAGGCCGACTTTTTTGGTTACGCCTCATGGCTGCGGCCAGGTCCGGCCAGCCCCGACGTGCTGGCCGAAGAAGATGTTCAGGTTTACCGGCTGCCGGAGATCACGTTTCGGCGGCTGCTGCAACAACCGGCCTTTGCCGACTTTTTTCAGCGCCGGAGCGAGCGGCTGCATCGCGCTTTGGGCAGCAAAGTTACACCTTTGGGGGGAGAATTGACCAGTCCAGCCGGCGATTTAATTCACCGTCCCCCCATCTACGTTTTACCGGAGGCAACCATTGCCGAAGCGGCCCAGGTGATGTTAAAGGCCTGGGCCAGCAGTGTGCTGGTCAGCGGCCAAACGGCCGGTATTCTGACCGACCGGGATTTGCGCTGGATTCTGGCCGATGGCCTGACCCCGGAAACGCCGGTACACCGGGTAATGAGCCACCCTCTCAAAACGCTGCCTGTCGAAACCCCGGTTTACAGCGCTTCGCTCTTTATGCTTGAAGAAAATATTCACCATCTGCCCCTCATCCAGAACGATCAGATTATCGGGGTGATTACTGATACCGACCTGTTACGGCATCAGGCCAAAAGCCCGTTGTACCTGCTCAAACGAGTGGAAGAGGGGGCCGAAATCGAGGTTCTGGCCCGCTACGGGCTGGAAATCACCGGCATGGTCGAGAAGCTCTTTCGGGGCGGGCTGGATGTGGTTCAGATTGGCCGGATAATTGCCAGCCTCAACGACGCCCTGACCAAACGCCTGCTCAAACAAGCCGAAGCCGAACTGGGGCCGCCCCCGACGCCTTATGCCTGGATTGTTTTTGGCTCCGAAGGCCGGCTGGAACAGGCTCTGCTTACGGACCAGGACAATGCCCTGGTTTATGCCGAAGAGACGCCCACCGCCCAGGCTTATTTTGCCGCCCTGGCCGAACGGGTGGTCAATGGGCGCATGCTGGCCGGCTTTCCACCCTGTGCGGGCGGTTATCTGGCCACCAAGTGGCGTTATACCTTAAGCGAGTGGGTGCGGCTGTTTCAGGGCTGGATTCATACCCCAGAACCTCAAGCCGTGCTGGAAGCGGCCATCTTTTTCGATTTCCGCCCGGTCTACGGGCAGCTCTCCTTGAGTCCATTGGAGCAGCTTTTACAGGAAGCCGGCAAGCAGCAAATCTTTCTGGCCCACATGGCCCGAACCGCGCTCAATTTTCCGCCCCCGCTGGGTCTTTTCGGGCACATTCGGGCCGAAGATGGGCAAATAGACCTGAAAAAAGCCGGGGTCAGCCCGATTGTTACCCTGGCCCGGCTGTATGCGCTGCAAGTGGGGGCCACCGCCCGGCCCACCCTGGCCCGGCTGGAAGCGGCAGCGAAAAGTGGGGTGTTAAGCCGGGATGGGCCGAAACTTTGGCCGAAACCTATCATTTTGTGTTGCGGCTGCGGCTCAAGGAACAACTGCGGGCTTACCGGGCCGGAGCGTCGCTGACCAATCAGGTTCGCCTGGAGGCGTTATCGCCCCTGGAAAAACGCCAGCTCAAAAAAGCGTTTCAAGATATTCGCGATATGCAAAGGTTTACCGGCGAGCGGTTCCAGACGGGACGGCTCGGTTAGCGTTTAGAGTGGGGGGAAAAGCCGATGAATAAGCGCAATTTAAAGGGACAGCAGTTAGCGGCGCTATTTCTGGCAGGCTGCATATTTTTCAACTATCCCATTTTATCACTTTTCAGTGTTGAGGGCCTGGTCTGGGGCATTCCGGTGCTCTATGTCTACGTTTTTACCGCCTGGGCGGCCTTAATCGGGTTGATAGCGCTGGTCATAGAATATTAGACCTTTCGGGGCTGAAGGGTTAATCAGCTTTGGATTGACGGTATGTTACAGAGCTGGATTATTTTATTGGTTTCATTGGTTTATATCGGGCTGTTGTTTGCCATTGCTTACTATGGCGATCAGCGCGCCGATGCCCGGCGCAGCCTGAGCAGCCCTTACATCTACGCCTTATCGCTGGCCGTTTACTGCACCGACTGGACCTTTTACGGCAGCGTGGGCCGGGCTGCCAGCACGGGCCTGGGCTTTCTGCCCATTTATCTCGGCCCCACCCTCATGGCTGCCCTGTGGTGGTTTGTGCTTCGCAAAATTATCTATATCAGCAAGGCTAATCGCATCGTTTCGATTGCCGATTTTATTGCCTCCCGCTACGGCAAGAGCACGGCCCTGGGCGGGCTGGTTACAGTGATTGCCATCGTCGGGATCATCCCCTACATCTCGCTGCAACTTAAAGGCGTTTCCACCAGCTTTACGTTGCTGTGGCGTTATCCCGAATTGAGCACACCTGCGTCGGGCGTGGTCGGCATTTTAAGCGATACCGGATTTTACGTAGCCTTATTATTGGCCACCTTCGCCATTCTTTTTGGGGTGCGTCACCTGGACGCCGCCGAGCACCACGAAGGCATGGTCGCCGCCGTTGCCTTTGAGTCGGTGGTAAAGTTGTTGGCCTTTGTGGCAGCCGGCCTGTTTGTAACTTTTGGTCTGTTTGATGGTTTTGGCGACTTATTTACCCAGGCAGCCGCTAACCCCGACTTAAAAGCTTTGTTCACTCAGGAAGGGACCGGCGAGGGTTATGGAGGTTGGTTCGGGTTGATCCTCCTCTCGATGCTGGCCATTATGTTCCTGCCCCGCCAATTTCAGGTGGCTGTAGTAGAAAATGTCAACGAGAAGCATCTGCCCAAAGCCATGTGGCTCTTTCCCCTGTACCTGCTGGCAATTAACATTTTTGTCCTGCCCATCACCTTTGCCGGGTTACTCCTCTTTCCCAACGGTGCCGTTGACCCCGATACCTTTGTTCTGACCCTGCCGATGGCTCACGGCCAGGATATCCTGACCTTGCTTATTTTTCTGGGCGGCTTGTCGGCGGCAACGGGCATGGTGATTGTGGAAACGGTGGCCCTGAGCACGATGGTTTCCAATGACCTGGTTATCCCGGTGCTGCTGCGTTGGGAAGGGCTGCGGCTGGCTGAACGGAAGGATTTGAGCGGACTGCTGCTGATTATCCGCCGCAGCGCCATTGTGGTGATTGTGCTGTTGGGCTATTTGTATTTCCGGCTCACCAGCGAAGTCTACGCCCTGGTTTCGATTGGCCTGGTTTCATTTGCTGCTGTGGCTCAGTTTGCCCCGGCCATTTTGGGCGGCATATACTGGAAAGGGGGCACCCGCAGCGGGGCGCTGCTTGGCTTGAGCGCCGGTTTTTGGTTTGGATCCATACGCTGCTGCTCCCATCGCTGGCCGAGTCGGGCTGGTTGTCGGCCAGCATCATGGAGCAAGGCCCGTTTGGCCTGAGCTGGCTCAAACCCTATCAACTTTTTGGCTTGAGCGGTTGGTCGCCGATTCCCCATGCCCTGTTCTGGAGTCTGCTGGTCAACGTGATGGGCTACATCGGCGGCTCACTGCTGGGCCGGCAGAGCGTAATTGAGCACAGCCAGGCCAGCCTGTTTGTAGACGTTTTTAAGCGCTCCAGCGAAGGCAACCCGATCAATCTCTGGCGCGGCACAGCCTCGGTGACAGATTTACGCCTGCTGTTAGGACGTTTTCTGGGGCCAGGCCGGGCCGATGACCTTTTGGGCGAGTATGCCCGGCAGCGCAGTTTGAACTGGGCCGAAATTTCTAACGCCAACGCCGAACTGGTCAATTATGCCGAAAAGCTATTGGCCGGCTCGATTGGGCGGCTTCGGCCAGGGTGATGATGGCCTCGGTGGTTAAAGAAGAGCCGCTGAATATGGGCGAAGTGATGGGCATGCTCGACGAGACCATTGCCTACAGCCGCCAGTTGGAGCAAAAATCACACGAGTTGGAAGCGGCCACCGCCGAACTGCGCGCCGCCAATGAACGTTTGCAGGAACTTGACCGGCTCAAAGACGATTTTATTTCAACCGTGAGCCATGAGCTGCGCACCCCGCTGACCTCAATCCGGGCCTTTTCCGAAATCCTGTTCGATAATCCCGATTTGGACGCGGACCGGCGCAGCCAATTTTTAAGCATTATCCTCAAAGAGAATGAGCGGCTGACCCGGCTGATCAATCAGGTTCTGGATTTATCCAAAATCGAGTCCGGCAACGCCGAGTGGGATATTTCGAAGATTGATCTGGCCGAAGTGATTATCGAATCGCTGGAAACGACCAGCCAGTTATTTACAGAAAATGGGGTTGACCTCCAGCTAGATTTACCAAAGACTGTCCCCCCGCTGGTGGCGGACCGGGATCGCATCAAACAAGTCCTGTTAAATTTACTCTCCAACGCCATCAAATTCTGCGACCACAATGCCGGGTGGATCGGGGTGCGGCTGCAAGTAAAGGAAGAGATGATCCAGGTAGATGCTGAGCGACAATGGACCCGGCATCAGTGCGGCCGACCAGCGTCATCATCTTTGATAAATTTCGCCAGGTGGGGGACACGATGACTGAAAAACCGCAGGGAACCGGCCTGGGCTTGCCGATTTCACGGCACATCATCGCCCACTTTGGCGGTGAGTTATGGGTTACCAGCACCCTGGGGCAGGGCGCTACTTTTTCTTTTACTCTGCCGTTAGAGCCGCCGCTCGGCTGGCCAAACGGCACAGTCGAGTCGGGCCAACGAGTCACGGACGGTGTTGTGGTGCAGAGCAACGGTGATCAACGGCGGGTTTCTAATCATGCCCAAATCGGTGAGCAAAACTGAGGCAGCAGGCCATGTCGAAACGAGTTTTGATTGTTGACGATGAAGTAAATATCGTTATCTCGCTAGAATTTCTCCTGGAGCAAGCCGGTTATTATGTCCGGGTAGCGCACAATGGCCAGGAGGGTCTGGAGAAGATTGCCACATTTGAGCCGGATTTGGTTTTACTGGATGTGATGATGCCGCGCCTCAACGGCTTTGATGTGTGCCAGAAGGTCCGCGAAAATCCGGACTGGAACCATATCAAAATCATCATGCTTACCGCCAAGGGCCGCGAAGCTGAAATCACCAAGGGCCTGGCGCTGGGGGCGAATGCTTACATTACCAAACCTTTTTCAACCAGAGAATTACTCACCGCCGTAAAAGCCATTCTGGAAGAACTATGAGCCGTTCCAAACTCGAACTGGTCTTAAAATTAGTCAACGTTTTTCTTTTTTTGGTGGGCATAGGGGCGACCCTCTTTATTCTAAACTCCCCCGTGCTGCAAGATTGGGCGATTACGGCTTTTGTGGTGCTTGTAGGCGTGCTACTGAGTCTGGGGGCCGGCTTTAACTATTTCTTCCGCACTTACATTTTAGGCTCCACCCAACTGGCCGAACAGATAACCCTGATTAGCATGGCTAATCCGGCCCATCGCGTGCCGCTGGAAGAAGCAGCCGGCTTGCGCCAACTGACCCTGGCAATCAACACCTTCGCCGAACGTTTTCAGACGGTTCTGGGCGACCAGGAAAGCAAAATTCTCCAGGCCAGGGCCGCCCTTGAAGAAGAAAAAAACAGGTTGGTCGCCTTGATGTCAGAATTAACCGAGGGCGTGTTGGTATGCAATGTCGAGGGGCGAATTTTGTTGTACAACAACCGGGCCAGACAGATGTTGGGCCAGGTTTCAGTACATTCGCCCAAAAACGGAGCGGGGGGGTTTGTTGGGCTGGGGCGCTCTGTCTTTGGTCTGATTGATCGCACCCCCATTATGCATGCCCTGGAAGAGTTATCGTATCGCAGTGAAAAACAAAATACTAATCTGGTCTCCCACTTTGTCACCACCGCCACTAACGGCCAGCTCATTCGGGTTCATATCGCCTCCGTTTTGGACCAGCACAAAGAGATCAGCGGGTTTATTCTCACCCTGGAGGATATTACCCGCCAATCGCAGGCCAGCAACCGTCGCGATATTCTGTTAAAATCGTTAACCGAGGGCATTCGGGCCTCGCTGGCCAGTATTCGCGCCGCCATTGAAACCATCGAAGAATACCCTGAGATGGACGCGGTCAAGCTCAATCAGTTGAAAAAGATCATCTACGACGAGTCGCTCAATTTGAGCACCCGAGTTAACCAAACCACCACCGAATACGCCGAAGATATTAAAGCGGGGTGGCAATTGGAAGAAATGCTAAGCAGCGACTTATTGTGGGCCATCCAGCGCAGATTTGAAGACAAGTTAGGCATTTACACCAGGGTTGACGTCAACGAAGAGAATTTATGGCTTAAAGTGGATAGCTACTCGGTGGTGCAAGCTATGACCTACATTATGCGTCAATTGCAAACCGAGGCCGGTGTAAAAGAGGTGACCTTCCGGCTCAAAGGGGCCGGGCGACTGGCCGCGCTCGATTTAATGTGGTCCGGCTCAGCCATTGATATGGACACTTTGTGGGCCTGGCAAAATCAATCGCTAATTGCCGAGGGCGAAGGCAGCCCGCTGACCCTGCGCGAGGTAGCCGAACGCCACGGCAGCGAAGCCTGGTGCCAGACCGACAAAACCACCAATATGGCTTACTACCGCCTGCTGCTGCCGACCACCCAACCCAGGCCGACGCGCAGTGTACCCATTATCGAGAGCAGCCGCCCGGAATATTACGATTTCGACCTGTTTCACCAACCGGGGCAGAAACCGGAACTCGATGATCGGCCCCTCTCGGAACTGACCTACACCGTTTTTGACACCGAAACAACCGGAATGAATCCCTCGGGCGGCGACGAAATCATCTCCATCAGCGCGGTCCGCATTGTCAATGGCCGGTTATTACGCCAGGAAATTTTTGATCAACTGGTTGACCCCAAGCGCATCCTTTCGCGTGAATCAATTGCTGTTCACGGCATTTTGCCTGAGATGCTAAAGGGGCAGCCCACCATCGAGCAGGTTTTGCCCCAGTTTCAACGTTTCGCCGAAGATACCGTGCTGGTCGGCCACAATGCCGCGTTTGATATGCGGCTGTTGCAGCTTAAGGAAATCCAAACCGGAATTAAATTCATCAACCCGGTCCTTGATACCTTACTCCTGTCGGCGGTGATTCATCCGAATCAAGAGTCTCACAGTTTAGAGGCAATTGCCCAACGCCTGGGCATCAAAATAATTGGCCGCCACACCTCTCTGGGCGATGCCATCCTCACCGGCGAAATCTTCCTCAAGCTCATCAGCCTCCTGGCCGAACGGGGCATTGTTACCCACAAAGCTGCCCGCCATGCCGCCCAGCAAACCTACTATGCCCGGCTGAGTTATTAATCGAATAATCGAATAGACTTTGGCCCAGCCCGTACCTCAGATTGCCCGCAGAGGCGATAAATAATATCCCCCACGCGGGGGATGAAGATTTCCCCCCTGAAGGGGACGACATTTCTCCGCACTGTTGATACAGTAAACTCAGGGGATAAGCTAAACTTCGTTTAATTGCCGGGCATCTTCCCGTCTATAGTTCACGCCCCAGGCGTGACCCATCCTTTGCTGCAACCCATTCAAAAAAATATTGTAACTACTCAGCCCTTATGTGGTTTCGAGGCCGCAGGCCGACGCGAAGCGTCCTTACAGCGCTACCTGGCGCATCAGCAATTTCTTCCTTCGGTCGAAACCTGTCCTGAGAACTTCCTGAGCTTGTCGAAGCCGTATCCTGAGCTTGTCGAAGCCGTATCCTGAGCTTGTCGAAGGGGGCCTGTCGAAGGATAACATGCCTGAGCAGTTACATTTGCAGTTTCATTGAACTCACAGTAAAGTGCAGTCATCAAGGCCCCGCCGCCTGTTGTCATTACGATGAGGCAGCGAGGTATTTATTCCAATTTTCCCTTATCCCATTCAACAAGGAAGAGAGATGACACGCACTAAACTTTTTGGCTTTATTGGGGTTATTGGCGGTCTGGCGCTTATGGCCGGGGTTGTGTTCAGTCTGGCTTCGCCGGCTCAAGCCGCCCCCCAAACAATTCAACCTGGCACCCATTTTGAATTATTCACCGAAGCATCCGACCCGGAAGCAACGCTGTCTTTGCCCTTATGGTCCATGCTCCCTTTCATAGGTTTGCTCTTAACCATCGGGGTTATGTCGTTTACGGCGGCTAATTTTCCCCACAGCCGCCTGGGGCACATGTGGGAGAGCAATCGAAACAAATTAATTATCGCCCTGTTGTGGGCCTTGCCGGTCGTTATCCTGCTGGGGGCGCTGGCGGAATGGACGCCGCTCCTGCACAGCCTGGAGGAATACTTCGCCTTCATCGCCCTGCTGTTTGCCCTGTTTGTTATTTCGGGGGGGCATTTATCTGGAAGGCGATTTAAAGGCAACGCCCCTGGTGA
>JAAUSP010000395.1 GCA_012032575.1 Anaerolineales bacterium | reverse complement strand
GCCTCAGCCGCCGGAGGTTGAGTGGGTGGAGGCACCGGCGGTGTCGGTGGGGGGCGGCGGCACCGACGTATTGGTAGGTGTGGGTGGGATAGAGATAGCAATTTCCGTCTGAACGGTCGGAGTAAAAGTGGGCAGCGGGGTGCGTGTCGGTGGAAGACTTGATTCGGCTGGTGAGGCCCGAAAAGGCAGAGAGGAACAAGCTAAGCTGAGAAAAAGCAGAAGCCCGATTAAAAGGCTCCAGGAACGAATGGATAGTTGTAACTGCAAGGTTTTTACCTCGATACGATTTATTTATACCAACTTCGCAGTTTAGCATGAAGGCGGTGAAGGGCCAAATTAAACAGGGTAGCAAGTCGCAGGGTCGCAAAGTAAAAGGGTGCAGAGTAAAAGAGGTGGTAATCTTTACTACCCTGCGACTCTGCGACCCTGCGACCCTGTACCCCTGTGACTCTGCGACCCTGTTACCCTGCGACTTTGCCATTCAGGAGTATTTGTGCTAAACTATTTTCATCTTGCCCCCGTAGCTCAGTGGATAGAGCAGTGGCCTCCGGAGCCATGTGCGGCCGTTCGAGTCGGCCCGGGGGTACTCTTCGACAGGCTCAGAACGAGCCAAAACCCATTACTAAACAAAAAAATCGCTCCGGGCACAAAAAGTATGCCCGGAGCGATTTTGTTTTTTTCAATATTCGAGTTGATTTAACGGCGGCGCACCCGCTTGGCCGAGGAGCTGCGGACAAATTCGCTTTGCCGCTCCAGCACCTGCGAGTCGTCCTGATGGGGGGCGTTGCGCAAATATTGCCGGTGGACAGCTTTGTCTTCCAGAATGGACACATTCAGAGTCCCGGTTACGGTGCCGCCGGTAGTGCTGGCTGTGGCCTGGATGGTGTAATCGCCGGGCAGGACCACCCGGCCAAAATCATCGTAGCCGTTCCAATAGAGGTTTTGCTGACCGGCCCCGCGATGGCGGCGATGCAATAAGGTGGCTACAGTATTGCCCCGATTGTCTTTAATTTCAACCGTAGTCCGGGCTGCTTTAGAGAGGTCAATCCCAAATTTCAAAAAGCGGCCTTCATCCGGCAAGCCGGGCCGAAACATACCGCTTTCGGCGGAGACGACCAGCGCCACCGGCCGGGTTAAAATATAGGCCAAAATGAGCAGCAGCGGCAGCGAGATCAACACCGGCACAAAATAGGCCGATAAATTAGGCAGATTGCGGGCCACGCGGGCCAGTTCTGTCTCTGGCGGAGTAACCTCAAAACGCAGGCGGCGTTGGAGTTGGGTGGTGTTGCCGGCCTGGTCCTGAGCCGTGACTTCCAGCAAATTGTCACCCTTGAGCAGGTTGACCGTAGTTTGGAACTCACCCAGCGAACTGACCGTCACGCCCTGACCGCCCACCAGCACAGTCGCGCCGGGATCGGTTTTGCCGATAATTTGCACCTCAGCCTGTTGAAACGCTGTGCTATCCTCGACGTTGACCGATAGGCTGGGCGCGCTGGTTTTGCGGTGAATAATGATTTCTTGCGAGGTCACATTGCCGACATCGTCGGTGGCTTCGATCCGCAGAACATTATCGCCCTCTTGCAGAATCACTTCCCGTTCAAATTGACCATCTTCGGCCACAGTTGCTTCCTGGCCGTTGACCTTGAGCGACGCGCCCGCCGGCACAGCCCCGGCCACCGAGATCAGGTTTTGGTTTGTCCAGGAATCGTTGGCCGGCGCGGAAATAGCAATTTCAGGCGGCTGAGTCACCAGAATGATTTCGCGGGCAATCGTTGCCACGTTGCCCGCCGGGTCGGTAGCGGAAAGTTGCAGATTGTTGGAGCCTTCGACCAACTGCCGTTTGAGACTGAACCGGCCCTCGGCGTCAATGGGCACAATTTTGGGGTCGCCCGCCACCTGCACCACCGCATCGGGGTCGGTCAACCCCTCGATGGTTAAGTTGGCGTCACGCACCCGGCTAACCTCATCCAAATTAGCCACCCTAAGCGTAGGAGGGCCGGTATCTACCACCACATTCGCGCTCTGGGTTCCGGCCATCACCGTGCCTTTGGCGGTCACTTGCAGCCGGTAGCGGCCATCGGCCACAATCTGGTTCAGGCTGTCCCGGCCATCCCAGATGGCGACGTGCTGGCCCCGCGTTTGAAACTCATTCGAGGTGATGGTCTGCACCAGGCGGTTACTTTCGTTAAAAACCTGGACTGTTACCTGGGCATCTTCGTTGAGGGTATAACCAAAGTTGGTGGCATCCTGGGTTTGATCGCTGTTGGGCGAGATGATACTGGGCGAGGCTTCGGCGGTAATCTGGGGGGTGCGCAGCCAATCGCCAATAAATGTAACGCCCAGCAACACGGCCACAGTGCCGACCGTAATCGCAGTAGCAATAGGGCCAAAACTTAGCCCTCTGCTGGTGGCACGACGACGAATCCTTGTTTTTCGGTTTCAGCCTGTTGAAATCTTGTAGCCATCGGTCTTGCCCTTTAATCAATTTCAAGTTGAATCAACCCAGGATCATCCCGCGGGGTTCCCACTCGGGTAATTCGCTGGTATGTGGCACGCGAACAGGGCGGCGGGGACGGTCAAAAGCATTCAGGTCGGCAGCTTCGACGCTTCGGGCGGCCTCCGGGGAGGCTGAACGGGTGGCGCGTCGCAGCAATTGGATCGGTCCGGATGCAGATACTTGTTTGGCAGGCTGGTAGCGGCGCTGGGCGCTAAAATCCTGTTGGGGCGCTACCGGCAGCTCAAGCGTTTCTCTCAGGCTATGGATGGTGGTACCAACAATAATTACAACAATTAATGAAAAAAGCGGGCCGGTTGGGTCTTTTAGCGCCACCAGAGTTTCTTCGGTCACGGCTTCATTTAACCAGTAGGGCAGCCCCAGATGGGTCGCCAGCAAAATCAAGCCTCCTCCGGCGGTCAAAACCAAAATGGACCAGGGCGCGCGATATTTGACCCATTTACGTCCAGCCAATTCACCGACAAAACCGGCAGCGACGGCCCAGCCGATCACTTGCAGCAAATTGTACAGAATCACCCCGGAGGTGGCGGCAAATGGCTCGACCAGCAGCAGTAAGGTTTGTAATGAGTTGGCCTCGGCAAAGCGGGTCACAATGGCCTGGGTGTCGGGCGCGTGGCCGGCCAGTACCAGCCAGTCAATATTCATGCCGGCCATACCGCCCAAAATTTTACCCCACATCGCCGCCAAAACGCCAATCCAGGCGCCGGTGGCTCCGCCCCACCACAAGCCGGCCAGAATCGGGACCAGCCAGTGCAGGTGATATTCGGCCAGGATGGGCGTGCCCAAAATGAGCACGGCTGCGCCCATATAATGCACAAAAGCGCGCTGGCTGAGGGCGCTTATCCCCAAAAACAGCACGGCCAGGTAAAAATTGATAATAAAGATGGGATAGACCAGCACCACTACGGCCAATATATAAGCCAGCAGCGGCCAGCGAATCCCCAACGCCGCGACCCCAACCCCAATCACCAGCACCCAATTAACCGGATAGGCGGCCATATTGAGCAGGGCCAGTGTCACCACCACTGCCAAACCCAGAGCGGTGGCGGTGCTTTCCAGCAAAGCCTGGTAACGACGATATAAGTTATGCGGTCCTCGAAAGGCGCGAGCTATCATACGAATCAGCGAATCAGCGAATGGCGAATAATTTTACCCCAGTTCCATCTGACGCAAGCCGTTCCCCCGTGAAGGATAGATCGGCTGGGGCGGCGGTGGTTCTGAGGCGGGTCGAGCGTGGCTGCGCGCCCACTGGCGCAAGGCCGAAATTTTGCTTTCCATCGTCTGCGAAAGCGGAACCGTATTTTTTAAGTTTCTGAGCAAATCCTCATCGGTAAATTCCCGGCCATCTTCAAAGGCGTCGTACAGACCGTCAATAATGACCTGCTCGATTTCCGCGCCGCTAAAGCCCTCGGAGGCAATCGCCAGTTCATTCAAATCATAATCCAGCGGATCGCGGCCCCGCCGGGCGATGTGAATGGCAAAAATTTCGCGGCGCTCCTGCACCTGGGGCAAATCCACAAAAAAGATTTCGTCAAAGCGGCCTTTGCGCAGCACTTCGGGCGGCAGGGCCGAAATATCGTTGGCGGTGCCGATGACAAACACCGGCGATGTTTTTTCCTGCATCCAGGTGAGCAGGCTGCCAAACACGCGGGCCGAAGTTCCGGCATCGGACGTGCCGGAGCCGGTCGCCCCGGCCAGTCCTTTTTCAATTTCATCCAGCCACATCACGCACGGCGACACGCTTTCGGCCAGGCGCAGGGCGGTGCGGATATTCTGCTCCGAGGAACCGACCAATTCGCTAAACACCCGGCCCAAATCGAGCCGCAGCAGCGGCAACTGCCATTGGCTGGCCACGGCCTTGGCCAGCAAACTTTTGCCGGCTCCCTGCACGCCCAGCAGCAGCAGTCCTTTCGGTTCGGGCAGCCCAAAGCGGCGAGCCTTTTCGGTAAAGGCCATGCCCCGCTTGCGCAGCCACTGCTTCACCAGGCCCATCCCGCCGACATTGGCAAACCCCTCAACTGACTCATAATATTCGAGTATCTGCGAGCGGCGGATCAACTGCTCTTTTTCGGCAATGATGACGCTCAAATCAAGCTGCCGGCTCATCACCAGACTTTTGGCAAAGACGTTCTCGGCTTCGATGCAGGTCAGGCCGCGGGCGGCATTGAGCACCCGCTCCCGCTCGTCTTCCTTCATTTTTAACTGGACCCCGGCAATCTCGCGGGCCGAGCGCACCACCCGGTCCAGCGACAGTTCCAACTCGTCGAGGGTGGGCAGCGAGTAATCCAGCACGGTAATATCTTTTTCCAAATCCGCCGGAAAACGCAACATCGGCGAAAGAATAATCAGGGTTTTGCGGCTTTCCTTGAGCTGATTGGTAATATCGCGCAGCCGGCGAATAATCACCGGATGATCCGGCCCGCCCCGGCTGTCGTCCAGAAAGGGGTGAAAATCCTTCAAAACAAAGATGGCCGCCTCTTGCGATTGGGCCACAAAATCCAGGGCGTGAAGCGGGTCGCGGGTGGCCGGGTCAATCGGGTTGGGCTGCACCATGTCGAGCGGAGCTATGCCGTTGGTCAGCGTCCAGCCGTACAATTTTTTGCGGCGGTCAATGGCCACCTGGCGCAGCATATCCTCGATGCGGCGCTCTTCCCAGGAAACAATGTAAATAATGGGATATTTGGCGCGGGTGAGGATATTCAGTTCGTCAACACGATGCAAAGTGGACATAACTATTATTTTAACATAATAACATTACATAACAACTTGACTATAACATAATTAGGGTTTGTTGTCAACGAAAGCAGCAAGATGTGACTAAATTAAAGATGACTCCCGCCGGGACAGTTGACGATGACGGCGCAATTGGAGATAATTAAGCTATGACCGACCAGCGCAAACAAACCGGCCGCCAGGGCGAGGATATGGCCGTTTCCTTTTTAAAGGAGAAAGGCTACCGCCTGATCGAGCGCAATTGGCGCTGCCCCACCGGCGAACTCGACATCATTGCCGCCGATGGCGACACCCTGGTTTTTATCGAGGTGCGCACCCGCAGCGGGCTGCATTTTGGTTCCGCCGAAGAAAGCATCACCCCGGCCAAACAAGCCCGTTTGATCGAATTGGCCCAAACCTATTTGCAGGAAAAACCTTGTCCACCCAACCCTGGCGGATTGATGTGGTGGCGATTCAGTTGGGCCGGGGCTTGCCGCAAATCAACCATATCGAGAATGCAGTGGGATGGTGAGGTAATTGTGAATGGTGAATGGTGAATGGTGAATTTTTAACTACTTAACTTATACTCTAGGGGCAATACTTTTCAAATAAGACTGTAGCATCGGGCCTTGTACCCGCCCACAAGGGGCTAAACTACGTTATTTGAAAAGTATTGAGGTTAGGTGATGATCTGTCATTTAAATCTTATTCGGGCGTAATAATCCTTACACTATTAACCATATGCTCAAATACCTGAAAACGTTGGGCAATGGTTTGGGTAAAGCCCTGAGTCTCTGCGATTAACAAACTGTCCTTATCCAAGTTAGTAGTTAATGTAATTCCTAATCCATGTTTCTCGTTGTAATAATCTGCTTCTAATATCATCAGCCCATATGAGCTGGCAATACTATAGGGGGTATTGGGCATCCCCATCACATATATTAGACCAGTTAGGTCTGTCTTTTGTATAGATTTCTCCCATAATACAGCACTTTCGCCATTACTATTAGCCGCTCTTTTATGAGGTTCAGTGGCTATCCAATCTTCAAGAGACCTATGAAATATTGCCAAATTTACCGCATAATTATCAACACGAATACTAAATTTCTCACCAGTTGGATAGAAAAATTTAATTGCGGGAAATACTGGCTGTGAAGGTGGTTGTGATGCAGCAGGCACAGTAGAGTATACGGTAACTTGCCAATCTGTAGGGTATTCCAGATAAAGAAAAGCATCTCCAGCAATCGCATAAGTAAAGCCTGTCCAGGCGGCAGCTACGGGAGTCTGCATAACGGTTGGGCGCGATAGGTTGGTGTGGGGGTGGGGGTGGAGTCAGCCGAGGGCGTCGGCGGAACCTTGGGGGGTGTGAAGGTGGGAATGGGAGGCGAGGCGATGGGAATGGTGGGGCTGACGGTTGGCAGTGGGGTAGAACTGATGGGCGGACTCGTAGAGGCTGGTGGAGGTACAGTGTTGACAATTCGTTCCTGGCAGCCGATGGTTAACGCAAGGGTTATGATGGTTAAAAAGGTTAGGAGATAATGGGTCATTTCTGGCCTCTCCCTGGTTTATGCCTTCACTTTATCCACTCTACCACACCTTGGGCCGTTGCCCTTGACGCCTGGCTGATGCCAAAGCTATGAATTAAACGTGGGTTAGGCGTAGGAGGGCAGCCTTTTATGGCTCGGTGAGGCGCACGCTTTCTACGATATGTTCATACACTCCGTATTGCTGCGAGATGGTGTCGGTGATAGAAGGGCTTTGTAGGATGGCTGGATCAACATATCCATCGAATGAGATACCAATTTTGAGATTATATTTGTCGCTGTAAAACGTTGTCCCTAAAACTATACCCTAGGGGTGTATGATAAAGAGACATTGTTCCAGTAGCATCCTTAATCACTATGGGACGATTCCATAAGTATTCAACCCATCCACTATCTTCTTTTTCGGCTGCTTGATTGATCCGATAAGAGTGAATAGAAATTTGCTGATTTGACTCACCCGGTGGATGAAACTGTGCCCATAATAACTGATCAGGAT
>JAAUSP010000394.1 GCA_012032575.1 Anaerolineales bacterium | reverse complement strand
CTCTTTTACTCCCCACCCGACCCTATTTGTATCCTTCTGAAAGCTCCCAACTTTCAAGAAGGCTGGTCCACGTTGATGCCATTATCGTCTGCCCCGGCGTACAATCAACTCGGTGGCGTGGCGCTGAACTTCGAACATGTCCGGCACCCGCTGAAAAATCCAGGCAATCTGGCTCAGGCTGCGCTCATCACCCAGGATACGAACTGCTTCCTGGCGGCCATGATAAACCTCCCGGCCTGCATCCTGAGCTGTCACCGCCGGAAAGCGCATATTGGCGATAACTTCCATCACTCGTTTACCTCAGACATATTTTAGTAATGATCAAATTATAACAAAGATGGTCTCTCTCCGCTGTGTTTGAAAGCACACCAAATCTGTGCGTTAGAACACACAAAAAGAGCGCAACTTCATGGTTGCGCTCTTTCATTCGGTTGAATAAATTGTTTTGCTGCTGTTTGGTTCAGGTGGTTTCCAGAGTCATCCCAAATTCGATGACCTCGCCGGTGACGGTAAAGATGATGCGTTCGCAGATATTGCCTACCCGGTCGGCGGTGCGCTCCAGGTTGTGGGCCGCCCACATCAGGTAGGTGGCCTGGTCCATATCCTGCGGGCTTTTCATGATCAGGGTAATCAGCTCGTGGTAAACCTGGTTGTACAGAGCATCCACCTCGTCATCTTCTGCCGGAATAGACCGGGCCAGGTCAGCATCACGGTTGATAAAAGCTTCGAGCGCCCGGTGGAGCATATCACGAGCTTTGTCGGCCATCCGGGGAATGTCAATCAAGGGCTTTATCAATTCGCCGGGGCCAATCATGATATTGATTTTAGCAATGCCTTTGGCGTAGTCGCCTATTCGTTCCAACTCTGAAGCGATATCCAGAATGGCAGCCAGGGCACGCACATCGCCGGCCGTAGGCTGTTGGGTCGCAATCAGGGTCAGCGCTTCGTGCTCAACCTCCAACCGCTTTGTATTGACCCGTTGGTCATAGGCAACCAGGCGTTGCGAGCCGTCCATGTCCCGCCGTTTGAGCACATCAACCGCATCAGTTAGCATACTTTCGACCATGCTGCCCAACAATATAATCTCATCGTGCAGGTGTTGCAGATCGCGATGAAAACTCTCTCTGAGCATTCTTTACTTCCTTTCAAATAGACTAGAATTGAGGAGGGGAAACCTCACTCCCATTTAATTCTTTCATCTCGCCAGTAATGGCAAAAACAACCCATTCACAAATGTTGACTACTCGATCGGCGGTGCGTTCCAGATTATGGGCCACCCGTGACAGGGATGAGGCCTGATGGGTGCTGGTCGGATCGCTTTTTATCACTGTAGCCAGGGCTTGACAAACCTGGGTGTAAAGCCGATCTACGTCTTCATCCCGGGCCGGAACAGTCCGGGCCAGGGTTACATCCCGGTGAGCCAGGGCCAGCATCGCCTGACGCAGCATCTCGCGCCCACAGTCTCCCATGCGCGGGAGGATGGCCGGGAAAGGTTCAGGCAGCGGTTGATCGGCCAGATTGATGGTGGTTTGGGCGATACTGGCGGCGTAACCGCCCATTCGTTCCAGCTCGGCGGTAACTTCAAGTACGGCCACCAGGATGCGTAAATCACCCGCCACCGGCTGCTGGGTGGCAATTTGAGACAACGTTTCAGCTTCAAGAGCCGCCCGTTTGCCGACGATATGACAGTTATCTTTTAACAACTGCCAGGCGCGGGGCGAATCTTGGCACAACAGCGCTTCAACGGCGCTACCGAGGGCTGTGTCTACCATGCTGCCCATAAGCTGCACTTCGGCCTGCAACAACTGTAATTTCTGGTCGAAGGTCTGGCGGGGCACCTCAAACCGCCTTAGAAGACCCCGTTAACTGCACCGTCGCCAGGTAGTCAAAAACACGCTGGCGGATGTCGTCCCGAACTGTGCGAAAGACCACCAGTTGTTCTTCCAGGGTGCCGGTGGCCTTGGCCGGGTCGGGAAAGCTGAGATGCGCTTTGTGCCCCTGCCCCAGCCAGACCGGGCAATCTTCGGCGGCGTCATCGCAGACTGTTATGACCAAATCGGGGCTAACATGGCGAAATTCCTCGACCGATTTGGAGTGGTTGCGCGAGAGGTCAATATCAAACTCGGCCATGACCTGGATGGCCATAGGATGGACATACCCCGCCGGTTTGGTTCCGGCCGAGTAGGCTTTCCATTGATCGCTCAAAAAGTAATTGACCAACCCTTCGGCCATTTGACTCCGGCAGGAGTTGCCGGTACAGAGGAAGAGCACTTGTTTGGTAGACATCAGCTTACCTTTCAAGCAGGGGAGCAGGGGGGCGGAGGTGCGGGGAGAGAGATTTATCTTCATTCTCCCCTGCCCTCCTGCGTCTCTGCTCCCTTGCAGCTTTACCCAAATCGTCCGGTAATATAATCCTCGGTGCGCTTGTCTTTGGGATTGGTGAAAAGGTCCTGGGTGGGGCCATATTCTACCAGCGCTCCGGCCCGGTCGTTGCGATCCATCAGGTAGTAGGCGGTGTAGTCGGAGGCGCGGGCGGCCTGCTGCATATTATGGGTCACAATGACGATGGTGTAATTTTGAACCAGTTCGCGCATCAAATCTTCAATTTTGAGGGTGGCGATGGGGTCCAGCGCCGAGCACGGCTCGTCCATCAGGATAATATCGGGTTTGACGGCAATGGCCCGGGCAATGCACAACCGTTGCTGCTGCCCACCCGACAGGCCCAGGCCGCTTTGCTGGAGCTTGTCTTTAACCTCGTCCCACAGGCCGCCTGGCGGAGTGATTGCTCGACCAAATCATCTATATTGCCCTTGAAGCCATTGATCTTTGCTCCCCAGGCCACATTCTCGTAGATGGATTTGGGGAAGGGGTTGGGTTTTTGGAAAACCATACCAATATGCCGTCGCACTTCCACCGGGTCAACCGAGGAGTCATACAGATTGCGCCCGTGATACAGAATTCTGCCCTTCACATACGCGCCCGGCACCAAATCGTTCATGCGGTTGAGCGAGCGGAGCACCGTGCTTTTGCCGCAGCCGGACGGGCCGATAAAAGCGGTAATCTTTTGCCGTTCAATTTTTAAGCTGACATCTTTGACGGCCCGGAACTTGCCATAGTAGCAGTGCAAGTCCTCCAATTCCAGAACGTATTTACCGTTAGAAGAATTTTGATTGTTAGTGGTCATGATAGCCTCCGACTGTAGCGATTCCGCAGGATAATAGCCAATGTATTGAGCGATAACAGCAAAACCATCAAGATAACAATGGCGGCGGCGGCAATATTGCGGAATTCCGCCTGCGGCCGGGCCGTCCATTGATAAATCTGGATAGGCAGGGTGGTAAATTTGGAAAAGGGTCCATCGGGGTCAACGGTGATAAAGGTTGACGCGCCGATGACGACCAGCGGGGCGGTTTCGCCCATCGCCCGCGACATCGCCAGAATGGTGCCGGTGAGAATACCGGGGATAGCATTGGGCAGCACGTGCGCCCAGATGGTCTGCCACTTGGTGCCTCCCAGGGCCATCCCGGCCTGGCGCAGCGACAGCGGCACTGCCCGGATCGCTTCCTGAGCGTTGATGATAATCACCGGCAGGATGAGCAGAGCCAGAGTCAAACTGGCGGAGATGATGGTCCGTCCGTTGGCGGTGGTGGGATCAGCCGCCGCGCCCAGCGCCGCCCCACTGGTGATGGCCTCCAGCGCCCGGACGAAGATAGCCAGGCCCAGCATTCCATAGATGATCGAAGGAACACCGGCCAGGTTATTGATATTGGTCTGGATGATGGTGTTGATCTGGCGCAGGGTGGGATTGCCGATACTGCCGGCATACTCTTCCAGGTAGATGGCCGCACCCACGCCAATCGGAAAGGCGATCAGGATGGTAATGGCAATGGTCCACAGCGAGCCGAGAATGGCCGTGCGAATACCGGCCAGGGCCGGTTCGCTGGATTGGGCCGCCATCAGGAACTGCGGGGTGATCCAGGAGCGAAATTCAACGATGGCGCTGGGGAATTTTTCGGCGGCTTCGGCCACGATATCTTCGCTTTTGGTCAGCGAGTCCACCAGATTCCAGCTTGCGACCACTTTGGGCGCGACAAGCTGTTCCTGAACCAGAGCCAGCACGTTGGCCTGGTCGCGGGGGGGCAGGGTGCAGCGGGACGGGGGATTAGCAGCGGCGCACTCGGCGGCGTGTTTGTCCGGGTCAAGGGTTAAGAACTGGTCTTCAAAAAAGAGTTGTTCATTTTCCAACTGGCGCAGTTTGCCTTTGGAAATGAGCAGTTTTTTACCCTGCGAGTCTGTGGTGTTGAGGAGCAGCGCCACCAAATCTTCTTTGGGCAGGTCGGCCAATTCAACCCCCGAAAAAACGGTTTCGGTAAAGAAATCCAGCGTGCCGCTGTCAGCGCCGGGCATAAAGCGTTCGATGGGGGCGTTGGGCCAACTGGGGTCAACATCGGACCAATTTTTGGCGTCGGTGAAGATTTTTTGCAGTTGCTCAACGGTCACATTTTTGAGAAAGGTGTTTTCTTTGCTGACCACCACCACCAATGCATCGGTGCCCACCCGGATTTCCACCGGATTGAGTTGTTTTTTGCGGCAGGCAACCCGTTCGAGGGTTTTGATGGCCCGGCTGGCGTTGGCAATGTCGGCCTTGCCCTCAATACAGAACTGGCGCAGGCCGGCGGTGGTGCCGATGTTGTCAATCTTAATTGTGCCGCCGTACCCTTCCTCGGCAAAGCGGGCAGCCAGGCGGTCGGTCAGCGGAAAGACGGTAGAACTGCCGGCTGCCACAATGTTGCCTTCAACCGAGGCCGGATTAACCTCCGGTAAAGCCGCGCCGGCATCCATTTCACTGGCTTTTAACCAGTTGGCTTTGGCGCTGTCAAGCGCTTCGGCTTTGGCCGGAAAATAGCCCACCGCGTCAATTTCATCGTTGACGTGGCTGATGTAGTAATTGATAAAGGCGGCCACCTGCGGCTTTTTCTGAATAATTTGTTCAGCCGAATAGATGAACAAGGGCCGCGAGATAGGATAGTCGCCGCTGTCGGCCGTTTCGGCTGAGGGTGCTACCCCATTGACAGACAGAGCCTGCAATTTGTCGGCATTGGCTTTGTAATAAGCATAGCCAAAGAAACCAATCGCATTGGGGTTGCCGGTAATACCCGCAGCCAGTTCATCGTCGTCTTCGCTGGCAACTTTAGCCAGGGCCAGCATATCTTCTTCCTGGGTCGCCAGAACCAGCGATGCCGGTTCCACCTGGTTTTCAACCGCCACATACCCAAACGCGCCATTTACAATGTTGTACATCAGCGCAATCAGGCAGAGAATACCAATAACCAGGGAGATGAAAAAGATGTTCTTCCACAGGCCGCCGACAAAATTGCGCAGCTTGACAAAGCGAGCCAGGGCTTCATCTTCAGGAAATGCGCCGGTTGGGACCGGCATTTGGTCTGCGCTCATTCGTACACCTCCCGGAAGTGGCGCACAATATAGCCACTGATAATGTTAAGGACCAGGGTCATCAGGAAGAGCATCAAGCCAATGGCAAAAATGCTGTCGTAATCAATCGAGCCGTAGCTCAAGTCGCCGCCGCTGATGCGGACAATATGGCCGGTCATCGTTTCGGCGGCTTTGAACGGGTTGAAGGTAAAGTTGGGGCCGGCTCCGGCCGCCAGGGCCACAATCATGGTTTCACCCACTGCCCGCGAAATACCAACGACGATGGCCGCGGTAATACCCGACAGCGCCGCCGGCACAACCACTTTAATTGATGTTTCCAGTTTGGTTGCACCCAGGCCATACGAGGCTTCACGCAGCGCCCGCGGCACCGCGCTCAGGGAATCTTCACTCATCGAAGCGATGAGCGGAATAATCAAAATACCCAATACAATCCCGGCTGAAGCGGTATTGTAAATTTCGACCGTACCCTGGCCGAAAATACTGCGCAGCAAGGGTGTCATCAGGGTGAGGGCAAAGTAGCCGTACACTACGGTGGGCACGCCGGCCAGCACTTCCAAAATGGGTTTGAGCGTGTTACGAGCATTCCAACTGGCATATTCGCTCAGATAGATAGCCGCGCTCAACCCCAACGGGATGGCGACCAGCATGGCAATCGTACTGGTCATAAACGTGGCATTGACCAGGGGCCAAATGCCAAATTCCTTGATCGCCGGCTGCCAGGTAGTACTGGTAAAAAACTCGACTATGCTCACTTCTTCGCTGCCAAAGAAGAGCCAGGCCTCTTCAACCAGCACAAAGACAATTCCCAGGGTGGTAAAGATTGAGATAGCACCGGAGGCAAACAAAAAGCCCTGAATCAGCGCCTCGCCTAACCGCATGCGTTTGCGCAGACTTTCGGTTCTGTCACCGGTTTCAGCCGTGGTGGTGGCTGAGGTTGAAGCTCCTACTGCCATAAGTTTCGCTAAGCTCCTTTCAATGATTTCCTAAACAAGCTATGGGAAGGGGTAGGTTGGCCCCTTCCCATAGCGACTTTACTCGTTAATTTGAGCACCCGGAATATTGACCGATGAAGCGCTCAAATAGTTGCCCACAGTTAGTTACGGATTAGCGCTCATCCAACTTTGTTTAGCGGTATCGAGGGCGGCGGGGGAAGCAGGGAAGTAGCCGACATCCTCGATTTCCTCATTGACATAAGTGAGGTAGAAGTTGATGAAGGCCGCGATCTGGGGCTTTTCAGCCATAATCTTGGCATCGGAATAGATGAACAGAGGCCGAGCCAGGGGATAGCTGCCGTCTTCGGCGGTTTCGGCGGTGGGTTCAACTCCTTCGATGGAAATGGCTTTGAGGGCATCGGCTTCATTCTGATAGTAGGCATATCCAAAGTAGCCGATGGCATAGGGGCTGCCTTCGACGCCCTGAGCCAGGACATTGTCATCCTCGGAAAGTTGGAGGTTGGCGGCATTGAGGAAGGCTTCCTCACCCTTGCCCTCGTCGGCATCTTCTTTGACATAATATTCGTCCATGACGGCTTCGACAAAGTAATCGAAGGTGCCGCTGTCGGTGCCGGGGCTGAAGCGCAGGATGGGTTCAGCCGGCCAGGCGGGGTCCACATCTGACCACTTTTCGGCGGTGGAGTAGATGAGGGCCAACTGCTCCAGGGTGATGTCGGTCAGGAAGTCGTTTTCGGCGCTGACGACGACAGCCAGGGCATCGGTGCCGACGCGGAACTCAATGGGGGTGCGGCCAATACTTTCACAGGAGGCGATTTCTTCCTCGTTGATGGCGCGGGAGGCGTTGGAGATGTCGGTTTCACCGGCGACACAGAA
>JAAUSP010000393.1 GCA_012032575.1 Anaerolineales bacterium | reverse complement strand
CGTTGGGGTTGGTGATTGTAGCGGTTGGGATTGCTTATATGGCCTGGGTGGGACGGCTGCTGCTGCCGGCGCAGTGGCCGGTTGATTATCTGGAAAAAGAGCGTCAGGCGGAAGAAGATTTGGTGGGGGTGTATCGGCTGGACGAACGATTGTTTCGAGTCCGGGTCCCTGTTGGCTCGGCCCTGAATGGTAAATCGCTGGCTGAAAATGCGCTACGAGAACGCTACAACCTGACGGTGGTTGCAATAGAGCGGAATGGGCAGGTCACGCTGTCGCCGCCACCCAGTAAAACCGTGCAGCAAGGCGACATTATTCTGTTTGCCGGTAATTTGGAAGAGTTACGCCAGCGCGATGCTGAACCTTACTTTGAGATATTACCTTCGCGTGATTGGCGCGAGGAAGACCTCGAATCAGCCGCAATTATCGTTGTCGAAACCGTCCTGGCTCCTCGCTCCCGCTTGATTGGGCAAACGCTGCGCCAGGCGCATTTTCGGGAAAAGTATGGTATGACCGCTCTGGCTTTGTGGCGAGGCGGTCATCAACGGCGTACTGGCCTGGCCGATTTGCCGCTGCAATTTGGGGATGCTCTCTTGCTGCAAGGACCTCGCGAACGAGTGCAGGTATTACATGCGGAACCAGACCTGATTGTTTTGGGCAATGGGCCGGAAGAGGCCAGACTGGTACCTGGCAAGGGCCGGCTGGCTCTGATAATTATGGCAACTACATTGGCCCTGGCCACCCTCAATTCGGCTCTGGTGGCCGAAGTTATCCTGGGTGGGGCGCTGCTGATGGTTTGGCCAAAGTGCTAACCATGGACCAGGCTTATCAAGCCGTGGAATGGAAGAGTATTTTCCTTATTGCCGGGATGCTGCCGCTGGGCATTGCTATTACCAAAACTGGGGCGGCGAATTTGCTGGCGCAGTGGTTGATTACGTTGCTTGGGCCGGCTGGACCGCTGGCCTTGCTGGCCGGGCTGTTTATCCTGACAACCCTGCTGACCCAGGCCATGAACGGCGCAGCCGTCGCTGCGATTATGGCCCCCATCGCTATTCAAACAGCGCAAAATTTAGGGCTAGACCCGCGCTCGCTGGCCATGGGCGTTGCCCTGGCTACCTCTATGGCGTTTATCACCCCTCTGGGCCATGCGGTCAATATATTGGTCATGGGACCGGGTGGCTACAACTTTCGGGATTATGTGCGGGTGGGGCTGCCCTTAACCCTGCTTTTAGCCGTCGTGATTATCTTTTTGTTTCCTCTATTCTGGCCGCTCCTACCTGGATAAGGGGTGCATGCCAACTATCCGGGGGTGTCTGTTCTTCTAAGCCTTTGAAGAATGATTTGGGCGCAGTGGGCCGGGTCGCTATCAGGGGAAAAGCGGAGCGCCTGCGCGGGTGCAGGCAGATCTGGTGAGGTCAGGACAACGGGCAGCCATTGCTCATCGTCCAGGGGCAGAGCCAGGTCAACCCGATAGGTGATGCCGCCTTCGCGGAGGGGCCAGTCGCGTTCGGGGTGAAAGCCGGCTTCACGCAGAGTGACGTACAGCCGCCCCACCGGCGACTTGTTTTCAAAGAGATCGTTGATTTCTTCGGCGGCTTCAAAGCGGTCGCCGCTGGTAACAATAAAAGTAATCCGCCGCCAGTGGTAGGAAACAATGGGCGGCAGTTTGTGTTGCAGCGCCCCGACGATCAATTTGTAATACCAATCTCCGGCCCGTTTGTGGGCCGGTTCGTCGGGGAGCAGGTCGCGCCGGGTGAGCAGTTCGTGCCCTTCCAGGTGAGCGTAGTAGTGAATGGCCCATTTATCGCTGCCAAAGGCGCTGGTAAAGTAAAACGCCAGCCAGTCGAAATGGGGCGCACCGTCGGGGGCGTGTTTGACCGGCAGGCGGTACCAGCCATCGCTTTGCAGCCGCTGCCAGTCGGCCCGGTTGTTCATGACAGCCACTAAAACCCGGTCGTCGGGGTAAATTAACACCGCATCACTCCCGGTTTTGACTATTCAACCTTTAACCACTTCCGGTATTTCCGGGGTTTTTTCAAAACCCACCGCTTGATTAACTACGTACAGGGGCCGGTTCTTAACCTCATCGTAAATGCGGCCCAGGTATTCGCCAATAATGCCCAGGCAGATCAGTTGGATGCCGCCCAGGAACAGCACCATCACCAGGGTGGTCGCCTGGCCGAAAAAGGCCTGGTTGCCAAAAAGCCGGGCGGTTATTACCGCCAGCATGCCCAACCCGCTCAAAGCGGCCACAATAAAGCCCAGGTAGGTAGCCAGTTGCAGCGGCAGGTAGCTAAAGCCGGTAATGGCATCGCTGGCAAACTTGAGCATTTTACGCAGGGGGTAGTTGGTTTCCCCGGCAAAGCGCTCCTGGCGTACATAATAAACGCCGGTTTGGCTAAAGCCGACCCAACTGGTCATGCCGCGAATAAAGCGGTGGCGCTCGCGCATTTGCTTCATGGCATTGACTACCTGGCGGTCCATCAGGCGGAAGTCGCCGGTGTCCTGGGGAATATTCACTTCGGTGATGCGGTAAATCAGGCGGTAGAACAGTTTGGCTGTAAACAGCTTAAACCAGGTCTCGCCTTTGCGCTCGCTGCGGATGGCGTAGACTACTTTGAAGCCCTCTTTCCATTTTTGGATCATCTCCAAAATCAGTTCGGGCGGGTCTTGCAGGTCGGCATCAATCAGGATAATCGCCTCACCCTGGGCGTAGTCCATGCCGGCGGTCACGGCCAGTTGGTGACCAAAGTTGCGGGCAAAATCAATGTAATGCACCCGGTGATCGAGGGCGTGCAGTTCCTGCATCAGCTCACGGGTGCGGTCACGGCTGCCGTCGTTGATCAGGACCAGTTCCCAGGGTTCGTCGGTCTGGTCCATCACCTCGCTAATGCGCCGGTGGAGTTCGTGCATGTTACCTTCTTCATTGTAACATGGGGCTACAATCGAGTAACGAATGTTGGTCATGAAAGATCAATCTCCTGATAATGTGAGTCCTAATATATACGTTGGGCCAGGCTGCCTGTCACGTACCGCCTCGATAGCTTTGTCCCATTTGGCTTGCAGGAGCAGAGCAAATTCTAAAGCGCCTACAGTGCCCAGAGTGCTAAAAATCAAAATCTCCGGGTTCGGCAAACTATTGTTTTGCTTTAATAATCCTAAGCTATTATAACCTAAAGTCTAATTATTGAGTATTCTCACTATAGTACTAGCCCTGCCTGGAACCAGGAGAACAAGCTAAAAGTTACCACTAAATTCCTATTTATTGTCGCCTGGGCTTGTGGTAAAATCTTACAAAAGAACTTGTCCCTCAATATCTTTACGACGCCGGTAGATTGGAGATTGGAGTTGGTTAAATTCCAATCTCCAATCTTTATGAGCCAAAATTAGGGGTGGACAACTTCTCATTCTTGCTCTTTCAATAAGCTTGCTTGCGCTAAGGATTTCTTTTATGGCTAATGAATGTGTGCTGGTTGTTGACGACTCCTACCAAAACGTCGAATTTCTAAAAGATTATGTGTTAAAGCCCAATGGCTACCAGGTTCTCGCTGCACGCGACGGTGCAGCGGGTTTAAAACTGGCGCTTGACCAGCGTCCCGATTTGATTTTGCTGGACAACAACATGCCCAAAATGAGCGGCATGGAAGTTCTGGAAGCTCTTAACGAACACCAGGCCAATATTCCGGTCATCATGATGACCTTTCATGGCTCCGAAACCCTGGCCGTGCAGTCGTTCCGGCTGGGGGTAAAAGATTACGTCCTCAAACCCTTTCAAATTTCAGAAATGCTCCAATCTATCGAGCGCGCCCTGGCCGAGGCCCGGTTGCGGCGTGAGCGGGATGAGCTAACCGGCCGGCTGGTGAAATCTAACCAGCAGCTCGAGCAGCGCCTGAAAGAGTTGAATACCCTCTTTGGCATTGGTAAATCAGTTACCTCGCTGCTCGATCAGGATAAGCTGCTCTCTCGCCTGGTCGAAGCGGCGGTCTATTTGATCAACGCCGAAGAAGGATCGCTGCTGTTGATTGACGACAAAACCAACGAGTTGTATATGGTGGCGGCGCGGGGAATTGACGAACGAATGGCCCGTTCTTTCCGGCTGCGGGTGGAAGACAGCCTGGCCGGTGAAGTTATTACCAGCGGCCAGCCGCTGGTACTCAGCGGAGCCGATTTGACCAAAATCAAAACCTCGTACCTGGTTCGCTCGGTCATGTACGTGCCGCTGCGGATCAAAGGCCGGGTGAGCGGGGTGTTAAGCGTGGACAACCGCCAGCAGCAGCGTGATTTTACCAACCACGATTTGCGCTTGCTCTCGGCCCTGGCCGACTATGCCGCCATTTCGGTGGAGAATGCCAAGTTGTTTAACCAGGCCGAAAGCGAACGGGCCAAGCTGGCGACTGTGTTGAGCGAAATCGCCGAGCCGGTGGTGGTGATTACCGGACGTGATGACCGGATAGCCGTGGCCAATACCGCCTTCCGCCGCGCTTTTGATCTGGGCGTAGTGGTCGCCGAAGGCCGGCCGTTGCGCGAACTGATTCAAAACAAGGCACTGTTGGAACTGATTGCCGTGGCTCCTGTCACCGGCAGCAGCCACAAGCGCGAAATCCCCCTGGCCGATGGCCGCATCTTTTACGCCACCCTGACCCCCATCCCCGATGTAGGCCAGGCGGTTATCATGCAGGACATCACCCACTTCAAAGAACTGGACCGGATGAAGTCCGATTTTGTCTCCACTGTTTCGCACGATTTGCGCGCCCCGCTGACCTCGGTTAAAGCGTATGCCCAAATGCTGGAAATGGCCGGCGATTTGAATGATAAGCAAAATCTATTTATGCACCGGATTGTCAAAGCAACCGATCATATCGCTGCCCTGGTAACTGATTTATTGGATTTGAGCCGGATCGAAGCCGGGCTGGATTTGGAAATGACGGTAGTTGATCTCGATGGGCTGGCCAGCGAACTGGTGGCCGAACTGCAAGAACAGGCAACCGGCCAGCGTCAGCAGCTTGTTTATCACAGTCCCGGCCAGCCTGCCCGCGTGCTGGGCAGCCCGCTGCGCCTGAAACAGGTGATGGCCAACCTGACCGGGAATGCCCTCAAATATACCCCGGCGGGCGGCCAAATTCGAGTGATTGTGCGGCTCAACGATAATCAGGTAGTATTGAAGGTGGAAGATAACGGCCTGGGCATTCCCCCGGCGGATCTGCCTTTTGTGTTTGATAAATTTTACCGGGTGAAAACTGATGACCGGGCCGACATCCAGGGGACCGGCCTGGGCCTGGCCATCTGCAAATCCATCATCGAAAAGTGCGGCGGTTCCATCTGGGTCGAAAGCCAGTACCGTCAGGGCAGTAGTTTCACCTTCACCCTGCCTCTGGCTGCGCCCCCCCCCACTCCGCAGCCTCAACCCAATCTGGTTGAATTACCGGCGTAAGACACCCCTACCCTTTGATTTACAAAAGGCTCAATCTGACTCCAGCCTCGCCGAAGTTACCTCAAAAATTTGGACCTCTCCATTCTGGTAAATTTCTTTCAGATAAGACGCGCGATCCGGTGCAAAATTGCCGGCGGCTTTTTCGTTGGGGCCGTAGTAGATATAGCGCACCCGGTACTCTCTGAGCAGGGCGGTGCGCCAAACGTCGGTGGTGGCGGCGGCAAAAAATTGTTGAGCCTGGGCGCGCTTTTCATCCGAATGGAGGGTTTCCGGTCCGTGCCCCACAAAGGCCCGCACGTTAGCATAGGCGGGCAGGACATTTCCTGTGGCGTAAACCGCCAGGACAACCTCGCCGCTGGCCGTCTGATCGAGCCAGTGCAATGCCTCAAGCTGGCTGGCCGGGTGGAAAATTGGGGGTTGACGCAGCCCAACCAAAGCCAGCCCGCCCAATAACAAAAAAGAGGTTGGTCAGGCTAAAAAAAAAGGATGACTCCGGTTCGCGCCGCTCGCTGCCAGGCCGGGGCGAAGAGCCTGGGTGAGGTGAACCACACCATAAGCAGCCAGAATGGCCAGGGGTAGCTGCACCCCCACCACCAGCCGGCGTTGCAAATTGAAGGGCAGGTAGACCAGCACCGGGAAAACCAGACACCACCCTAACAAACATAAGATTTTACAGCGGGCAAAGTTGTCGGACGCTTTTATTTCAGCCACAAGCTGAGGCCAGAGCCGTTTCAGGCTATACCCGGCCAGGAGGAGCAGCGGCCCATAAGCCAGCAAATAGTGCCAGGGTTCAGGCGAAAGGATCAGATTTTGCTGGTTCCAGACGCGCAGCACGGGATTGGTGGCAAAAATATAGGCATCATACATTAAAACAGGCAGGGATAAGAGGATCACCGTAATCAATTTTGCCCAAAAGACCCCGGTGGTTCGCCAGACCCGCTGGAAGAGGGTCAAAACCAACGCCGTCAGCCCCAGGACAATAGCAAACACGCCTACATAAAAAGCGGTAATCAAGGCGACCCCGATTAAAGCGCCTCCTGCCCCGAAGACGGGCAGCCATCGTCCGGTTTGCCAGCTTTGCAGAGTCCACAGGACGGCCCAGAACAGCAGCGTTTCGGCCAGGGCCAGGTGGGGCAGGTGGTACAAGACCAAAAAAATAAAGGCTTCAGGCACATAAAAGTCCAGCGGCAGTCCTAATTGGGGGGCCAATTGCAAACTAATTACCAGCCAGCCCAGGCCGCTGCCGCCGGCCGCCAGCAGAAAGGCCAGACGGCGCAGCCCCACCTCGCTCACAAAATAGCTGATAAAATGATACAGGGTCAAGAGGAGCCCCAGGCCAAAAATAACCCTGGCCAGATGATACATCAGTGGCAAAGGGATGGACGCAAGCCGGGCCAGCTTGCCCAACAACAGATAGAAGGTATAAAGATAAACCCCCGGATGCGGTTCCGGGGTATAGGGCAAATAAAACAGCCAGCCGCCCTCGGCTCCCTGGCGCATTTTCGCCAGGTACGAGTTGGTATCCTCCACCCCGATAAAAAAACCGCTGAACTGCATCTCCGGGGTAGAAAGCCACCAGCCATACAGATAGGGCAACGAACTGATCAGGATAATGGCGACGGACCAGCCTAGCAGCCAGCGCCATTCTTGTTTAGACAGGGTTAGCATGATGGCATCTCGAAGTCATGTCATTCCGACCGCAGGGAGGAATCTTCGTTGCCACAGCCTGAGATGTTATAGCGAACGAGGAGATTTTTTGCTCCTATCGTCACTCGAAATGACATGGCTGCGGAACTCCTTATTATTTAGCCTTACCCGCCAGCAGGACTCCCCCGGCGGCCAAAAGCAGGAAACC
>JAAUSP010000392.1 GCA_012032575.1 Anaerolineales bacterium | reverse complement strand
ACCTGCAGCAGCGAGGCGCGGGCAACTGCCAACGGCCTGCGGCAGAAACCGAACCACATAAGCAAACACCAGCATGGCCAGGGTTTGGTATAGGAAGGTGGCATAATTGGCCCCAAAGAAAACCAGGGCCAGGGCAATCACAATGCCCGGCAGGGCATAACCGACATAAGCGCTGCGCTCAAGCCAGCGGCTGCGCCGGCCCGGAAACCGGACGGACAACACCGCCAGCGGGATTGCCGCCAAAATCGCCACCAGGGCGGCCAGCCCGGAAGCCGAGACAGAGTTGAAAACCAGGTCCAGCCCCAGCCTGAGTTCCTCGCCCGCGAGCAGCCCGCGCCCCAGCCAGAAGGCCATCACCCCAAACGGCAGGATCACTCCCAGCAGTGTGACCAGCCCGCAAAAAGCCAGGGCGACCCAGCGCCAGCGCCCCAGTTTAACCAGAGTGGGAGGGCGTTTGGTCCCGGCGCTGCTGCGATAGTAACGGGCCTTGCCGCGCAGGCGGGACTCGGCCAGGAGGATGGCCAGGGTTAAAATAACCAGGAGCAGCGCCAGTACAGCGGCCACACTGCGGTCCAGCGAAGCGCTGTATTGCAGATAAATGACGCGGGTAAAGGAGTCGAAGCGCAGCAGCGAGACCGCCCCAAAATCGCTGAGGGTATAGAGCGCCACCAGCAGCCCGCCGGCCAAGATCGAAGGGCGCAGGTGAGGCAGGGTAATTTCCCAGAAAACACGGCGCGGGCTGCGGCCAAAACTACGGGCCGCCTCTTCCAAACTGGGGTCCAGGCCGCGCAACGCCGCCCGCACACTCAACAGAACGTAAGGGTAGGTAAAAAGGGTCAGGGCCAGCAGTGCGCCGGGAAAGCCATAGATCGAAGGCAGCCGCTCGATGCCCAACGGCTCCAGCCAGCCCTGAATCATGCCTTTTGGTCCCAGCGCCGCTACCAGGGTATAAGCCCCCACATACGAGGGCCAGACCAAAGGCAAGATTGTCGCCACCGCCCAGAATTTACGCCCCGGCAAATCGGTGCGGACCGTGAGCCAGGCCAGCCCCACCCCTATCACCACCGCCGCCCCGGTCACCGAGAGGGCCAGCCCGGCGCTGCCGGCAAAAACTTCCAGAGTACGAGGCTGGAGCAAAATTGTCCAGACCTTGCTGCCCACCCCGGCGGCGCGAATAATGAGGTAGCCAACCGGCAAGAGCGCCGCTGCGGCAATCAAGGTGGCCACAGCAATCAGGAAAAAAGGTGGGCGCGTGGTAGGGCGGCTCAACCAGCCATGTCGAAGCGCGGCCAGTTTTCCGGGGACAAAAGTTTTACTTTTGGTTACAATCATAGCGGCTAAATCATCTTCGATAGTTGTCCATAAATTTAGGGTTTGATCTTAACCGAGGGGGACAGCTTGGGGAGTGACAAATGTCACTCCCCAAGCTGTCAGCTATAATAATATATAATTCCTCGCCAATCAATAGCCCCGTGTTATCCAATATGGTTTCATCAGCTAAGTTTACATTTAACCAAAGTTAACTTTTTGAAAAGAAAGCGACCATGATGGACGGCGCAGACGCGGCGTTATCCGTAATTCTGAGTCTGGCTACCCTATGTGTGAAGTTAAATAGCCGCCGAATTGTCAGCCAGGGACAAATGTAATAATATTATGCAAAAGGAAGTAGCCAGTGAAGGGTGACGATAAGTTGGTAGAACAGCTCGACGTAATTTATCGGCTGGGCCGTGAGCTGATTTTGCTGCGGGATGAGGCGGCCATTGGCGAGCGAGTCTTAAAGACGACGGCTGATTTGTTACAGGTCGAAGGGGTTGGCTACGGCCTGGTAAACGAGCTAACAGGCGAGTTGGAATATGCTTACCACTTGTTCGCCCCTCCCGGCCAGACAGTTGACTATCACCAGCCCCTAAAAGAACGCAAGCCATGCCCTATTTGCCTGACAGTCGTCCGTAGCGGGCAAGCCATTAATGTCGCCGATATTACCAAAGATAATTGCTATGTACCGACGGTGACGGATTGGCTCAAACGCTCAGTGCTGGCCGTCCCGATGCGGGTGGGCCAGCGGATCATCGGCGCTCTCAACGTTGCCAGGGCCGAGCCGAACTATTTTGATGTTTACGACCAGCAGCTTTTGCAGATGCTGGCCGACCAAACGGCAGTTGCCCTCGAAAATGCCCGTTTGTTTAAAGCTGAACAGTCCAACCGGGAACAAGCCCAGCTTTTGCGTGAAGCCACGGCCGCGCTCACCTCGCTCGACTCTAACCAGGTTCTCGACAGCATTCTGACCTATCTGGAGCAGGTTGTTCCCTATGATGAAGCCTGTATCTTTTTGTGGGAAGAGGCGGATTTGCGGGCGGTGGCTGGCCGGGGCAACCTGGTACAGGAACAGGTGGTGGGCCAGCGCTATCCCGTGGACAGCAATTTACTGCGGGAACAGGTTGGCAGTACCAACCACGCCCTGATGCTGGTGAACACCTTTCTGGGGCTGCACAACAGCGATTACGTGCCGGGCTGGATGAGCGTACCCTTGCGGGTGAGGGGTGAAGTGATCGGCTACCTGACCCTTGACAGCCAGCGCAGAACCGCCTATATCCAGGCCGAAGTGGCTCTGGCCCAGGCTTTTGCCAATCAGGCGGCAGTGGCTATTCATAATGCTCGTTTATTTGAGCAGGTCAGAGCCGGGCGCGAACAACTGCAATTTCTCTCGCGCCGCCTGGTAGAAGTGCAGGAAACCGAACGCCGCCACATTGCCCGTGAACTTCATGACGAGGCTGGCCAGGCTCTGACTTCACTCATGGTTGGCCTGCGGCTGTTGGAACGCGAGGCAGACAGCCCTACCGCTGTGCTGGCCCGGGCCGCCGAATTGAAACGGATGGCCGACAGTGTACTGGAAAACCTGCATCGGCTGGCCATGGATTTGCGTCCGGCCAGTCTTGACCACGTGGGGCTGGTTGCGGCCCTCAACCAATATGTCGAGCGCTTTGGCCGCCAGCACAGCCCCACCCTGGTGGCCCAATTTAAGGCTGTGGGTTTTGAGGAGGGTGAGCGCCTCCCGCCGCTGGTGGAAACAACGCTCTACCGGATTGTGCAAGAGGCGTTCACCAACGTGGTCAAACATGCCCAGGCTAACCACCTGGATGTATTGATGAAACGCCGCGATGAGCGAGTGGTCATTGTTGTTGAGGATGACGGTGTTGGTTTTGATTTTACCGCCGCCCTTCAGAACCATCACCTGGGCTTGTTGGGGATGCGGGAACGGGCCGAAATGTTGGGTGGCTGCCTGATGGTGGAAAGCACCCCTGGTTCGGGGACAACGCTTTACGTGGAGGTTCCGGGTGTCTATTCGGATTCTCATTGCTGATGATCACGGTCTGCTGCGGGCCGGGCTGCGGGCCTTGCTAAACGCCGAACCGGATTTGCAGGTGGTAGACGAGGCGGCCGACGGGCCAGAGGCGTTGAGCCTGATCCAGAAACTCCGGCCCGATGTGGTTCTGCTCGACATCGGTCTGCCGGGCCTCAGCGGAATTGAAGTAACCCAGCGTTTGCAGAAAACGCTGCCCAAAATCCGGGTGCTAATTCTGACTGTTCACGAGGATGAAAGCTTGCTGCGCGAGGCTATCCGGGCCGGAGCTGCCGGTTATATTGTCAAACGCGCCGTCGAGTCTGAACTCATTGACGCGATCCGGGCGGTCTGGCGGGGTAACCAATACGTCCACCCGGCCATGACCCACGCTTTACTCAAAGATTTGGCTCCCCTGCCACCGGGTGACGAACCCCCTGTCGAACAACTCACCCCGCGCGAAATAGGCGTTTTGCGGCTATTGGCCCAGGGCTACACCAATCGCCAGGTAGCCGAAGCCCTCCATTTGAGCGTACGGACTGTAGAAAGCCACCGCTCTAACCTGACCAGTAAACTGGGTATGCGCAGCCGGCTGGAATTGATCCGATACGCTCAGGAACATGGACTGCTGGATTGACTAAAACTCCGTAAAAACTACGGAGGAATAAACTTTTCAGGGCGCTTAATTCCGAAATTTCTACGCTTCACCGCCAGCGCATTTGGCCCTATAATCAATCTGAAATAGTCGGGATCAGATGGAGCCAATGGGGGCTGCAACAACGGTTTTGGCTAAAAAATTATCAGGGGGAAATATTCTGTGACAATTTTGGAAAGTGTACAAAGCAGCCCGGATCTCTTTCAGTCCGGGAGTCCGGTTGCTGCGCCCGGAAAGAATGGCGGCTATTTTGCCTTTGACGATCCGAAGGTGATCCATGAGGTAGCGAGCCGCTTGGAGCCACCCATTCACGATGACGAAGTGGCCGGGCACATCGCCCATTGGCTTCGGTCCAGTGATGCTATTGACGGTTCTGGACTGGAAAACCTGGGCCACTCCCGGCAATTTATGGTTAGCTCTGACCAGTTAGGCGAAAAGCACAGTTACTTTGGCTTTAAGGATGCTCACGCCACCCAGGAAGTTCTATGCTTACTGGGGCCAAGCGTAGCCGATGAAACTTTGTCTGGCTACTACGAGCATTGTCTGGCCTAACTTTTCAGGAATAGACCGGAGACGGGGGACGAGAAACCGGCGGGGGCAGCATCGGGGGCATGCGGCCGGTTTCCCGGTTTCCGGTCAGTGCGATCCATTAGAGTGCAAAGCTCTGCTTTGGCACTCTAATTTTTTTGTCGGGGGTGGCGATTTTTTCAGTCGGGGCTTGACCTGACTGGGGCAGTTTCTTGGTCCGGCAGTGATCCTTGCGTCCACGAACCAATATGAAGGACGGAGGGATGGCTGGAAAAATGGCGGCGGATTGGCTCATTGGAGCCGTGCGAGCTTTGCAGAATCAACAACAGTTCAGCTTGTTCTGCTGAAGACGGATTGCGCCAATGATGGGGCAGTTCAGCCTCAAACAGCAGAAAGTCCCCCGCCTGTAACTTATACACCGTGCCATCAATTTCGTATTCCACCGTTCCATTCAGACAGCACACAAACTCATGCCCGGAGTGAATAACCGGATGGCGACCGCTCTCCGCTTCGGGGGCCAGGGAGACAAAGAACGGCTCCATCTCCTGGTTGTGCAGGCGGCGGCCCAACGCGGCAATCAGCAAACCCTTGCTGGTCAGGGCAGGCCGGTCACTGGCTTTGACATG
Source organism: Anaerolineales bacterium (assembly GCA_012032575.1). The sequence goes on along the minus strand of JAAUSP010000392.1, from coordinate 2,137 downwards.
GATAACAGTCAGGTCGTCTTCATCCTCCTCAAAGAAGTAACTCATTTTGATCTGAAGCGCCACGGCCAGGCGTTGGAGGGTGGCGACACTGGGCGAAATTTCATCCCGTTCGATCAGACTGATCGCATTGGGCGACAGACCGGCCTGACAGGCCAAATCCCGCTGGGACAGATGGCGCTCTTTGCGCAGTTCCCGCACTTTTACTCCGACCGAAACAACATCAGCCATACGGCATCCTCTTTGATTTCCAGATTATTCTATTCCTATTTTATGACATTTCCCTTTAGATAACAAGTCAATTACAACATTACTCTACAGTTCTATGCTTTAAATCAGTCAAAATGTGTTGCGTCTTGCGTCTTCTGTCTGCTTTACTTCATGAATGACGCTACATTTCACAATTTGTCCAGTTTCCAGGAGCAGCACGTCGTCGGCCAGGGCCAGGTCGCTGGGGCGATGGGTGATGATGAGCGTGGTTCGGCCCTTCAGCAATGGCTCAAGCGCCTGCCTCACCTCACGCTCCACCACCGCATCGAGGTGAGTGGTCGCCTCATCCAGGATAAGCAGGGGCGCATCTTTGAGGATAGCACGGGCAATAGCCAGTCGCTGACGTTCGCCTCCGCTCAGACGCAGCCCGTACTCACCCAGCCAGGTTTCGTAGCCCTGGGGCAGCGATTCGATAAAGTCGTGGATGTGGGCCTGGCGGGCCGCCTGCACTATTTCCTCGGTGGCAGCGTCGGGCCGGGCCATTAGCAAATTCTCGCGCACGGTGGTATTAAACAGATGCGTTTGCTGCGAGACAACACTGATCAGCCCACGCACCTCTTCCGGGCTAAAGCTTCTTAAATCACGCCCGCCCAGCTCAATCCGACCCGCCTGATAATCCCAGAAACGCAGTAATAAATGGACCAGCGTTGACTTCCCTGCCCCGCTCGGCCCCATAATCGCCAGGCGTCCCCCAGCCGGCAGGTTGAAGTTGAGGCCGTTCAGCACCGGCGGCTCAGTGGGCTGGTAGCGGAAGTGAAGATTCTCTACCACCATGCTAAGGCTGCGAGGGGGAGCATCGGCCTCTCTCCCTCCTCCCTCTTTGGGAGAAAGGGTTACGGGGTGAGGGCCATCCTCAATCACCGGCTCGACATCAACCAGATCAAACAAGCGCCTGGCCGCCGCCAGGCTGCCCTCCAGATTTTGAAAAGCCGCCGACAAAGGGAAGACGGCTTCAAAACTGGCTAAAGTCGCCAGGACGAACACCCCCAAATAAACCCCATCCACCTGACCGCTGCGCACCAGCGGAATCGCCACCACCAAAATGGCGACCGTCGCCAGGTTAGCCAGCAGACCGGACAGGGCGGTGTGCAGCCCGGTGAGCCAGGCCAGGCGTGCCTGGATAGCCGTCAGGGTATGGCTCACACGGTGTACCTGAGCCAACTGGCTGTGCTCCCGGCCGCAGGCCAGCACATCGGCCAGCCCTTGCAGGGTATCTATCAGGACAACTTTCAACTCTGCCCGCACTGCCACCAGCCGTGCTCCCAGATTGCCGGTCAGGTGATACGATAGCCAGGGCAACCCCAACCCGGCCAGCCCCAAAAAAAACAGCGCAGTCACAGCCAGTCGCCAATCATAGCGGGCCAACAGCAGGCCCACCAACAGCGCCGTGAAAAGAGCCACCACCGGTGGGGCAATCACCTGCACAAAAAAGTGTTCCAGCGTATCAATATCGCTGACGATGCGGCTGAGCAAATCACCGCTGCGATACGACATAAGCCGGGCCGGGGCCAACGGCTCAATCTGTTCGTAAAACCAGACCCGCAACCGGGCCAATAATTTAAACGTAACGTGGTGGGAAACATATCGTTCCAGATAGCGGCTCAACCCCCGGCTGAGGCCAAAGAAGCGCACCCCAACAATGGCTAATTGCAGTTCGGCCACCGACGGATGCAGGGCTGCTTTGGCAATAATATAAGCCGAGGTCGCCATTAAACCGATGCTGCTGCCCACTGTGGCCAGACCCAAGAGAGCGGCCAGAGCCATCCACGGAGCAAAGGGAGCGATCAATTGGAGCAGCCGCCAGAGAGGGTGTTTCATCCGAGTGTGAAAGCCTCCACCAGCTTTTGGTAGGCCCCGCTGCGCTGCCGCA
>JAAUSP010000391.1 GCA_012032575.1 Anaerolineales bacterium | reverse complement strand
ATACCCCTTGACCACCACTGCCGGCCCGCGCATCAAAAAAGGTCAGGCTGTCTTCCGAGGCATATAAAACGGTGGCGTAATAATTGCCGCCGTAAATATCGCCGTCCTTGGGCGGGATAAAAACCGGCTGGCCCGCCGTGGTTTTTAACCCCAGCAGCACCAAATGATCTTCTTAAGCAGTTTACCTTTGCAATTGCAGCCCCAATCCCAATCGTGGACAGTGTAGGCTCCCGTAAATTCCGGCTTGAACACTTTTGAAAAATTGGGCGCGTTGGGGTCCACCCCGGAGCCGGGCAGGTCTTGCAGGGAGAGGTCCACGTCAATGGGCTGCGGGTCGCGCAGTTTCAGGTTGAGATCGCCGTGCTCTTCAGCCGGTCGGCTTTCCCGCTGGCCTTCCAGGGGAATCAGCTCGTAGGTGTTTGAAGAGGAAGCCGGCGGGACGAATTCGGCGGCGGGGGCTTCACCCTGGGAGGCAGCGGAAACCGCGGCGGGCGTGGCGACCGGAGCAGCAGGCGTGGCGACCGGGGCATCTGTTGTGGCCGACGAAGATGAGTCAGCAGGCTGGGGAACAGCCGCTTGCGCCTGTGGGGGTGTACTGATGGCCTCAGCAGGTGGTACACTGGGTGGCGGTTGAATAGGAACCGCCGCCGGCAGCGGAGTTCCCTGCGCAGGAGCAACGCCGCTTGACGGCCCGGCCACCTGTGTTGCCAGTGCCGACAGAGTGGCAACCTGTTCTTCCAGCGGCGAAAGCGCGCCGAGCGGCGTAGCGGTGCTGGTGGGTACAGGCGTTTGGGTAGGAATCGCCGCCAGCATTTCGGTGGGGATGTAGGTGGCTGCCATTGGCGGCAGGCCACCCGCCCCTGACCGGCTGACCGAGACTTCCAGCCCCGACAATTCCCAGCCCAGATAAACATTTAGGGTTACAGACGCGGCCAGCAAAATGACCAGCGCCAGGGAAAGTATCGTCATAAAGCTTAACGACACTCCCCAGAAAAACCAGAGCAGACACCCGCCGAGACGGCCTTCAGCGGCAGGCGTTTCAGTTACGGCTTCGTTTGCCATACCCCTCTCCTCAATTTTTTGTTATCGTAAACTAAAAAACTTAGGGTTTAATCGGAAGAATCTTAGAAATACGTTAGTGAATTACTTCATTAAATTATCATTGATTTCCACAGCGCGACCAGCCACCCTGTCCATCCAGGCAAAGCTGAACGGCCTGACCGTTAAGGCTAAAGGTGATCGCTTCAACATAATCACCCTTTTCAACCACCGTGAAAAAAGTGACCGAACTGGTCGCGCCTGGCTGTGGCCCTGAACCTTCGTAGCCATAGAAGCAGGCTTTGACCGATTTACCATTGGCAGTGGTAAAGCTGATCGGCCAGGAGTCGGGCAGCTTGACCTCGGAATTATTGGTCAGCAACAGTTCGACATTAAAACCACGATAGTTGGGTTTGGTATCGTCAAAATCGCCGGTTTCCCAGGCTTTGCATGGGTCGCCGCGATCCCAGCCCCACGGTTCCTCATAGCGGTGTTGATTGCCAACCTTAAGCACATACAGGCCATCGTCCTGGCTCGGCTTTGCCTGGGCGTTGTAGCCTTGCTCGTGGCCGTACTCCAACCCGCTGATGAGCCACTGCCCCCCTTGCCTGGTCAGGGTGTAGATACCCCGATCCCGATAGAGCGTTCCATCCAAAACCACGCCCTGATGGGTGGCCACGGCCCGGTCGCCATCGAGTTGAATGGCCAGATCAACCAGGGTTAGCGAAGTAACATTGCTGGAAAAGAAGGTTTGATAGCGCCGTTCGATATTAGCCCAGCCCTGCCAGGTGGTGTCATCACCGGCATCGGCGGGAGTGCCGTTGCGATCTATCACAACAGCGTCGGGGGTGTAGAGCGATTTTAAAAGGGTCAGGTCTTTGGCCACGGTGGCATTGACTTCGGTGAGGATCACCGCTCTGACCTGTTCGGGGTCGGTGGGCAAGTTGGCCGGGACGGGTGTGACCGGAAGCGGATTCGGGGCGGAGGTAGAGACCGCCGGCTGCGTAGGGAAGGCGGAATTAGCCGCCTGGGTTGCGGCGATGGCGGCATCAACCGTGGCCTGCAAATTGAGCATAGCCTGCTGGGTGGCCGCCACCCCGGCAGCCACCGTCGCTTCAACATTCACCGACTGGCCCAATCCGCATAAAGCCATCGTGACCGGCGAAATAAGGGCGACGACTACCACTACCATATTGAAAAATGGATTCCGCTGATTCTGACTGGTCATCATCAGAAAGTCTTAATCTTTTTTAATTAATCGAGCTTTAACATAATATCATATTTTCCTTACATAATCAAGGGGTAAAAAATTTTTGACTCTTCAGGACTTTATGGAGTTTGGGCCTGATACGTGATGCGTGATTAGGGTCATCACGCATCACGTTGCCGTTGCCCTGAATTTTGAAAGAGCCAGATTTTTTGGCTGGAAAAGTGAGGCTTAAAATGGGGACTTATTCCCACCAATCGTGGCGGGAGCGGACATCCAGAAAGGTGCCGTTATCGCGGACAGCGACAATCAACTCGCCGGTGGCGATACCAACGGGGGTATGGAGGGTCAAGCCGGGCAATTGGCTGCCCTGACTTTGACGGAAGAGCGCCAGCAGGTTGGGGTCGGTTTGCAGGCCGAGGTAATGCACGGTGTAGCCTCGCGCCACATTACCGGCCCGGGTGTACACAAAGGTCAACGTGTCCTCCGAGGCATACAGGAGGGTGGCGTAATAACTGCCCCGGTAAACATTCTGTCCACGGGAGGGAATGAAGACAGGCTGACCCGGCGTGGTGCGAATCCCCAACAGCACCGAATGTTCATCGCGCAGGAGTTGGCCCTTACAATCGCAGCCCCAGTCCCAATCGTGAACGGTGTACGCCTGCACAAAGTCGGGCTTGAAAACGCTGGCCAGGTTGGGCGCGTCCGGGTCCAGGCCGGAGCCGTTGATCTCGACCAGATTCAGATCAACGCTGATGGGTTGGGGATCGCGCAGCTTTAAATTGAGGTCACCGTGGGCTTCGGCGGGCCGGCTCTCGCGTGCCCCTTCGAGCGGGATCAGAGCGTAGCTATTGACCGAACTGGCCGGGGCCGCCACTTCCACCGGAACGGCCACCACAGCGATGACCGCCGGGGTAGCCAGCACTTTTGACTCCACGGGCTGGATCAACTGTTGAGCTAAACGTTCAGCCTGCTTCTGAGAAGCGTTGATCTCCCTCTGCATTTGATGGTACAGGCCAGCCGAAATACTATCCCCTACTGCCTGCCGGGGCAAGGCAGCCGCCAGCGCTGCAACCGGGGTGACTGTAGCCTGCACACTCAGCGCCGCCAATCGCTTCTGTTGCGGCAGTTCGATGGTCCAGGCCAGCCGGGTGGGAGTTGGACCCGGCTCAAGCGTACTTTTCGGCTCTGGCTGATCCTTGCCCCCCTGCGGCAGCGGCCAGACCAAATAAATAATCCAGATAACCGCCACAGCCAGCAGCGCCGGCAGTTTTAATTGTGATGTAGTCATAATCCCCGTATTACGGTAAAGCCCACTCCATCGGCGCGGGCGGGGTGAAACTGGAATGAACCGCCACCGGACAGCTGGTTTCGATGGATTGGGTGATGGCATTGAGAATTTCGACCACGTGCGCCGCCTGCTCGCCGGTGGCCCGGTGAGGCCGGTTTTCGGTCAGGGCTTGAGCTATATCCAGCACTGCCCGGCCCCACTCGACCTTGCGCGTGCCCTCATAGGCCGGTTTGATCAGCGCCACCGGCTGCAACGGCTGGCCGAACTCGGCCATTTCGACGGCCACATTGAAATCGTGCCAGCTTTGCAGGTAGAGCGTGCCCAGGTCGCCATGAAATTCGATGCCGTCCTGTTTGCTGCTGTGGCGCGACACATAAAAATCGCTGGTTAGCCGGACGACAGGGCCGCTTTCCAGCTCAAGCACCGCGACGACGAAATCCGGGGTGTCAATATGGAAGGGAACACCTTCCCGCGTCACCCGGTCGGGGTGGACCACTGTGCCGTAAGCCCAAACCTGGCGAACCGGGCCAAAAAAGGCAGTCAGCATGGTCAGCGGGTAAACCGCCACGTCAAACAACGCGCCGACCTGGTAAAATGGGCCGGGCGCGGGATGCCACGATTCGATCCGGCCCCAGTTGACCTCGGCAAAGGCCACTCGAATCTGGCCCAGTTTGCCCTCGCGGATGATTTTCCAGGCGGTCTGCTGGGCTTCACCCATATAGGTAAAAGGCGAGCAGCCCAGGCGCAGCCCTTTCTGCCGGGCCAGTTCGACCACCGCCCGCGCCTCGTCGTAGGTGAGGGCCAGCGGCTTTTCGCAGTGAACATGCTTGCCGGCTTCCAGGCAGCGGGTGGTGGTTTCGGCGTGGGCGTGGTGAATGGTCAAATTGACCACCATCTCCACCGCCTCGTCGGCCAGCATATCTTCCATAGAAGCGTAGGCCCGGCAGCCGAATTTGGCCGCCAGTGCCTCGGCGCGGGACACATCCATATCGGCCATGCCGATCAGTTCGATTTCGGGGTAAGTCGCCAGGGTTTGGGCATACGGCTCGGCAATGTTGCCGCAGCCCAGAATGGCGACGCCCAGTTTTTTAGCGGGCATAGTTGACTCCTTTTTATTCTGGAGCGCAAAAGCCAAGCTATTGCACTCCGATCATTCCGTCGGATATTTCAAACCCCACGGCGCGCGGATTTCATCCATTGTGCGCATAATCGCCAGGGTTTCGTCCAGAGGCATGGTGGCGCTCTCTAACCAACCATTGCGCAGGCAGTTCATCACCTCAAGGGCCTGGTAGTTGTAGCCGTTGCCTTCCAGCGGCAGGTCAATAATTTCTTCGCCCTGTTCAGGCCGGGACAGGGTGAGGCGCACCGGGCAGTAGATGGGCGCGTGAACCCGGATTTGCCCTTTTGTGCCCATAATGATCGCTTCGGACGGGATGTCTACTCGGACGGCGGCGGCCAGGATGGACAGTTGTCCTCCGGCGTAGCTCAACAGCATGGCTGATTGTTCGTCCACGCCGGTTGCACCCAGGTGGGCCAGGCTGGTCACTTTGGCCGGCGTGCCGAAAATCATCGAAGCGAAGGAAACGGGATAAATGCCTACGTCGAGCAGCGCACCGCCGCCCAGAGCCGGATCAAACAAGCGGCCCGTGGGGTCGAATTCGGCCCGAAAGCCCAAATCGGCCATAAGCATGCGGACTTCGCCAATGACATCGTCGGCAATGAGCTGCCGCACCTTGATCACCGCCGGCAAAAAGCGGGTCCACATTGCTTCCATTAGAAACAGCTTTTTCTGGCGGGCCAGGTTGATCATGGCTTCCGTTTCGGCAGCGTTGAGGGCAAACGGCTTTTCGCACAGAACAGCCTTGCCGGCCTCCAGACAGAGCAGGGTGTTGTCTTTGTGCAGTGGGTGCGGCGTGGAGACATAAATCACATCAACTTCGGGATCACCGGCCAACGCCTCATAACTGGCGTAACGGCGCGGCACGCCAAACGTGTCGCCAAACTGATCCGCTGTCGCCTGTGCCCGCGAGCCAACGGCGGCCAGTTCCGCGCCGGAAGCAGCTTTCAAGCCGGTCGCAAACTTATGGGCAATGGCTCCCGTGCCCAAAATTCCCCACCGAATTTTGTCCATCATGTCAACACCTCCAAAGATAAAGGAACTAAGGGAACTCGCAGGAACTGAGGGAACTCAAAAAAGTTCCCTCAGTTCCCTTAATTCCTTCAGTTCCTTTTAGAATTTCTCCAATGGCGTTGGAAAATTGCCAAACTTGACCTCCGGCCCGGCGACGGCGCGGCCCACTGGACGGCATTGTTGATGACACGCAGCACTTCCGGCTGGTGGTAGATGGGGTAAGTTTCGTGGCCGGGGCGGAAATAAAAGATTTTGCCGCGCCCGCGATGGAAGCAGCAGCCGCTGCGGAACAGTTCGCCGCCCTGGAACCAACTGATAAACACCAGGGTATCGGGCGCGGGGATGTCGAAATGCTCGCCGTACATCTCGGCCTGGGGGATTTCAAAATATTCGGGCAGCCCGGCGGCTATGGGATGGCCCGGTTCGACCACCCAAACCCGCTCCTTTTCGCCCAGTTCGCGCCATTTGAGATCACACGAGGTGCCCATTAAATTTTGAAGATTTTGGAAAAATGGCCGGAGTGCAGCACCACCAGACCCATTCCCTGCCACACCCGTCGGCGAACGCGCTCCACCACCTCGTCGGCTACCTCGTGGTGAGCCATATGCCCCCACCAGATCAGCACATCCGTTTGGTCGAGTACCTCCTGGGTCAAGCCGTGTTCCGGCTCGTCAAGAGTGGCTGTTTGAACGGTGAAGCCTTCACCTTGCAGGTGCCGGGCAATCTGCTGGTGAATGCCGTCCGGATAGATTTTGGCAACCTCGGCATTTCGTTTTTCGTGCCGGTATTCGTTCCAAACCGTAACGCGAGGGTTGTTGGTCATGAGTCAGTGCCTCCTTCGTCAATAGCTTCTGTAGCGGTCGGACAATGTCCGACCGCTACAGAAGTTTTATTATCCTATCTTCCCATGAGCGACTTGTTTTGGCAAAATTCGGCCCTGCCAAAAGTCTCCGCTTTTACGTTTTGAGCCTGGCTGCGGTATAATGAGGCGGGGAGGCGAAGAGGCGACGAGACGAAGCGATTCTTCGCGTCTTCGCCTCACACCTCATCGCATCTTTTTCTTCGAGGAGATTGTTATGTCTGAGCGGATTTTTAATTTCAGTGCCGGGCCGGGGGTGATGCCGGAGCCGGTTTTAGCACGAGCGCGGGACGAACTGCTCAACTTTCAAGGCTGCGGCATGTCGGTGATGGAGATGAGCCACCGCTCGCCGGAATTTGAGGGGATTTTAGCCGGAGCCGAGCGCGGCCTGCGCGAGAATATGGCTATTCCCGACGATTACGCCGTGCTCTTTTTACAAGGCGGGGCCAGCCTGCAATTCTCGATGGTTCCCATGAATTTGTACCTGCCCGGCCAGCCCATTGACGTGCTCCACACCGGCGCGTGGACCGAAAAAGCCATCGAGGAAATCAAAAAAGTGGCCGAATGTCGCCTGGCCGCCTCGACCGAGGCCGAAAAGTTCCGCCGGTTGCCCCGGCCCGACGAGATCGAGTTCAATCCCGCCGCCTCGTATGTCCACATTTGCTCCAACAATACCATCTTTGGCACGCAGTGGCGCAGCTTTCCCGCTACCGGCGACATCCCACTGGTGGCCGATATGTCGTCCGATATCCTGCTCCGGC